>CANQSS010000003.1 GCA_947626545.1 uncultured Akkermansia sp. | reverse complement strand
TCGGCAGGGGGTGAGGCACACTATACGCCTCTCTCCCCGATTCGTCAAGCTATTTCCTAATTTTTTTTCACTTTTTTTTGCTCCACCCTCCCCCAATCTTCTCCTTCCCATCCCCCTCCTTTCCCCGTCACCACGCGCCTCCGCGGACTTTTTTGTTTATGTGTAATTTTTTCTCGCAAGAAGGTAAAAACTTGCACGCAGCGACGACATCATGCTACATTGAATCCATGAAGAAGCTGCACATAGCTACGTTATTGGCCACGCTGACGGGTGGGCTATGTCTCGTCAACTGCGGAGGGGATGAAAAGAGCAAAGAGCCGCAGACAGCGCAGGAGATGTACGAATACGTACACACCTTATTACAGCCGAACGTGAAGCGAGATTCGTCTGATTTCGGCGAAGCGCTCAAATGGCTGCGTCGCGCAGCGGAAGCTGGGCATTTGCAAGCACAAACCGACTTGGGCGGTCTCTATCTAGAGGGGGGAAAAGGCGTGAAACAAGATGGCAAAGAAGCTCTCAAATGGTTCAGTATGGCAGCAAACCAGGGAAGTAAAGAAGCCTTGGTGTACATGGGACTTATTCATCGCCGCGGATTGGGAGTACCTCCCGACCAAAAAAAAGCGCGAGCATGCTGGAAGGAGGCAGCGGAAGCTGGTATCGCGGAGGCGCAATACTACATGGGTGCGTTCACGACGGCAACCGGCGATTTGGATGCAGTCAAGCAAGCCGAATGGCTCAAAAAGGCTGTGCAATCGCGCAATCCTACCCTAGCGGCAAAGGCGGCGTGCGCATTGGGACGGCTGTATGCCGATGGCAAGGGTGGTATCCGTCGCGACATGAAAGAGTCCGCCAGATGGTACGCCATTGCGGCTCAGGGAGGAGATATGGGAGCACAGTTAGTACACGGCATCATGCTACTGCAAGGCGAATTCGTACCGAAAAACGTGGAGAAAGGCATGAGTTACATTCGCATGTCAGCCGGACAGGATTACCCACAGGCAATCGCCCTGCTCATCAACTTGCTCCGCAATGCCGAAAACGCACAGGAAAATGAGAGGGAAGCCGCGGCGTGGTCCGAGCGATTGGAAAAACTGCGTGTCAAAAAAACAGCAACACCAGCGGCTCACTGAATCACAAAGCACACTTGGGTGACTACCGTGGACGCCACAGCCTTGTCCCCACGCTGCGCCGGGGTGAATGACCAGTGACGCAACACCCAATCGCCGGCGGTTGAATCAAACTCTGCGTAGCCACTGCTTTGCACCACCACCACGCGCTGCGGTCTGCCTTCTGCATCCAGGAAGATACGCAGACGAACCCTACCCTCTACTCCGCTCTGGCGCAGGGATGCGGGATATGGCGGCACGGGCGCAATGCGGTACGCCGGCGGGGTAAAGACATCAGCCGTTCCGGCGGAAGAGACCTGAGAAGGCTCCGAGGAACGTGCCGTTGCAGCCATGCGACGCGGAGCTGCGGATGGTTTCGGAAGCGGTTCGTCCTCGATTTCCACAGCCGAAGTTTCCTCCCATGTCGGCCATGGAAAAGGCTCCGTTTCCTCCACTGCCACCGGCTCAAATGATAGCTCAGGTTGAACGGGAAGAATCAGCTGCGGCGTCACGGACGATATAGGGAGTTCCCGTGGCTCGTGGTCACGCTCGGGCTGCTGTGCAAAAAACGTCTCCATTGCCTCACCCCGGAACGAGAGATTCAGGGGAATGAAAGAAAAGGAACTGAGAAGAAGGGTAAAGATAGCAAGAGTGAGCACTGTACATGCAAGCGCTCGCAGGTGCAAAGATGAGAAGCCGGGGCGAGACACGTAACGGCGAGTTTTCACAGCGAACCTCCTTTCTTATCCCCCGACTCAATCCACAGCGTGTGATTGTCCACCGCATCCACATAAAAACCCGGTTCAGCCGGAAATTGCACGCGCGGCAGGTGCAGCACATGCGCACGGGATTCCCGCCAACCGGACAACCACACAGCGAGTTCTCGCACCAAGCGCTCCACGTGGGACAAGGCATCGGCGAATTGTACCTCATCGCGCGCAGCAGCACAGGCAGCCAGAGCCTCATCCATGCGCGCATCTTGCAAGCCGAAGGGGGCTTCATCCCCGGATGCGGATGAATGGAAATACCTCGCCGGAGCAGGCAAGGGTTGAGCCGGCACCGTGGCCCAAAATGTGAGATCATGCGAGCCATCCCGAACTTGCTGAGCGCAGGCTTGCCAAGAGAGAGGCTCGGGGAGAATTTCCGCGCCGCAAGTTCGGGCGCTCTCGCGCAGAATCTCCACAAGCGTGCTCACCTTTTCCGAGGGTACGTAAGAGAGGTGCACACTCAAGCGCGTACCGTCAGCCCGGCGCAAGATGCCATCTTCGCCCGCCGTACAAAAACCCGCTTGAGCAAAGGCGGCCCGAGCTCGAGCAGGGTCATAGGCAACGCGCGGCGCATCCTTGGGCGAAAGCGCGCCATAGCCGGAGGAAAAGGCGCGCAATCTTTCCCCTTCTCCGCGAAAAATGACGGCTATCGCGCGATCCATGTCCATGGCATGCATCAGCCCGCGCCGGAGAGGCAGAGACAACCTGCGAGCATTCAGCGCTACGCCGTACGGCGGAGGCGGACAAGTCGCGCTGAACTCTGTCCGCACAATGCCGCGTGCATCGGCGTACCTCTGCCAAGATGCTACATGACGCGTTTGAACCATATCGAGCTGCCCCCGCAGGAGCAGCTCAAAAGCCTGCGCCTCATCCGTGAGAAAATGGAACTGGATGGCGTCCACATTTGCCGTATGGCGGTAGAGAGGCAGATCCTGCGCCCACCAATGCCGCACGCGGCGTATTTCGATGAGGCGTCCCTGCTCCACGCGCGCCACGCTATACGCGCCGGTGGATGGCGGAGTGCGCCACGCGTAACGTTCGGCGTAATCATCGGCGAAGTCGGCGTAAAAGCCCGGTTCAGCGGCATGAAGAAGAGCAGATGCCCGCAGCACAGCGAGAACGCCGCCGCGGCGCAAAGTGAGACTCAGCGTGCGGTCATCGTACACGCGCAGTTCCTCGGCGGTCGTTGAAAGAGTTTCCCATGCGGCATCCCGCGATTTGGCACACAACAACGTTCCGAGCGCATAATCCGCCGCCCGCACAGGCCGACCATTCGTGTAGCGCGCTGCGGGGTGCAAACGAAAAAAAACCGTGCGACCACGCGCCACCCACTCGCACGCTACACCGGGAATGGGGCGATGCGTGACCGGATGCTGCGCCACAAGTGGCATCTCCACGCGAGTGAATGCGTTGGCGTGAAAAAACTGCGGCGTGGGGCTGCCAAAGGCCAGCAAGTTCGAGGGAAAGGGACCCGGACTGGACAGGCGCAGCACGCCACCGCGCCGAGCTTGCGAACTCCCGATGGCCTCCTCACCATCCCCGGAGCTCCAGGACAAATCGGCAGGAGGCAGCTCCCCGGCATCCGCGTGCACAATGCGCATGGCGGAGAGGCGGGAAAGCTCCGCCCACATATCCGGCGGGTATGCGGCGGGCGCAGTATCTTCCCCTTCGCAAGCGGGCGGCTCAGCAGGCTGCACACTGCGCACAGCCCACCACGCCACTCCCGCCAACAAGAGCAAGAACAGGAAAACAACTGCACCCGCACGCTTCATCGCATCAGAACTTCACCGTGCAACCGCCGTACACAGCCGTGCCCGTATTCAGCATTGATTTCTCGATAGGATACCCGCTATCCGAAACATACTTCTGATTTGTGAGGTTCTCCACGCGCAGATGCACATTCAAATGATCATTGATCTCGTAGTTGGCATACCAGCGCAGGATGAGATAATTGTCAAGATTCGCACCACCCCAATCGGTTCTGCGACACGCAGCTGCCAAGCCGATGCCCGTGGTCAATTTCTCCACTGGGCTCGTATGCACATCGGCGGACCAAACTTGACGGGCAGAGTGAGCCACTTGCTTGTCATCGCTGGATTTTGGTTGAGTGAGGGTGCACGCAAGTTTGTAACCTGTGTTCCAATGATGTTCGAACGTGCCTCGGGCGGCGAGTTCGATACCCTGGTATGTCTGGTGCCCCTCCTTGTTGACGTAGTAGTAATGAGGATAATCCGAGGAATCTGTCCCGATCGCATTTTCTGCGCGCGTCCAGAAGAGAGTGGTGGAGAGGAAGTGATCCTTCATCCACTGCTGCTCCAGACCGAAATCGACGGTCCAGTCAGTCTCGCAGTCAAGGTTCGGATTTCCGTGGTACTCATAGAACCCGGCCTTATATGTCGCGGCACTGCGTTGGAAAGAAGAGGGAGCGGCATAGCCGCGCCCCAACGTAGCAAACACACGAGTGCGCTCGCGGTTGAATTTATAGTTTGTTCCGGCGCGCAAAGTGAGAAGCTCATCAAACGCGTTGCTGGAATCCAATCGGGCGGCAATTGTATTCGTCCAGCCTTTCACGGGTTCCACGCTATGTTCTGCAAAAACGCTCAGCACACTGTCCAAGTTCCCACTTGACGGATTCTCCTGTCCACCACTGATGCTATCGAAATCAGTGCGCACCCAGCCGAGGCCGGCAGTCGTTTTATTTTTTTCATTCCATTTGTAAAGGTTGCGCCACTCCAGTTGCACATTGTCCAGTTCCTGATAAGAAGTACCCAACGAGGATGTCCCACGCGCACCAAAAGTGGTGTCACTGCCATAATAGCCGAACATGAGCGAACTCGTCCACTTATCCGTGATTTCGCCCACATACTTTGCTGTGACAAGATTGGTACGAAATTCATACCGACTGTTCTCGGCGTCTGAATCGGACGGGGGCGTATAATTTCTGTAAGCGGAATCCGAGCGCCGGTAAGTAAAAGTCACACGATTGCGCTTGTTGATCACGCGATCCAATCGGAAGGCTTGCGACCAATTTTCATACTTTCCGGCGTGTTTGAGCACAGGTCCCGAGCCGTCCAAATAACTGAAATCATTATTGGTGCGTTCGTAGGTGGAAGAGAGAAAGAAGGAGGTGTCCTTCACGCTCCCCTGTGCCGTGAGGTTGCCCGTGTAGGAATCGAAGCTGCCGTATTCATTGAAGAGCGAGGCTGAGGGCTCACCCTTGCCTTCCGGCGTTTCCATGAAGAGCACACCGCTCATCGCGCCGCCGCCGTACACGGCGCCTTCCGCTCCGCGCACCAACTCCAGCGCGCCAAGACCAAACAACGGCGTGCGCGCCAAGACATTCGACGTCATCAACCCGGCTTGTCCCAAACCGTCCAGCCTCATGCCATCCATCATGGAGAGCACGTATTTCTGCGAACTCATGCCTCGGATAACGAGGTCGGAGGTGTCGCCGCGCTGGTAGGCGCCGCCGCCGGGGAGAACATAGGCACCGGGCGCGGTCGTGAGAGCCTCAGTGACGCTGTAAACGCCCTCCTTTTTGAGTTCCTCGGGATCGAGGATCGAGACGGACACACCCGTGGCATCGTAGGGCACGGCGATACCCTCGTGGGCGGAAACCGTCACGGGAGCAAGCTCTGTTTCGGGCACAGCGTCCGCAGAAGCAGGGGGTGTTTGATGATGGGATTGCGCGTGAGCGCAGGAACCTGCCAACGCAAGGGCAAGCACGGCTTGGTAGATACTCCTTTGAGGAGTCAACGAATGTAATTGCATAGATTGATAAGCCAGAGAGGCAGTGACACGCCGCCTCGGGTTAAGGCATCCCACCGGGCTGGTGTTCCGACTGAGCCCTATCGGGCATCACGGTTGCGGCACAGCGGCTGAATTGCACAGCCTTTCCCATCTATTTCCTGCGGCATCGGCGTCGCCTCCCGGGGGAGATGAAGCAGGGCAAATCGGCCCCACCTCATCGCAGCGGATTAAAGCATAAAACCAACCTGTTAGCAAATACAAAAAACGAGCAAAAGCGCGCGGACGCCGCAGCAGCCGGAGCCACTGAGACACCCGCGCAGAAAGAGAGTACGTCAGCGCAGTGTGTCGCGCACGCATGAGGCGGCTTGCACCATGTTCTTGAGCGCAGCAATCGTCTCCGGTTCACCGCGGGTTTTCAGGCCGCAGTCCGGATTCACCCACAGACAGTCCGCCGGAATATCCCGCAACATCAGCTTGAGAGAAGCGGCAATCTCCGTGACGCTTGGGACTCGCGGCGAGTGGATGTCATAGACGCCCGGTCCCACCTCCGTTTCAAAATTATTTTGCACGAGGGCGCGTAAAATAGTGAGTTTGGAGCGAGAGGCTTCAAAAGTGATCACATCGGCGTCCATCGCATCAATATACGAGATGATATCCTCGAACTCGCTGTAGCACATGTGCGTGTGGATTTGGGTAGCGGGCTGCACGGCGGAGTGGCACAGGCGGAAAGCCCGCAGGGCGAAGTCCAGATATTCACTATGCCAGTCGGCGCGGCGCAGCGGCAATTTCTCGCGCAGAGCCGCCTCATCAATCTGAATGATGCGAATGCCGGCGGCCTCCAGTTCCAGCACTTCCTCGCGCAAGGCCAGAGCAATCTGGTACATCGACTCAGCTGGGGGGACATCCTCGCGCGGGAAGGACCAGTTGAAGATGGTGACCGGGCCGGTGAGCATTCCCTTCACCGGTTTTTGGGTGAGGGAAGCGGCGTAGCTGATCCAGGGCGTCGTGATGCTCGAAATGCGCGAAATATCACCCACGATGATGGGCGGTTTCGTCGCGCGTGTGCCGTAGGACTGAACCCACGCATCGCGCGTGAACACGAAACCTGCCAGATTCTCACCGAAGTACTCCACCATGTCGTTGCGTTCGTATTCGCCATGCACCAGCACATCCAGCCCCAGCTCCTCCTGCAAGGCAATGCAACGCTTGATATCCACACGCACCAGATTCGCATATTCGTCCGCACTGATTTCACCTTTGCGCCACCGGGCGCGATGACGCTTCACGGATGCCGTTTGCGGGAACGAACCGATGGTCGTGGTAGGCAACAGGGGAAGCGCCAACGTCTCGCGCTGCAGAGCCTGACGACTGCGGCGCGGCATCTCACGCTTGAAGTCCCGGGGCGTGAGGGAAGCAACTTGCTGCTGCACCGCAGGATTCGGAGCCAGCGGCGCGGCGGCATGCAAGGCTTCATTCGCCAGGAAAGCTGCATCTGTCGCACAGTCCGGCAGATCAACAAGGCGGCAGATCTCCCGCAGCTCTCCCAATTTTTCGTAAGCAAAGGCGAGACGCTGTCGCACCTGCTCGGGAAGCTGCGGCTCATGAGCTACCGTGTAGGGAACGTGCAGCAGGGAGCACGACGTACTGAGCACCACATGACGAACCATACCGCAGAGCTTCCGCAGTTGTTCCAACATGTCACGGTAGCGACAACGCCACACATTTTTGCCATTCACGACCCCGGCAAAAAGCGTTTTGTCCGCCGGGAAGCCATGTTGCGCCATCAACTGAGCGGACAGCTTGCCCTCCACAAAATCCAGGCCGATGCCATCCACGGGAAGTTCGCAGAGCCGCTCGTAGCAATCCCGCACGTCACCGAAATAGGTCTGCACGAGCAATTTTGTCCCATCGGCAGGGCGATCCGCCAGCACGGATTCATACAACGCACCGAGCAGAGCGACATCCTCAGCCGTCATATCCAATACAAGAGCCGGTTCATCGAACTGGACCCACTGCACGCCACGCGAAGAAGCGTATTTGAGCAGCTGAGCGTAGGCTCCGGCCAAGGAGGCGATAAATTGCTTTTTATCGCAGGAACTGCGCGCCAGCTTGAGAAAGGTGTAGGGCCCCACGACGACCGGACGTGTTTCAATCCCCATGTGTTTGGCCTGCTCATACCCATCCAAAAAATGCGCATGACGCAGGCAAAGAGTTGTGTTTTCATCCAATTCCGGCACCATGTAGTGGTAATTTGTGTTGAACCATTTTTTCATGGCAAGAGCTGTGACATCGCCGTGCTCTCCCTGATAACCACGTGCCATGGCAAAATACGTCCCGACCTCATCCAAACCGAGACGGGCGTATTTTCCGGGAATGACATTGAGCATCCACGCTGTATCCAACATCCCGTCGTAGAGGGAGAAATCATTGGATGGGATCAAAGCAGCGCCACATGCGCGTAATTTTTCCCATTGTGCAGCGCGCAACCGCTCGACATCCGCGAGCAGTTCATGTGTTTGTTTCTCCCCACGGAAATAAGCTTCCGTGGCCTGCTTGAGTTCGCGGTGTTCGCCGATGCGCGGGAAACCGACTACTGTGTATTCCATGGTGATCCTTTCGTGATTTCACGGGGTGTTCTGCCCGCTTCTCTCCATTGTAACGCGACAACTCCGTCCCTGTAAAATACAAATAAATAATCACCAGCCATAGAAAAAATCTATGGCTAATATTAACGGTGCACGCGAGCCTTGAGACGTTGTATAAAGACCTCGCCGAGGCGGCTGGGGTGCATGCGCTTATGGGTGATGTAGCCAATCTCCATATAATCATCAACCCGCAGAGGACGCGAAACGATATCCGGTCCATTGAGGGCATTGTTGATGATCCCGCTGCAAATGGTATAGCCGTTCAGACCGATGAGAAGATTGAAGAGCGTGGCGCGATCGCGCACGAGGATATTCTTTTTGCGCTCGAGCGTGCTTTGGATTTCCTCGGCAAAATAGAAGGAATTATGATCGCCCTGCTCATAGGAAAGGCGCGGGAAAGGGGCGAGATCATTCAGCGTGAGCGCCTTCTTTTTCACCAGCGGATTGTTGCGTCCTATGAAGACGTGCGGCTTGACGATGAGAAGGCGCGTGAACTGCAGCTCGTGAGCGTGCAGTGTTTTGCGCAGCACCTTCTCATTCTGCTTATTGAGGTAAAGCACGCCCACCTGGCTGCGCAGTTTGGCCACGTCCTCAATAATTTCATATGTTTGCGTTTCACGGATGCGGAAATCATATTCATCGCCTCCGTAATCACGCAAAACATCCACAAAAGCCTCCACCACGAACGAGTAATGCTGCGCCGACACGCAAAAGTCCCGCTTTCCCCGCTTTTTCCCAGTGTATTTTTGCTCAAGGAGGTCAACCTGATCCACCACCTGCCGTGCGTAGGCGAGAAACTCCTCACCTTCTGCGGTTACAATCGCGCCTTTGTTGCTGCGGGTGAAGAGAGAAATACCCAACTCCTCCTCCAGATCATGCACCGAACTCGTAAGACTGGGCTGCGAAACGAAGAGCGACTTGGCAGCCTCACTGATGCTCCCCTTCGCCGCCACCGCCAACACGTACTGAAGCTGACGAAAAGTCATTTGGCAGACATTTGCTTTTGCCGGGCATCCTGCTGCATGCGTTCACGAATACCGCGCAAGAAGACAGACTCCAGCGAGCGGTGAGCGGGAGCGGAAGAGAGCCACGCATCACCGGCTTCGGCGCGCAACTTCTCGAGCAATTCGGGCGGAGCGTCGCGCAGGAGAATTTGCTGGCAATGCGGATCATCCGTCAGCTCCTGCATACTCCCCTCAGCAATAAGGCAACCTTGGTAGAGAATGCCCACGCGGTCGCACACCTCCTGTACCTGCTCAAGCAAGTGCGAGCATAGAAACACCGTGAGACCGCGACCTTTCAAATCCAGAATAATATCTCGAATAATGCGTGAGCCAATGGGATCCACGCCGGCAGTCGGCTCGTCCAGCACGAGCAAGCGCGGGCTCTGCACCAAAGCCTGCGCCAAGCCAATGCGCTGCAGCATGCCCTTAGAATAGCCGGAAAGCCGACGGTGCGCGGCATCCTGCAAGCCCACCAACTCCAACAACTCCTGGGTGCGGCTCTTCAGGGCGCTCCCCCCCAGCCCGCACAGGCGACCGTAGAAGCGAATGGTCTCCTCCCCGGTCAAGAACTTGTAAAAGTACGGATTTTCAGGAAGGAACCCAATCTCGCGGCGATTGGCGGAGGCCTTGGCTGGGCGACCAAACACGCGGCAGCTCCCCTCATGCGGAGCGAGCAAGCCCACCAGCATCTTCATCACCGTGCTTTTACCGGAACCATTCGGGCCGATGAGGCCATAAACGGAACCCTGTGGGATAGTAATAGTCACTCCTTTCACAGCGTACACGTCCCACTTTCCCCATGCGCCGGGGAAGGATTTGTGCACGTCCTGAATCTCGACCGCATTCATGCTTTCACCTCGCTCATGAGGCGCAGAAGCGCCTTCGCCATCGCGATGCCCTTCTCAAAAATGTCCAGCCGCATGTTCTCGTTCGGCGAATGAATCCGCGCGTCCGGCAAATCGAGACCGAGGAAGAGCGCATCCTTGCCCAACAGTTTCGACATCGAGGCCACCACGGGGATGGAACCTCCCTCGCGCACGAGCACGGGCGGGTTGCCGAAAGTTTCCTCCAAGGCCCGCTGAGCCACCTTGCCAAAGGGGGAATGCGGATCGCTCATGTACGCGTCCCCAGCGTGTTGCATGGTGAACTTCATCCGCACGCTCGGCGGGCAGACCTTCTTGAAATGCGCCTCCACCTTGCGCATGATGTCCACGGGATCCTGCCCCGGCACTAGGCGGCAGCTGATCTTGGCCACCGCGTGGGTGGGAATGACCGTTTTGGAACCCTCGCCCACGTAACCGCCAACGATGCCATTCGGCTCAAAAGTCGGGCGAGCATAGACGCATTCGGCGCCGGTGTAGCCCTTCTCCGTGCGCAGAGCGGGTACGCCGGTGAGATCCGCCAGTTCGGCGTCGCTCATGCCCGGCACGCGCCTCCAGCTCTCCTTCTCCCAATCCGCAATCTCGCTCACGCCATCGTAAAAACCTTCCACGGTGATGCGGCCGTTTTCATCGTGCGTGGTCGCAAGCATCTCGCAGAGCGTGGTGATGGGGTTGGCAACCGCGCCGCCGAAAATGCCGGAATGCAGGTCCATCTTGGGGCCTAAAATCTCCAGCTCGAAACAACACACTCCCTTCAGTCCGTAGGAGAAGGAGGGAACGTCCGGCGCAGCCATGCCGGTATCGCTCACCACAATGATGTCACACGCCAGCTCTTTCTGCGCTTCCGGGCGTTTCAAAAACTCCTGCAGACTGTAACTGCCGCGCTCTTCCTCGCCCTCAAAGAGGTAAGTCACATTCAGCGGAAGGGATCCCTGCTCCTCAATAAGCTCTTGAGCGCCGAGAATATGCGCCATGATCTCGCCTTTGTCATCCGACGCGCCGCGAGCGTAAATGCGCCCCTCGCGCACGGTCGGCTCAAAGGGCGGGCTCTGCCACGCCGTGATGGGATCGATGGGCATGACGTCGTAGTGCCCGTAGATAAGCACCGTTGGCTTGCCTTCCACGCGAGGACTGTGCGCCACCACGATGGGGTGAATGTCCGTCTTGTACTTCTTCGCGGAAAAGCCCAGAGAACTCAATTTCCCCATCAGGTAGTCCGCACAGCGATCCACATCCGCGGCATGCTTCGGCTCCGCCGACACGCTCGGGATGCTCAAAAATTCAGTTAAATCGTCCAAATGAGCCATGGCTGCATGCTACATCAAACACAGGCCAAGCGCAAGCCGATTTTGCCAAGGCAAACGCATTGTGGATTGCAAAATTGAATGCAACAGATTCTTGCACAAAAAAGGGCTTGTTCAGACATAATTAGTGCACCGAAGTGTTCCTCGATGTTTTACCGTCATAGTTTTTGATGTCTTCAGGAAGCATTTGCAAAGGAGGCCGCCAGGGAGGGGCAGGATGATCTCATCAACTGCCCCTTAACCATCTTCCTCCTAATCGCATATAAATTCTCTCGTAGAATCTGTCGAGCATTACGTTGAGGTTCACCGAGATTTTTACAAAGTCACACTACTCCGCTGTTGCCCTGATGCGCTGTTTGTTTTCCTCGTTTACTTCCGGGCTTGCCAGCTATTTGCCGCTTGCGAATGCGTAGCATCCTGTATTTATTGCGTGCCTCAATGAGGCTCTCAACACCTTCTTGGCCTTTGTCTATATTTGTCGTACAGACATTATGGTACACTATTTTTGTCCGAGGGATAAATCTCTTGTCGTCTTTTCCCCGTTCGGTACACTCATTTTTGTCCGATTACGATGACGCGCGAGCAAACGATTCAGGCTTGCATGCGCGTTCTTTTGTCGTAAAATAGGCGAGCAGGCGTGCAGCATGCGTCGCAGTACTCTCTCATTTCCTCTTCACTCCATGAATATACTTGATTTTATCCGCCGCAATTCTCTGCTCGTGCTCATCGTAATCGTCGGTGTAGGGGCGGGACTAGTGATGATGGATTACAGCGGAAAAGCAAGCGCGTTTTCCCGGGATTTTTACATCCGCGTGGATGATACGAACTACAGTTACCAAGAGACCGCTGCGCTTGGCGAGAACGGCGCACAATTTCTCTCGTCGCTTTACTCTGCTACTCGTGACCTCGCCGGCAACCCGGACAGCAACGGCGATGGCTCCATCTCCCCGGATGAGGAAGCCTCTTTTGTCGCGTGGCAACGTGAGCACCCGGAAATTGTTGCGTTTTTCAACAAACTTGATGCCATTTACCGTGGCTGGCGCTATGGTGTATCCGGCGATGGTGCAGTCAATGTGGCCATTAACCGAGCAATTTTAAAGGCCGAAGCGGAAGCTCTGGGTTTGTATCCCACCGAAGCCCAAATAGACGACTACCTGCGGGCCATGCCGACTTTCAAAAATGCGGATGGCAGTTTTAACACCGAGCTCTACCGAAGACTCACCGGATTTCGCCACGGCAACGCTAACCGGGTGCAGGAGGAAGCTTTCCGCAAGGTCGTGGCGGACATGATGGTATGGGAAAGCATGTCGAATCTATTGAACGACGGAATCAGCTACGATACGGGGGTGCAGGAGCAGCTCATCAACTCTCTTACCCAAACCGTGCGCGGCCGTACGGCCTGGCTGCCGCGCGATGCAGTAAAAAAACCGAGTGCTCCCACGGAGGAACAGATCCGCGAATATTGGGAAAACCACAAGGAGAGGTACAAGAGCCCGGAGCGTCGTATTATTTCTGTGTACACGCTTACGCCAGCAGCCGACAGCAACATGGATAACCTCCTTTTCACCACAGACTCCCTCATGCAGGAGCTTTCCCAAGCTAATGGGCATGGTTTGGACGAACTCCTAGAGGCCGCCAGCAAGAATCCAGAGTTTGATCCTTTTATCTACAAGGCAGCGGACGGCAGTACTCACCAGACTTTCCCTTTGAGTACGCAGGATGAGCTCAGCAAGGCACTCCCGGATGAAGTATCCTACGAAGGAGGAGATTCTCCCCTTTTCAAGATTGCTTTTGAAGAGGTCGCTGATGTACCCGGTCCCCCGGATTACGAGGCCGCCAAAGCCGCCGGCGATCCGGAGCGCGCATTGAGCATTCGCCACATCCGCGGTTTTTATACCACCAAGGATGACAAACTCAAGCTCGTGCGCATCGATGCTGTGGAGTCACCCTCCGTGCTTCCTTATGAACAAGCACGGGAACTCGCCAAGACCGATCTAATGGCGCAGAGGGAGGACGAGGCACTTGATAACACTGCTAAAAAATTGGCGGATGACATGAAGAAAGCTATTCCGGAAAAAGGGCTAAAAGGAGCTTTCGACATCGCCACTTCTGCAGGAGCGGAAGTTGAGGACTTTGGCCCTATCAACATTGCCCAACTGGATTCCCCACTACCGGAGGGAATGACCACGGTCGAACTGCTCGGTACACCGAGCGGGCAGCTCACCGCAGCTACAGTACTTTCTGCTGGAGCACGGATTAGTGCTGTCACTGAACGCACAGTACAGGATTCTCCCGCACTGAGCATGCAAAAACGTCTTTTTGTATTACCCTCAGAAAATGCGCGCCTGCGTGAGCAAATGATACACGAATGGCAGAACGCCGCTTTCTCCCGTTTCAATATTCAACTTTCCCCCAGTATACGCACATCTGCTTCCAAGGCAGAATAAGCTCGTATGCCCTTTCCTCCGCAGACAAAATACCTCATCGGCAACGAAGCGTGTGAGCGCTTCAGTTTCTACGGTATGCGCAGCATCCTAACGCTGTACATGCTCAGTGTATTGGCCATGAACGATAGTGCGGTTGTGACGGTGGGGCATCTTTTCAATGCAGGCATCTACGTATTACCACTTGTGGGGGCATGGCTAGCGGATCGCTTTTTTGGCCGCTACCGTATGATTCTGTACGTCTCCCTTTTTTATTGCCTGGGACACGGGATTTTGGCCACCACAGACATGGTTGACAGTATAGAGGTACGCCGATGGATACTCTTTGCCGGACTTTTCGTCATTGCCCTCGGGGCCGGCGGCATCAAACCATGTGTCTCTGCCTTTGTAGGCGACCAAGCCGAGGGAAGCGACAGCAAGACGATGACGCGTCTGTACGCCGCATTCTATTGGTCCATCAACTTGGGTTCTTTCTTTTCCTTTCTGATCGTCCCCTGGGTGCGTCAGAATTTTGGCTACAGCTGGGCCTTCTCCATCCCCGGCATCTTTATGGGCATAGCCACCTTCATCTTTTGGCGAGGACGCCACCTCTACCGCCACCGCAAACCCTCCGAACCCCTTTTTTTCCCTTCCCTCATCACCTGCCTGCTAAAAGGTCCGGCCGCAAGTGAACAACGCTATGGCAGGGATACCTTGCAGCAAACACATCAGACGCTGCGCTCTGTGGGCGCCTGTGTTTTGCTGCTCACCGTAATCGTTTGCATGGTTGTAGGGGTATTTATTGGCGTGGCAAAGCTGGCAACGTACAGCGGTGTCGGAGAAATGGGAGCATCTCTATGGAGCCTTACTGCCGTGCTACTACTACTCGTCACCATTGGTTTGCTAGCGCTGCGCACAGCCGCAAAAAGACGCGCAGATAACTTTCTGGGCATCCTAGGCACGCGTATCTTTTGTGGGGCAAAACAGATGTGCCTTCATTTCCCGGTTTCCCGTATCACCGAAACATACAACCTACTGCGCGTGCTCACCGTTTTTCTCATGATCATCCCTTTCTGGAGTCTTTTCGATCAAACAATGTCTAGCTGGGTGCTTCAGGGAGAAAAGATGCAGCCACTCGCATTCTCCCACAGCGAGACAATGCACTTTATTTTTGGCGCAGAGGAAATGCAGAGTATCAATCCGCTCTTTGTGATGACTCTCGTGCCACTTGTCACCCTTTTTCTCTATCCGCGCATTGGTCGCTGGGCAGCGCCGCTGCGCCGCATGGGCTGCGGTATCGTACTCGCCGGAGTTTCCTACCTCAGCGTAGCGACCATTCAAACCTTTCTCGACTCTGGCGCACAGCTCTCCATTCTCTGGCAGTGCATCCCCTATCTCTTACTCACCATCTCTGAGATTCTCGTGAGTACAACCGGTCTCGAATACGCCTACACGGCCGCCGGTCCGAACCTCAAAAGCATCGTCTCCGGCTTCTGGTTTCTCACCAGTACTCTGGGCAACTTCCTTGTCATCTACCTCACTCACCTCGTCGCTGACCCTGCTTCCTCATCAACCTTCCTCCTCTACGCTCTGATGAGCCTCTGCATCGGCGCCATCTTCCTCTGGGTCACCTCTCGCATGTTCTTCCTGCAAAATTCCTGACGGTTTGGCGAGCTTCGACTCCGGAGCCGAGAAGGCATCCAACTCCCCTCATGATTCTCAACCAACGTGTTGCGAGTGTGAATCAAATAATATAATCTAAATTATAATAATATTAATTATATTAATCGCCGATTTCTCTCGTTGCAAAAAAATTCGAGGGACGTCGCATTTTTCTCTTGTAATATAATCCGAATTATGATAATTGAAATTATATAATTTTTACGCAATGAAATTTATAGGACGCAGTCGGGAACTCCGGGATTTGGAACAGCAATACAGGAAGAAGGCATCCTTTGTCATCGTGTACGGGCGGCGACGGATCGGGAAAACGGAGCTGATACGCGAATTCATCAAAGGGAAGGATGCTCTGTATTATCTGGCGACGGAAGGGGGCGAGACTCAGAACATGGCGGAATTGGCGCAGGGGCTGGCGGAGTTTTCCGGAGAGAGCTACATGAGCGGTGTTGAATTCAAGGACTGGCAAAGCCTCTTTGAAGCCTTTGCGCGAGTGAGGACCAAACGCACCAAGATCCTCGTGATTGACGAGTTCCCCTACCTGGCGAATGCGAATCGCGCGTTTCCCTCAATCTTTCAGAAAGCGTGGGACAACACACTGAAGCGGAGCAACACGATGGTCATCCTGTGCGGGTCGTACATCAACATGATGAAAAAACTCACGTTGACATCATCGAGTCCGTTGTACGGTCGCAGCACGGGACAGATTCACCTGTCACCGCTGAGTTTTGACGAGATACGGGAAGCGCGGAAGGGGCAAAAATTCAGTGATGCAGTCGAGGAATACGCAGTGACGGGCGGGGTGCCGAAATACATGGAGTTCTTCGCGAACCGAAATACGCTGAACAAAAACATCAGCGAGGTGATCCTCAACAAAAACGGCTTTCTCTACGACGAGCCAAGTTTCCTGCTGAGCAGCGACGTGAAGGAGCCGCTGAATTACTACGACATCCTTCGCACGATTGCGCAGGGGGATCACAGGATCTCCGACATCGGGGCGAAACTCCGCACGCCCGCGTCGCATCTCACGCAGTACATGGACACCCTGCGCGGGCTCTATCTGGTCGAGAAGCGGGTCCCCGTCACCGAGAACAATCCGGAAAAGAGCCGCAAGGGGCTCTACGTCATTCGCGACGTCTTCATGCGCTTCTGGTTTCGTTTTGTGCTTCCCAACCGGGGCAAGCTGGAGCTGGGCAATGTCCGCGATGTGGAGAAAATCATCTCAGCTCATTTCATCGACAGCCACGTCTCTTTCATTTATGAGGAGATATGCCGCAGCATCCTGCCCCGCCTGTGCGGACGCGGCAAGATTCCTCTTGTTCCGTCAGCCATCGGCTCGTACTGGGACAAGAGGGATGAAATCGACGTGGTGGCTCTCGATCACACGAGCAAGCGTCTCTTTGCCGCAGAATGCAAGTATTTCAACGATAGGAAAGTCGTCGGCAAAGACATTTACCGAGAACTCCGCGAAAAATGCGAGCGTGCGAATCTGCCGGACTACGACATCTGCTATGGACTCTTCTCCAAGAACGGTTTTACGGAGGAAATGAAGACCCTGGCGGCGCGCGAGAAGAACGTGCACCTCATCCACGGCGACCGCCTGCTGCGCTGAGGGCGCGAGCGCTCACTTCTGCGGCTGTACCTGAATCGACACTTTGACGGGCGGCAGACCTTCCGCTTTCACCGTGACCACGGCCTCTCCCTCGCCACCACGCTTGCCGCGCACGATGGCGAGGATGCGACCATTGAAGAAGCGTTGATTGACATCCTGCATACAGGTCTGGTCGATGGGATTGCCATTGCAGAAACCGACTAATTCACCGGGCCCGGAAACGGAGAATGACACGGGGCGCGAATCTGTGGGCGCCACGTTGCCCTTGTCATCCACGATGGCGAGCTCCACGAAGCAGAGATCACGTCCGTCGCCGCAGATGGATTTGACATCCGGCTTCGCTTGCACAGCGGCGGCCGGACCCGCGGTCACGACCTTGTCCTTCGCCCAGACTTTTCCGTTCTTCTTGACCACCACGCTTATTTCACCGGGTTCATACACCACCTTGTCCCAAACGAAGCGATAGGCAGTGCGCGATGCGCCGGATCCCTGCGGGATACGCTCGCCCTTGCCCTCTTTATCCTTGCGGCACACGCCCTGACTCTTGCCGTTCACGAACAACTCCGCTTCATCTCCGGAGCTGAAGCACATCACGGGGGTCACTTCGCCCTCCCTGCCCGGCCAATTCCAGTGCGGCAGCAAGTGGGCAAAACGCGCCTCGGGATCCCAGCGACTCTTGTAGAGGTAGAACACATCCTTCGGGAACCCGGCGAGATCGATCAATCCGAAATAGGAACTGCGACTCGGCGCCTTGTTGCCCATGGAATGCAACTGATCCATGATGGCCTTCTTCTCGGACTCGCTGAGTGCCTGGAGATTGCCGACGTTAGAGGCATCCTGGTTATACGGCGTTGGCTCACCAAGGTAATCGAAGCCCGTCCACACGTACTCTCCGGCAGTGTGCGGCTCGGCATCGTGAGCGGCAAACTCCACATCTCCGCAGTATCCCCATGCCACCGCTGCCACACCGTAGGCGCTCACCTGGAAGGCGCTCGCTCCCTCATGCCCATGCCACCCGAGCGGGAACAGGTAAAACCCGCGTGTACCGATGCCAGACGCCGTCTCCGACCCAAAAAATGGCTTGTTGGGGCGTTTCTCGGCGTATTCTTTATACATCCAAGGCTTGTAGTTGAAGCCCATGACATCCAGATCATCGCCAAAGCCATTCCATGCACCGTTGCCATTATTCACCCCGACCGTGTAGGGACGAGTCGTGTCGTATTTGCGGAACTCATCGCGCAACTCCCTGTTCACCACGCGACCGCGCTCCGTCCCGATCTCAACAATCTCATTGCCGCCGCTCCACATGATGATGCAGGGGTGGTTGCGATCACGCTTCACGAAGTTCTCCACATCTTTTTTCCACCACTGAGCCCAGTCCACGTGATAACCATTCACCTTGTCGTACTTCTGAGCCTCCCAAATATCGAAGAGCTCATCGAGTACGAGCATGCCCTGCTCATCGCACACGTCGAGAGCCTCCGGCGCGGGAGGATTGTGCGATGTGCGGATGGAGTTGCAACCCATTTCCTTGAGCTTTTTCACCTTTCGTTCCCAAGCCTTCCTGTGGAAAGCCGAACCGAGCGCGCCCAAGTCGTGGTGCTCGCACACGCCTTGAATCTGCACACGCTTGCCATTCAGGTAGAAGCCATCCGGCTTCCACTCAATGGAACGCACGCCGAAGCGCGTGTTATACTCTTCCACAGCTTCTCCAGGCTGCGAGATGACAGTACGCAGGTTGTACAAATGCGGTTTTTCGCAGCTCCACAGCGTGGGGTGCGGAAGTTGCAGCTCCTGAGTCACCGTGCGCTTCTCCCCAGCAGCCAGTTTCACCGTCGTGACGGCCTTCACCTCCTTGCCTACGCTCTGCGAAATCGCCATCTCCACCGGCCGGGTTCCCGTGTTCTCCAATTCGGTCTTGACAGACACCTGCGCACTATCCCGCGTAATGTTCGACGTCGTTACATAGATGCCGTTGTATGCAAGATGCGCCGGTGTCGTTTTCACGAGCCACACGTGGCGGTATATGCCGGCACCCGGATACCAGCGTGTGGAGAGCGGCTTATTGCTGGCATGCACTGCTACGAGATTCTTTCCCGTTTTCAGGAACGGCGTTATATCCACGCGAAAAGAGGCATAGCCGTATGCCCACTCACCGGCTTTCTTGCCATTTACATACACCTGCGGGTGCGACATAACGCCTTCAAAATCCAGGTAGTAACGATCTTTCTGGGCTGAAAAGTCTGCCGGCACTTCGAAAGTCTTGCGATACCAAGCATGACCATTCCACGGAAGCTTTCCCGTCTCATTAGGCTCTTCCCGCAGGAAAGGGCTTTCAATAGCCCAATCATGCGGCAGCTGCACTGCTTTGAAATTCTTTTCCACATAATTTGGATCGTACGGGTTTCCCTCCCCTGCAGGATTTCCCAGAGGCACGCGAGAACCACCCACACCCACAAGTTCAATCTCTCGCACGCTTCCCCACGCATTATTGCGTGACTCCGGGAAACGCAGGGTTATCACGGCAGCACACCGCCCCGCCAAATTAACCACGGATTCTCCGCTCTGCATGGTGGTCGTGTAGGTATCAGCATGCTTAGAGCCATCCTTCTCCAGAGGCTTGCATTCAATGACCACCTTTTGCGCGTCCTTCTTTTCCCACGTGATGCACAGTTTATCGATTGGCTTCGTCGGATCTGGAAGTAACACAAGAGTCTGTCCAGGTCTTCCGCTGCTGGCGCACCAGCGCGTCTCTTTTCTGCCGTCCACCGCATGACTTGGAGGATTTCCTTCTTGTGAACCTTCAGGCGCGTATATCCCCGCAGCAGTCTCCTCCGGAGAAGCCGAACCGAAGTAGCGGAACGTCCACCCAAAGTCAAAGGTTTCGCGAGTGGAAGTCGAGCCAGCTGGTGCCCCATCACTGCAGGCGCAGAAGTGAACCGCTAGGGCTGCCGCCGCCATGCCACGAATTATTAGTTGCTTCATCATTTTAGTCATGGTAATCCGGGTAAATCTCCGTATAAAGTACGAAATAAGTCTTTCCTTTCTTTCATCAAACACCGCGCATCTGAACTTCATATTGGCGGAACTGGATAGCCTCCAAGAGGTCGCCGTCTTCGACTTTCTCCCGACCAGCCAAATCTGCTATAGTTCGTGTAACGCGTAATATACGGTCAAATGCCCGAGCTGAAAGTCCAAATTGCTCCACAGCCGCTAGTAACAATTGTTCTTGGTTACTGGAGAGCTGACAGTAGCGGCGAAGCATCTTCCCACTTAACCGAGCATTGCAGACGGCTCCCGTATCGGCATAGCGAGCCTGCTGCACCGCTCGTGCTGCAACCACACGCTGACGGATGGTGGCACTGTTCTCGCCGTCCGGCTTGTGCAGCAGTCCTGCCGGATCCACAGGAGGCACCTCGATGATTATATCAAAGCGATCGAGCAGTGGTCCAGAAATTTTCTTGCGGTAGCGGGCAATATCGGCCGGTTTGCAGCGACAACCGTGCTTCCTATCGCCCAAATAACCGCAGGGGCATGGGTTCATAGCCGCAACAAGCATAAATTGGCATGGAAAATCCACTGAACCACTGGCGCGTGAAATAGTAATGCGCCCACTCTCCAGCGGTTGACGCAGAGTCTCCAGCGTACGCCGACTGAACTCAGGGAATTCGTCCAAAAAGAGCACGCCGTGGTGTGCCAATGTAATCTCACCAGGGGAAATAGCGCTACCGCCGCCCATTAGCCCCACGTCCGAGATCGTATGGTGCGGAGAGCGGAAAGGACGCTGTGTGAGCAAACCTCTCCCCACTGGCAAAAGTCCGCACACGGAGTGAATTTTGCTCACCTCCAGCGCCTCCTCGTGAGTCATCGGAGGCAAAATGCCGGGTAAACGCGTCGCCAACATGCTTTTGCCACTGCCAGGAGTACCGCTCATCAACAGATTATGTCCACCCGCCGCTGCGATCTCCATTGCACGCCGCGCATAGGGCTGACCCTTCACCTCATCAAAGTCCGGCATTTCCTCACCCGTCTCAGCTAATGGCTGCGGCGAATACGCAGCATGCTCTTCCGGCTCTAGCAAAGTATTCCACGCTGTCTGTAAATCCGCTACAGGGTAAACCTGCACCCCCTCCACCACAGCAGCCTCTGCTGCATTCTCCGGGCTCACCATCATGCGACACAGACCCGCTTCTCGCGCAGCGACGGCCTGTGGTAAAATGCCGCGTACACCGCGCACTGTGCCGTCTAACGCGAGTTCCCCCACTATGCACCAGTCATCCGTCCCCGTTGGCACGCGTCGGCGGAAAACTTCCGGCAAGCCGCTGTAATTATTCTGAATAGCCATCTCGAGACCCAAGGCAATGGGCAAGTCGAAACCAGGCCCTTGCTTCTTTACATCCGCCGGGGCTAAGTTTACTGTAACTGCGATTTGTCCGGGGCAAAAAAAGTGACTATTCTGCAAGGCCGCCGTCACGCGCTGCACACTTTCACGCACGGCAGCATCCGGCAGTCCCACCACTGAAAAACGCCCAACTTCTTCCACCTTCTGCACATCTGCCTCCACCTGCACTTCATAGCCGGTGATTCCATTAACTGCTGCTGAATGGAGACGTGTAATCATAGTCTTTTATTTGACAATGACAGTTGAACCGACGGCTAATTTCTCGAAGAGGAGACTGCAAGCTTCCGGTGGAATACGAACACAACCATGCGATGCCCCGTTGCGGTACACACTACCTACGTGCATGCCTACGGCGCCATTGAAGCGCATCCAATAAGGCATAAGCGCCCCTTTAAAATGCGTGCCCTTGGGCGCCTTTTGCCACGATTTGGCATCTCCTTTTACAACAACGCTATTGGCATCCACAAAACTGCCGTAGCTACCGGAGCGATGTTCTCGCTTTTTCTCGGTGATGTGAAAAGTCCCGCGCGGGGTCTCATGCCCGTCCACACGTCCCGAACAGATGGGAAAATCCATGGCTATTTGGTTATTTATGTAAAGGCGTCCACGCTGCTCGCGCAACAAAATTTCCACTCGCGATTTGTGCGGGTTATACTGCTGCAGAGCAGCGCCGCGCCACATATCACGTGAGTCTCTGTAACTTGGACTGGCAATAAACTCTTCAAAGGTGCGCGGTACAGCTTTGTTGCGGCTGGCAGCCTCCAGTTCCGCACCGCGACGATAAGCATCCTCCAGAGTTTGTTGGTGACTGCAAGCACTCAACAGTACTGCCAATCCTACAATGAGCAAATGTCTTTTCATACCTTGTATATCTCCAATCGTGCAGCGAATTCGCGAGGCAGGATCGCACGTACCACCACATCATTTCCTTCATATTCCGTGCTTAGAACTTTGCCATCGCGGTGCATGATGGCAACAATCCGACTCTCAGACTGTGGTATGCGGTAGGTCTGCGTTTCTACGCGATGGGAGAGCATTTCCACACACGCATCAAGCAATTCTTGCGAACCCTCGTTCTGCGCGACGCTCATGCGCAAGCAAACGCCCTTCCCCACGGCGGCAGCAAGCTTCTGCATAGCCAGCTCACTCGCCGCTGGAGTCAGCAAGTCCACCTTGTTACCCACCACAATCATGGGCTTTTCCCCGGCACCAAGCTCAGCAAGCACCTCGCAGGTGGTCTCGTAGTGCCTCTGCGCGTCCGGGTCGCTCAAATCCACGACCTGTATCAAAAAATCAGCCAACACGGCCTCCTCGAGTGTGGACTTGAAAGCCTCCACCAGACGGTGCGGCAAATTGCGAATAAAGCCTACGGTGTCAGTAAGAACTAATGGCTGACCATCAGGAAGTTCCAACTTCCGGCTGGTTGTATCGAGCGTAGCAAAAAGAATGTCCTGTGCAAGCACCCGTGCATCCGTCAACATATTGAGCAGGCTAGATTTTCCCGCATTTGTGTAACCTACGATGGCAGCGGTGGGGATTCCTTGACGCGTACGCTCCTTGCGCTGAGTGTTGCGCTGCTTGCGCACATTTTCCAGTTCATTTCGAATGGCAATGATACGCTCGTGCGCGATTCTGCGATCCACTTCGATCTGCTTTTCCCCTTCGCCGCGGGCAGCAGCTCCCCCGCCCTTGCCGCCACCGGAACCGCCGCGCTGGCGATCCAAGTGCTTCCACATCCCAGCCATACGCGGCAGGGCGTACTGCATGCGCGCTAAGTCCACCTGCATGACGGCCTCTCGTGTACGCGCCCTCTGCGCAAAAATATCTAAAATGACCTCTTCTCGATCCATCACAGGCAGCTCAGTGAGTTTTTCCCACTCTCGCTGTTGACCGGGGCTGAGCAAATTGTCCAGAATAAGACAATCTGCACCCAATTGCTGTGCCAGTTCTCGTATCTCCTCAGCTTTGCCAACGCCGCATAAGTACTTGGCTTGCATTTCACGCGTCCACACCACACGACTTTCGACTATCCCGTAGCCCAAATTACTCACCAGATCCCGCAATTCCGCCAGCAGAGCCTCACGCTCCCGACGTTCCTCACTAGGCATACCAATACCCACCAGAAGCGCGTGTTCCGGCTTGACCAGCGTCTCGCGTACATCAAAGGACATGCTGCCCCGTCTTTATCAGTGAAAACTCTGTGTACGCGTCACCGGTACATCGCGCAAGTAATCACTATTCCCCTTGCAAGAGCACTCCCCGCAAGAACTTAGAATCACACTAGCACTGAGAGCTCCCATAAGCGCATAAAAAGCTGTTTTCATACGCCCACCATTCAACCCCATTCTCCACAGAATTGCAAGCTCATTTTTCGCGTTCTCTCTTTTACATTTTGTCTTGACGACGTGAACCCTCTTTAGTAGTTCCGCGACAAGTAAAACATCACTGCCATATGTTCCTCCTGATTTCCGTTGCCCCCCTCGTAGGAGAATACCTTCGCCATGCCCCCGTGTCGCCCCGCGGCGAGGGACACATTCCCTCCCCCAAACCTACACAATTTTGCTCAAGCTATATGCGCTCGTCACCATCGTCTGGTTTCTTCTGCGTAACATCAGGACCGTCCAATGGCCGAGAAACCAGTAGCAGCACACAACAAAGCGCACTCAAGGCTCCTGCCACCGCATTACCTAACACCGGAGAAACACAAATGCCACAATCTTTGGATTCAAGAAGATAGGCCATACATACTGCCGTCATGAAGGATGCGGGAAGCGTAGCCAACCAGTGGGATCGTCCGCGCCTGCGTAAACAAGCCGCTATGCTCCAGAGTGTGAAACAAGACAACACCTGATTCGCCCAGCCAAAGTAGCGCCAGATGACGCTAAAATCTACCTGAGAAATGGCAATCACCACCGCAAAGAGAGGAAGAGCGAGCAGCAAACGCTTCCCCACCCGTTTCTGCGGCAGGTGAAGAGCATCCGCTAAAATCAACCGGCAACTGCGCATGGCCGTATCCCCACTGGTAATGGGCAGCACCACCACTCCGAGTACTGCCAAAGCCGCCCCCACAGGACCTAGCAGCATACTGCACGCCGCGTCCACCGCTGCGGCAGGACTCAGCAGGCTCAACTGTCCAAAAGAAAGAGCCTGTCCTCCTTCCCTCAATTTCTCCACCGTCCCTCCCACAAGCACGTAATCCGTTGGCACCTCCCTCAAGCTCAATCCCACGACAGCCCAAACTAATGCCACCAGTCCTTCGGTAATCATAGCCCCATAGAATACCGGACGCATGAGTTGAGCATTCCCCAAACAGCGCACCATCATTGGGCTCTGCGTGGCGTGGAAACCGGATATGGCTCCACAGGCAATGGTCACAAAAATCATGGGCCATACAGGCAAGCCCTGCGGATGCACATTTGTGGCAATATCCAGACTAGGCAACATGGGATATCCGCTGAAAGGAAGAGCAATAGCCAAGCCTGTCACCATGAAAAGGAAAAAAGCCCCGAAAATCGGATAAATTTTGCCTATAATCGCATTGATGGGTAAAATTGTAGCCAGCAGATAGTACGCGAGAATAATGATGCACCACACGTCCGTGGAAATAAAGTCTACCAGTGCATGCAACATACCCGCCGGCCCCATGGTGAACACCACGCCCACCATGAGTAGCAGTCCGACGCACACCGCACGCAGTGCATGCCGACATGAGCTACCTAAGTAGCGTCCCACTAAATAGGGCATGTTGGCCCCATCGTGCTCCGCACTCATTACCGCTGCCAAAAAATCATGCACCGCTCCCACAAAAATGCAACCCACCACAATCCACACCAACGCCACCGGACCATACAAGCACCCTGCCAATGCACCAAAAACTGGTCCCAACCCCGCTATGTTGAGCAGTTGCACCAGAAAGACACGCCAACTGGGCATCCTCACGTAGTCCACTCCATCCTCATGCGTTGCGCAGGGCATGACCATATCCTTGTGCACGCCATAAATACGCTCTGCCACGCGTCCGTACGCTATATACCCAGCCACCAACAGCAGAGCACAGAGCAGAAAGATAAGTAGTCCCGTCATAATCCTTGCCGGATAAAAACACAGAGCGAGGCAGCAGCAATCACTCCCTCGCTCCGATTCACGTGTTAGATATGTTTCAGGCCACTGGCTTAGCAAGCACCTTGCGCAGGCGCGCGAAACGAGGCAACGCCTGCACCGTCTTCATCCCTGTTTCTCCCTGGATGAGAGGCAGAGCATAATCAATGAACGGCATCTCGATACCATTACCAGCAGCATTAATCCACTCGCGCGGTACCTTACGCTCAAAGTTGGCCACACTCTCCAGTGGCAGCAGTTTGGTGTTGCACACGTACTGGCCGTACAGATTGTTGCGCTCGAAGGCAACCATCTTGTCCGTGTCCCCATCCACCGCAGCAGTCACCGCCGCTTTACCAGCCATATACGCCTCCATGGCATCCGTGGAAGAAGCCAAGTGCGTAGCACAGCGTTGCAGGAGAGAAGGCTCAATAGCGCGCACTTTAGCATCAATGCGCGAACGGACCGCTTCCGCCAGTTTATTGGCCAAACCTCCTAGCTGCGCATGACCGAAACCATCGTTCCCGTTCGTCTTGGCCTCCGAAATGAAGTTCCCGTCCTTGTCATGAACTCCCTCACTCGCCACCACCAAGCATTTGCCGGTGGCTTTGTAGATGCGCTCCACATCATCCAAGAAATTGTTCATGTCGAAATCGACCTCCGGCAGGTAAATGAGGTCTGGTCCCGCCCCAGCGAAGCTCGCCAGTGCGGCAGCTGCAGTCAGCCACCCAGCGTGACGTCCCATTACTTCAATGATGGTTACCATCCCTGTATCATAACAGCACGCATCGTGCTTCACCTCCATGCAGGACGTTGCGATGTACTTGGCTGCGGAAGCGTAACCAGGGCAGTGATCTGTGCCATACAAATCATTATCAATCGTCTTCGGAATACCCATCACGCGGCACTCATAACCGCTCTTCTGCATGAACTTGGAAATCTTGTTGCAAGTATCCATTGAATCGTTGCCCCCATTGTAGAAGAAGTAGCGTACATCAAATTTCTTGAATGTGTCCAATATCCTCTCATAATCCGTGGCATCCTTCTCCGGATCCTTCATTTTGTAGCGGCATGTGCCAAGTGCCGAAGCAGGAGTGTACTTGAGCAGTTCCAACTCTACAGGATCCTCCATTCCCATATCGTAAAGCTTGCCGTTCAGCACACCAGTGATTCCATTTGCCGCACCGAGAACCCGTGTGATCTGTGAGCAGTTCAGCGCCGTCTGCACAGCACCCAGTACGCTGGCATTAATCACCGCTGTTGGTCCCCCCGATTGCCCGATTATACATGCACCTTTAAGTTCTTTCATAGCTGTTTTCACGTATGTTGAGAGCGCAGTCTTCTCGCGAACACCACCGCGCCGCGGGTATTGTACACTTGTTTGCCAGCTTCTGCAAGCTTCTACTTTGTCTTGCGCTTCATTTTTTCGAAAAATTATGCAGGGAGAAAAAATTGACCTCCTACTGTAGAAAAAGAGTCAAGTGTTGCGTCTCCTCAGCTTGGAGGGAGCTTCCCCCACCCCCTCTGATACATTAACATCCCACAACAATCAATTATGATTAAATCACTCATAATCGCCGTAACCGTGTCCCTGCCGTTGCTTGCTCAGCAGGAGGCTCCCGCGCCGCAGGATGCCCCGCCGACACCGCCGCAGGGAGGTGCTATCGCTCCGCACGGAGATCCGCACCACGCCGCCTTCATGGAAAAATTTGATACCAATAAAGACGGTCGCATTGATGAACAGGAAAAGCAGGCTATACGCCAAGCACATGAAGCTCGCAAGGCCGAGTTCCAAAAGAAGCTTTTGGAGAAATACGATGCAAACAAGGACGGTCAGCTTGACGATCAGGAGAAGGCTGCCATCAAGGCTGACTTCGAAAAGAACGCTCAGCAACGTCGGCATATGCATCGTAGAGGGCACGGCCCGGGTAGACCTTCATCGTGTTGCAACTGTGGAAAGAGACCAGGTCCGCATCCCTCCTTTATGGAGAAATTTGATACCAATAAGGACGGTCAAATCGATGAACAGGAAAAGCAAGCTATCCGCCAAGCGCACGAAGCCTGCAAGGCCGAGTTCCAAAAGAAGCTCTTGGAAAAGTTTGATGCAAACAAGGACGGTCAGCTTGACGATCAGGAGAAAGCCGCCGTCAAGGCTGACTTCGAAAAGAACGCTCAGCAGCGTCGGCATATGCATCGTAGGGGGCACGGCCCAGATAGACCTTCATCGTGTTGCAACTGTGGAAAGAGACCAGGTCCGCATCCCGCCTTTATGGAGAAATTTGATACCAATAAGGACGGTCAAATCGATGAGCAGGAAAAGCAGGCTATCCGCCAAGCGCACGAAGCCTGCAAGGCCGAGTTCCAAAAGAAGTTCATGGAAAAGTTTGATGCAAACAAGGACGGTCAGCTTGACGATCAGGAGAAAGGAGCCATCAAAGCTTCCATGGAAGCCAAAAGGGCTGAATTCATGAAAAAGGTCATGGATAAGTATGACACCAACAAGGATGGCCAACTCGATGAGCAAGAAAAAGCAGCCGCCAAGGCTGATTTCCACCCCTGCTGCTGCAGTGGCAAGCGCCGTCAATGCCCGTGTGGTCCGAAACATCACCACGGCGTGGCTCCGGCTCCGGAAGCCCCCCCAGCACCGGCTGAGTAAATTCATACTCCGGTTCATAAAGGTAAGCATACCCGGGCTGTCCATTAGGGCAGCCCGGCTTTTTGTGTTTTTGGCGGAATTTTTCTTTGCTCCCTCTCCGTCTCTTTAGTATAATGGCGGTACTTCATGCCAAATCCCACTACCAACAGGAGTCGACACGACTTCCATCGCCCACAGCATGCGGAGAATCTACGTCCAATAGTACCGGATTATGAGATTCTGCGGCTTATCGGTCGTGGGGCCTATGGAGAAGTATGGTTGGCGAGGTCAGTGACAGGAGCCTATCGCGCCGTGAAAGTGGTGTGGCGGGAGGACTACGATGACGAAAGGACGTACGTGCGAGAATTTGAAGGAATTCTGCATTACGAGCCGGTGGCACGCGGTATTCCTGGGGTAGTGCACATCCTGCACGTTGGGCAAAATGCCGGGAAACATCCCTGTTACTATTATGTCATGGAGCTCGCGGACGATGCCTATACCAGCATCCATATCGACCCAGAAAGGTATGTACCTCGCACGCTGCAGAGCGACATGAATCTGTATGGCCGCAACCCCATGCCGCTGGATTACGTACTGGAGGTAGGCAGTCAACTGGCACACGCATTGGATGGAATGCACAGTGAGGAACTATCCCACTGCGATATCAAGCCCTCTAACATCGTATTTGTCCACGGTCGTGCCAAATTGGCAGATGCAGGATCCGTTGCTCCAAATACCAACCGCAACTTTGCCGGCACTGAAGGGTACATCCCCCCAGACGGTTCCGGCACCCCGAGGGCAGATGTTTATGCCTTGGCCAAGGTGCTCTACGAAATGAGCACCGGCAAGGATCGCATGGAGTTTCCAGAATTACCGGTCGATGTGCCGGAAGGTGCTTCACACCGCCGCTGGATTGAATTCAACAAGATTATTTGCGCGGCGGCAGAACCATGCATAAACAAAGGCAGCATTGTTTCCGCGCAAGCTCTTGCTGAACGCATTGATGAGCTCCGCCAATACGCACCCCGGCACCATGCGCTCATGAAGCAGCGAAAGCGTCGTGCCAAAGCTATTGTGGCAGTGGCAGTTGTACTTGCTGTTGCCATAGGAGGTCTCTATCCCTTTCTTCCCCGAAGCGTCTGGGAAAAAGCGGGTGAATTGCGTTCAGAATTGTTTAGCTCGCACCGCCCTCAAGCGACCATCGGCGCCCAGCTTTTCATCACCACTGTGCCCGCCGGGGCCTCCATCTTTACCGAAAACGGTGTCTACATCGATGAAACACCTTATGGCCCGATGAATACTTCCCCCGAACAGCGCGTCTCCTTTGTTCTGCGAAAGGAAGGGTACTCCGATCTGCCAGTCAGCGGAGTAACCCCTAAGCAAGGTGTGCTCGCGCTGGGCGGAGATTTGCAACCCTTCCGTCCCCCCCGTAAGCATATGGATTGGCAGGATGTCCTCGGCTCCACCTACCGTTTTTCCGACTCCGAGCACCGTGCCTTGGAACCTGTCACCGTCACCCAATTTGAAACCTTTTTGAGTCGCGCAACTTCCCTGGGGCCTGTCTGCTATGAAAAGAGCGACGGAGATCCCTACGTTCGTACCACGCGCGATGGTATAAATGCTTACACCCTTTGGCTCGCCCGCATGTGTGAAGCTCAGGGTTCGCTCGGACGCGACCATACCCTCGTCGCCCTTCCTGAGCCAAATTCGGAAGCTGGGGGTAATGTATGCGCTTTCCGTATTGTGGCCCGCCCCGTCCAGAAGACTCCCATTTCGCTGAACACCACGCCGCCGGGGGCCACGGTGTGGTTGAATGGACGCCCACTCGGGGTTACCCCCCTGCAGGGTGTGCGCGTTCCGTTGGCTCCTTACTTTCTAGAGATTAAGATGCCCGGCTTTGCGACAGAGCGTTTCAGCGGCATATCCCCCAAGGATTTAGCGCTCAATGTTTCTCTAAAACTCAATAATTCTGTTGCTTTCGGCACCGAATGGGTGAACAGCCTAGGTCTGCGCTTTCGTCCTCTTTCTCCCACGCTGATGGCAGGGGTTACCGAGGTACGTGTGTCCGACTACCGCGCATTTGTTGCCACAACTGGGGCAGACGTACCACCGCCCACTGACTTTGTACAGGAGCCAGACCACCCCGCTGTTGGAGTATCCCGGGCGGATGCGGAACGCTTCGCACGCTGGCTTACTACTCAGGAGCGTGAAAACGGACTCATAGAACCCACTGACGAATACCGCTTGCCCACCGATGAGGAGTGGAGTGCCATGATGGGAGTGAAGAGTGAACGCGGAGTTACCCCTTACGAGCGTGCGCGCAATCGGTACGGAAACGCACAGCATGACTTTGCTTGGGGTCTGCAATGGCCTCCTCCCCAGGGTACTGGCAACTTTGCAGATTCAGCGGCTCTCCCTTATGCCTCCCTGCAGTACGTCATCGAACACTATACAGATAACTTTCCTTTCACGGCACCTGTAGCCTCGTTTGCACCGAATGTTCTTGGGTTTTATGATATGACAGGCAACGTACAAGAATGGGTGAGTGATGAATACGGAGGGCCTCCGGGTTTTGCTTTCCGACACTACGCCGTCACACGTGGAGGGGATTATACATCCTTCCGTCCTTCTCAACTTTCCACTGGAATCCGCACTCCGCGCCCGGCGGATGACCATAACCCCACCGTAGGTTTCCGACTCATGTTGGAACGCAACAACAAGTGTTTCTAGCCTGCGTACGTTCCCCTAGGGCAGTTACATTGGAAAGCATAATCGCTTCTTGCTCTTTTGGGGTTGATACCCACATTATCCACAGTCGCAAAGACACTCTCAATAATCAGCGATATGCAAAGAAACAAGAACGAAAACTTCTGAAAGCGCAGGGCAAGCTCTTTTCGCGTGTCTCGCGGTGTTACAAGCAAACAAACACGTCTTTTTGCAATGCCGATTTTTTACGCAACAGGGATGGCCTGATGCCCTCACAATTATCCTACCCCCCATCAATACATCAATAATTGATCAACTTGCCAGGGTGCGCCTTTCGCCCCTTCTCAACATTACCAAACATGCGCGCGGTCTGGGGAGCATCAATGGTTTCTGGATCGTAAAAAACGGTGTATTTACCGTTGGGCTTACGTACATAGTACCAATGTTCAATCGGCCATCTATGCTCCTCCGGGTATACCCTCATCAGCTGTTCGGTTACCTCTGGCAGGTCCTCCCAGTCATCTTGATCCAGCTTTGCCCCATAGTTCACCTTTAACCGTCCGTTCCACATCCACGCATCCAGAACCCACACTTTCGGCCACTCACCACCAGCTGCTGCGATGTACACACAGTTGTGCTCCGAACGCTTCGTCCTGTCGCGCACGCAGCACCCTATACGAAAGTAGTGCAGATGCCGACGCCTCAACTCACGGTACATATCGTGCTGATAATGCCAACATAGCCCACGATCTTGAACACGCATATTGATGAGCCAATTCCCTGCCCATCCGGGAAAACGAGAATCATTCACCCTCGAGATCCCTGCTGCCGCCTTGTATGCTGTATCCGCTAACCATGTGGCCTCCTGTCGAGCCGCCTTCTTGCCGCGTTGCTCGTCCGGCAGCAAGCGCAATAAATTGTCGCACAACTCCATACGACGGTTCATTACAAACTTCGTAGTCGCGTACGTCGCCGGAGGCGGGTAGCATCCTACCAGCAGAACGCTGACCATGAGAAAAGAAATCATGCGACATACCGTCATGCACAGATTTTACCATGGGTTCCCTGCTTCCGCAAGCGTCTGTCATACCATTTTTTCCCATTCAATCTGCCTTTTTGAGTTGATTTCGGCCCCATGTGGGTGTAAAGTCGGGGTGTTACACAAACAAGCGGCGGTCAGCTTCTGCTGACTGTTCCGCAGTACCAACATCTCACACCATGAGCACTACATACAGCACTATTGATGCCAACGAAGCTGTGGCATCCGTTGCCTACCGTTGTTCGGAGGTTGCGGCTATCTATCCTATCACACCTTCCTCTCCCATGGGAGAGTCTGCCGAAACGTGGACGGCTTTGGAACGCAAAAACTTGTGGGGCACAGTTCCCAGTATCGTGGAGATGGAAAGCGAGGCGGGCGCGGCTGGTGCCGTGCACGGCGCTCTGCAAACCGGTTCGCTTGCAACCACCTTCACGGCATCCCAAGGTCTGCTGCTCATGATTCCTAACATGTTCAAGATTGCCGGAGAACTTACGCCCTGTGTCTTCCACATTGCCGCGCGCGCACTGGCGGCCCAAGGACTTTCCATCTTCGGTGACCATGGGGATGTGATGGCTTGCCGCGCAACCGGCTTCGCTATGCTTTGCGGGGCCAATACGCAAGAAGCTCCCGACATGGCAGCTATCGCCCACGCCTCTACTCTAGAAAGCCGCGTGCCCTTCATCAATTTCTTTGATGGCTTCCGCACTTCACATGAAGTGGGCAAAATCGCTGATATCTCCGATGATATTCTGCGTGCCATGATCGACCAGAAGCTCGTGGACGAGTTCCACGCGCGAGGGCTCACTCCGGACGCTCCCGTTGTGCGTGGCACTGCCCAGAACCCGGATGTGTATTTCCAGGGGCGTGAAACCGTCAATAAGTATTACAACGCCGTGCCCGGCATCGTGAAGAAAGCCATGAAGAAATTTGGCGAGCTCACCGGGCGTTGCTACGATCTCGTGGAGTATGTGGGCTCTCCGACGGCGACGCGCGTCATCGTCATCATGGGATCCGGTGCAGAAGCCTGCTGGGAGACAGTGCAGGCGCTCAAAGATGATGTGGGTGTGCTGAAAGTGCGTCTGTATCGTCCGTTCCCTGCGGAAGATTTTGTGGCAGCTCTGCCGAAGAGCGTGAAGAAGATTGCCGTGTTGGATCGCACAAAGGAGCCGGGCAGCCAGGGTGAGCCGTTGCTGCAGGATGTGATTCAAGCGCTGGCGGATGCCTCGGCGCATGGACTCCTGCCCTTTGCCATGCCGAAAGTGGTGGGCGGGCGCTACGGTCTCGGCTCCAAGGAATTCACCCCGGCTATGGCCAAGGGAGTGTACGATGAGCTTGCAAAGGATGAACCCATGACTGGATTTGCCGTTGGCGTAGAGGATGATGTGACCGGAAAGTCCATCCCTTACGATCCCACATTCTCTACTGAGTCTGACACTGTGACGCGCTGCATGTTCTACGGTCTTGGCTCCGACGGAACTGTGGGTGCCAACAAGGATGCCATCAAGATTATCGGTAAGCACACAGATCTATACGTGCAAGGCTACTTCGTGTACGATTCCAAGAAGAGCGGATCTTCTACGGTATCTCACCTCCGCTTTGGCACCACGCCGATCCATAGTACCTACCTGATCACCAGTGCGAATTTCATCGCCTTGCATCAACCCAGCTTGTTGAACACCTTTGATTTCTTGAAAAACGCCGCCCCCGGCGCCACTTTCCTCATGAACACCGCTGTGGAGCCTGCCAAGGTGTGGGATTCTCTGCCAGCGCGCATGCAAAAACAGATCCTCGACAAAGGCATCAAAATGTATTGCATTGATGCTTTCAAAGTGGCCAAAGCTACTGGTATGGGAGGGCGTATCAACATGATCATGCAAACCTGCTTCTTCAAGCTGTCCGGCGTGATCCCTGCAGATGAGGCTATCGGCTACATTAAGGAGGCTATCAGGAAAACGTACGGCAAAAAGGGCGAGGAAGTAGTTGCCAAGAATATAGCCGCTGTGGATGCCACACTGGAAAATCTGCACGAGGTCCTGCTCGGTTCCACTATCACCGGTCATGAAATCCCCGCGCCATTGCAGGGCAACCCACCCGCCTTTGTGAGAGACGTACTCGGCAAAATCGTGACTGGCGATGGCGATACCGTAAGGGTCTCGGAAATGCCCTGTGACGGGACTTTCCCGTCCGGCACGACACAGTATGAGAAGCGCGATCTGGCACTGGAGATCCCTGTGTGGAATCCCGAAATGTGTATCCAGTGCGGCAAATGCACCATGGTGTGCCCACATGCCTGCATCCGCGCCCAGATCACCGACCCCTCCAACCTCGAAGGAGCGCCGGAGACCTTCAAGAGCGCCGACGCGAAAAAGATGCACAAGGATTGGCAAGGCAAGAAGTTCATCATCCAGGTATCGGCTTCGGATTGCACAGGCTGTACCCTCTGCACGCATGTGTGTCCTACTGGTTCCGTGGTAATGACCCCCGCCTCTGTGGCGCTCAAGCCGGAAGCGGAAAATTGGAAGTTCTTCAATGCTCTTCCGGATCCGGATCGCACCATCGTGGGGCGCGACAAAGTGAAGGACGCGCAATTCTTGCGTCCTCTTTTCGAATTCTCTGGCGCCTGCGCCGGCTGCGGCGAGACCCCGTACATCAAGGTGCTCTCCCAGCTCTTCGGCAATCGCCTCGTGGTAGCCAACGCCACGGGATGCTCCTCCATCTACGGCGGCAACCTGCCCACCACCCCATGGAGCCACGATGCAGAGGGGCGCGGTCCCGCCTGGTGCAACAGCCTGTTTGAGGACAACGCCCAGTTTGGTCTCGGCTTCCGCGTGTCGCTGGATAAGAAGCAACAGTACGCCCTTGAGCTACTGCACGCCGCGGCGCCGAAAATCGGTGAGTCCCTCGTGCAGGAGCTACTGGATAACCCGCAGAAAAACGAAGTGGACATTGCCAAGGCGCGTGCCACGGTGGAGCAAATCAAGACCGCCTGCGACAGTGATCCCGAACTTGCCGCGCTCAAGGCGCAGGCCAACTACCTCGTCCGCAAATCCGTCTGGATCATCGGCGGCGACGGCTGGGCCTACGACATCGGCTACGGTGGCTTGGATCACATTCTCGCTTCCGGACGCAATGTGAAGGTACTCGTGCTGGACACCGAAGTGTATTCCAACACGGGTGGACAGTGTTCAAAATCAACCCCACGTGCTGCTGTGGCTAAGTTTGCCACCCGCGGCAAAGATCAGGTGAAGAAGGATATCGGCTACATGGCTATGACCTACGGCAACATCTATGTCGCCTCCATCTCCATGGGCGCCAACGATGAACATGCCCTCAAAACCCTCCTGGAAGCTGAGGAGTACGACGGTCCAGCCCTCATCATTGCATACAGCCACTGCATCAACCACGGTATCAACATGGCTCAAGGACTCGATCACCAAAAGGACGCCGTAGATTGCGGGCGTTGGCTGCTCTACAACTTCAACCCTGACCGCATTAAGGAAGGCAAAAACCCACTCACAATCAAGAGCAAGGCTCCGAAGAAGGATGTACGCGAGGCTCTGCTTGGCGAAAATCGTTTCCGCCTGCTGGCAAAGAACAACAAAGCGCACTTTGACCAGTTGATTGCCATGGAGGAAGGCGATATCAAGCACCGTTGGCGTCTCTATCAGTCTCTGGCAGCCATTGACTACTCCGAACCGGATGCCTCCCCTCAGGCGTAAGGGCTACATCCACCCTTCATCGCACGGGAGGAGCAAGCGTTCCTCCCGTGCTTTTTACTATGCTCTCCGTTATTCACATTCCCAACTACGCTTCCGAGGTCATTCGCGAGCTAGAACGCATGGGATTCTCTGCCTATGTGGTGGGCGGATGTGTCCGAGATAGCCTGCTGGGACAAAAACCGGCAGATTGGGATGTATGCACAGACGCCACGCCAGAAGATATGCTGCATGTTTTCCGTAAATGGCGCGTGTTTAAAACCGGATTGAAGCACGGCACCATTACCGTACGCTCACGCGGGCATAATGTGGAAGTTACTACTTTCCGCACCGATGGTACATACTCCGACAATCGACACCCGGATGCTGTCCATTTCGTCTTGCACATTCGGGATGATCTTGCACGCCGCGACTTCACCATCAATGCTATGGCCTATAATGACCTCAAGGGCGTAGTTGATGCCTTTGGAGGGCAGCAGGATCTGGAAAGACATACCTTGCGCTGCGTGGGTGAGCCGGATGTGCGCTTTCGTGAAGATGCCCTGCGCATTCTACGAGCGCTGCGTTTTGCGGCTCGTTTTAAACTCGCTATTGAGACGGAGACAGCCTATTCGGTCCGCCGCAATCGACTGCTGTTGGAAAACATCAGCGCCGAGCGCATCTATAAGGAATTACAGGGTATTTTAACGGCTCCCGGCACAGGAGATATGCTCACCGCGTTTCCGGAGGTTTTCGCTGTCATTTTACCAGAACTCGCTGAGTTAATCGGCAGTTTAGATACTGATGGAATGGATCGTTGGACATTTACGGTGTGTGCTGTACAAGCTACACCAGCAGATTTTTTCCCTTTCCGCTTGGCTATGCTCTTGCACCAACTCACGCCCCAAACCGTGAGCTCTGCCCTCGCACGTCTGAAAAGCGACAACGCCACCGCGCGTTTTGTGACCACTCTTCTGGAATACTTATCCGCTTCACTGCCCACCTCGCGACCGGAAATGCGGAGGCTCATCGGCTCTACCTCACGAGAAATGGTTGAGCATATCATCAACGCCCACGGTATTATTGACAGGCTTCACCACCGCTCACCTTCGGCAGTTCGTTCTGCCTCCATGCTCCTCGCCGAGGTACTGAATTCTCCCCCCGCTTACCAAGCGCGACACCTCGCTCTTGGGGGCAATGACCTAATGGAGCATGGACTTGCTCAGGGACGCCACATCGGGCAGATGTTGGACCAACTCCTGAGGGAGGTGCAGAACGAAACACTGGCAAATACACGTGAATCTTTACTCAAACGTGCTATCGAGCTATCGCAAAGCCACTTCATGTCCTGGTAGATCGAGTCATCCAAAGACTGACTTCTGCACATGAACCCACTAAGACAGAACAACCCCATATAATTCGGTGACTTTATTTTATGAAGATTGTGACGAAATGCCGCTTGCCAAGACTTCATGACAAGCGTAGAATAGTGGCATCTGCTATGCTTAAGAACTATCTTCGATTCAGTATCATTATTCCGATCATTGCTCTAAGTTCGCTCCCCGCGATCGCAGAACCTCCGACTGTGTCGCCATCAAATGCGGTCACATCCAATCCCAGATACAATGAATTTTACGAAGCCTTACAAAAGCAAGTGAAGGACAACAGCCCCAACTTCGGTGCAGCCATCCTCTGTGTACTGGAAGCCACTGATGGTGATGAAAAGGCCGTGGAATCATGGATGAAAACCGCAGCAAAGCAGGGGAATATCGCTGCCGAGCATTGGATCACCGACATGGCTCTATCCCAAACTCCCGTAGAAAAACTTCTTTCGCCGGAAGTACGTGCCACTTACCAGCGTATGGCCAAACTGGCTGCCAAAGGGTTTGTTCCCTCTATGCTAGATGCCAATATGTGCCTTCGTCAGGGCATCGGGGTGCCAAAGGATGAGGCTGCGGCCAATAAAATGCTCATGGATGCCTGTAAAACTGGTGACTTCATGGCTCGAGCTCACTGGTTGGTAAGCACTGGACGCGTGGAATTTTTCAGCTCGCGCACCAAGCCTGAGGTCGAATCTGAGGTCAAACGCGGCAACCATTACGTCATGTTCCGCCTATGCAACCTCGCTTCTGATCCTGCTCAAAAGATGGAATGGCTCAAAAAAGCGGCTGAAGCAGGAAGCTCAGATGCATACTTTGCACTCTCCGCCGTGGCCTCCGCAAAAAAACCTGTCGAGAGCCGCACGCTGCTGGAGGAAGCTGTACGTCGCCATAACCCAGAGGCCTATTTCGTAATGGCTTCTGGTCTGATGGATGTTAAGGGAGAGAACGCCGCGGTCCGTGAAGCAGGAGTACAACCCGACCCCAAGCGAGCGATTATTTTGTTGAAAACTGCTGCTGCGCTCGGTCATCTGCGCTCATGCATGGCTCTTGGTTACGGCTATTTGAAGGGTCAACTCGGCCTGCCTGAGGATCCGCAAAAAGCATATTTTTACTTCAGTCACCCCAAACTGAGCAACACGGTGGCGCTGGCCACGGCTCGCGCTTACATGCTTCTGAATGGCAAAGGAGTAAAGCAAGATACTGCTGCTGGCATTAAGCTGCTGGAAGATGCCGCAAAGGTGGGACACCCCCAAGCGTCCATCATACTGGCTGCCGAGTACTTCTCTGGCAAGCATGTAAAACCTGATGCACGCAAGGCATCACAGCTCCTTTCGGATGCTGCCGCGGCTGGCGCTCCCCAAGCTTATGTGTACTTGGCCTATATCACAGCGAAGGGGGGTGAAGGACTTCCTGCGGATGCCTCCATGGCGCGCAGCTACCTGCGCCTCGCCTCTATGGATATGGGTGATAAGGCCAAACAACTATACGACCAACTTATTGTCAAGGATTCTTGGGAACCTGAGCTATAAGGGGTCTCACGAACCACGCCTTTCTCCACGTGATTGACTGTTCCCCTACCTCCGTGTCACGCTAAATGGCGCAAATCTCGCTTGCTCGGGGGTTGCGCTCTTCTCTAGGTCGTCCACAATTTCGTAAAGATTCATGTTACGTGTTTCACCGCGGCGCATATATGTGTCGAAGTGATAAAGGGCAAGCTTGATGACAGTCGTGCGGTCAATGAGGCGCTCATCCATGATGCGATCTATGGCCGAGCACATTAGGTCTGTGGCACGAAAACATATTACTTTTGGCATAGGTGGTTCAGTATGGGTTGGATGGAACGAAGGAGAATCTACCCGGTAGATCACGGGATATCGCTTCCACGCCAGCACCATGATGAGACTCTCGTTTCCTAGCTATTGTCCCCCGCTCGGACGGGTAGAATTCTCCTCCGCTGCCGCGTATTATAGCGGATTGCTAATCCGTAAAAGTCTGTAGTTTTTGTTACTCATTGACTGTAAAGTATAATATTTGAGGAAGAGATACACTCTCCTTCTTGCAGTGAGAAACAAATTAAAAGCTGCTCGTTCACTAACAGCTTAATAAATAGAGAAATATACATTTCTTCATTGAAAAACTTGACATACGGATTAGCAATCCTCAAACAAACGAAGAATTGGCCTCCGTAAGTTGGGCTACGTTCTATGGTTTAGATGCAGAAGATGCGCAACGTCTAGGGCGCGAACTTATCGAACGGGTTAGTTCATGCAAATTGCGTGGAGTTGAATTGCTCAACCGCTGCCGAGATGTAATTATGATGGGCAAGCAAGCCATATACGAATCCGAACGCAGTGTGGATTTTCAGGAGGCCGTAGTCGTTTCCCTGCGTGAGCGAAGCAACCGCCGCCAACGCACTCTTGATGAGCTGCGTTCCATCACGACTCGCATGCTTCAATCTTCCCTTGCCCACCGGAAATTGCGCTACATTAGCCCCACAGACTGCAAAAATCTGCTCGACGGCCTGTTTACCACCCCACACCAATTTGTGAAAGGGCGCGCTGTTCTGCACTCTATCTTTGCTTGTGGCATCAAACATGGCTGGTGCACTACCAATCCGGTGGATACGATCTCGCGCCCGGAGCTGCACGAGACAGAGATTCTACCCCTTGCTTGGGAACAACTGCTCGCTCTGCTACATACAGCACGGGAACCCCGTCACTCTCGATGCATGCCAGCTTTGGGTATCATGCTTTGGGCTGGTGTACGCCCGGCAGAAGTTATGCGTCTAGATTGGGCTGACCTGGATTGGGACGAACGCGTCATCTCCCTGCAACCGCGCCATACGAAAACTGGCGGATGCCGCCATATCACCATGCATTCGGCGCTTCTCACGTGGCTCTCCCTCTTTTCTTCCCCCTCTCCGGCGAGCGGCAGTATTTGTCCACCGGACTGGTGCCACCGCTGGTCGCGCCTGCGCAAAGATGCGGGCATCCGCCACTGGCAACAAGATGCTCTGCGCCACACTTTCGCCAGCTATCATTTGAAGCGTTGGCACGACTTGGAGCGGCTGCAAGAGGAAATGGGGCACCGCTCTGCCCAACTCCTGCGCACCCGGTACCTCAGCATGAAGGGAGTCACGCGAGACCATGCTGCCCTCTTCTGGTCCGCCAATTTTATACGGCGGTTCACTTGAGCACACGACCTATTTCACGGTTAGCCGCGACAAAAATAGGAATAGACGACACAAAAACGCAGCCAAGCAGAGTGTAAGAGATCAGGTATATTTCCGGTAGAATATCGGTAAAAGTCAATGAGTAATTGCCCAACTTCAGAATTTGGTTGACGATGATGTCCTGGAAATACATAAAAGTACCGATGGCAGCAGCAAACGAGGCTGCTACAATCACCGTGTTCTCCACGATAAACGAGCCTACAAGTAACAGCGGGTGAATTCCAAAACTCTTCATAAGGGTGTATATGTACTCATTCTGGCGGTATTCCATGCCTGCCAAGGCTGTAAGCAGAATTCCCACAATAGCACTAATACCTAGGCAAAATGCGACACGACACTGCACTTGCTTGTTCAGCACGTCGTCCATACGACTCAGTATGGATCCAGCCGAGACAACCGAGCCAAGAGCTTTTTCATAGCGTTTAAGCATCTCAATATAGCGTTCCACGCGAAGGATGGATTCTGAAGAATCTAAATTACGCACGCGGATGAGAAGACTGGTGAGGTTGCTCTTGTTGGCCTTCATTTGGGGTGGAAGTTGATCTTGACTAACCACAAGAGCACCGGAGCGCACAATACGATGTAGAGTGTGATTCGGTGGTAAATTGCGAACCATCACCGGTACACGCACTTTATCAATCATCACATCCCCGGGACCAGGGGGCAGCACCTGGTTATCCTCCGCCTGCAGCAGCGTGGGTCCTCCATCTGGTGCCAACAGCGGAGCCATCTGCCGCATGCGCGAAAAATCGTAGGAATACACCTGCACACTCTGCCCATTTGGCAAAGAAACAATCCCATGCGCTTGTAGAGCGTACGACTCGGCCTGCAATGCTTTGTCTATGGCATCGTATGTAGGGATAAAAACCGGCCGATCACGATTCTGGGAAGAAATAGCTGCAGCGACAGTGTCTGCTCCACGGACAATGAGTTCATGCCGCACAAGATTCAGTGTAATCACGTAACTACCCAATGCGGCAAGAGCGCTAAGAGTAAGAAAGTACACTACCAGCACACGCGCTACAGGACTGGATATACGCGTGAACCAGCGATGTACCGTATCTTTAGCAAGATACAGGACTGTCAAAATCAATGAGATCATCGGCTAATTCCAGCAGGCGGGCATCATGGGTACAAATGATGCAGATACGATTAGTGGCATCCTTGAGTACCAGCTTTTTGATGATATTCGTATTATCGTCGTCCAAACCGGAGGTCGGCTCATCCAGCAGCACAGTCGGAGCATTCTTCATGAGCGTGCGTGCCAGAGCCGCCCGCTGAGCTTGACCGCCAGAGAGCTTGTCAGCGCGGCGGTGTCGCAGCTCCTGAAGCCCAAGATCATGGATAAGCTCCTCGCAAAGCGGTTTCCACAAACGACCAGGGAGCATAGCCATTTCTGCAGCAAGCCTCAGGTTGCGCTCCACACTCATGAGCGGTAGCAGGTTGATTCCTTGGAACATGTAGGCCACGCAGCGGCGATGGTATTTGCGGCTTGTCACTTTTACCCCAGTAGGGGTAATGATCTTGCCACTTTCTGCCTTCAAATAACCGGCAAGCAGTTTGAGCAACGTCGTCTTCCCACTGCCGGAATACCCCTTTAGCACCGTAATCCCTGGCTTAAAGGTGTACGAAAAATGATCCAGTACCTTCTTGCGGCGTGTGTACCCGAAGGTAATATTGTCGCACACAAGATTCATGATGCGCTATCGAGCATAGCTGATTTGGGTCGCAGGATAACATCATGCTCAGTGACGAGCAGCACGACGTAGTCCGGGTAAGCAATCTGGGCGAGCTGATGCCAATCCTCGCAATTGGGTGCAGCAGGGTGGGTAAGCAACTCCGCCTTGCTCACACGCTTGCAACTATCATCCGTGGAGTAGTAGAGAGTGGCGGTGGTATTGCTACCAAGCATTCGAAAGGCGATAGAATGGTATTGCTCCGGAATTTTGAAGAAAAACACAAGCATATCGCCGCGACCTCCGTTACGTTCCACTCGGCGGTAGGCATACGTTCCCGGCAGTTGTTTGCCGCCCGGCAACCGCACCGCGGCACTGAATGAATCGGGCGGCATAAGACTGAGGTCTGTATCACTAATGCTCAAAGTGATATAAAACGCCGAATCGTCGCACACAGTTGCGAAAGGCACAGCTGCGTTGTGCGCGTATTCAAATGGAATTTCTGGGTGCTCCGGCATCGGAAAATGATACTGAACCCTGCCAGTGAAGGGCATGCGCATGATCAGCTGCTCATGCTTGGCATCAAAATCGAGCCTCTTGCGGCGCTCCATCGTATTCAGCTCAAGCTTGGTCAACTCGATGCGTTCATTGATGTCAGCCAACGTTTCTTCAGAAGCTGCAGCACTCTCTTCAGGTTTGATATCACGGGCATAAGTTCGCTCTTTTTCGTTTAAAGAAAAATAAAAGTTAAGTTTTTCACGCTGCATCTCAAGTTTGCGAATTTCATCCTTTTTCGTAAGTCTTTCGCGGCGGATTTGCAACTCCATGTCTTCGCGTTCCTGCTCTGTCTTCTCTTTATCCATCACCGCCAAGACAGAATCTTTTTCGACACGGTGCGATACATCGACAAGAAGATCACTGATAACCCCTTTGTTTTGAAAGCTGAGGGTGGCCACCTGCTCCGGCACTATTTTGGCATCATACTTACCGATGGATACCGTCTCGGCCACCGAAAAGTTGCCAAGTAGCGCCACAGCGGCAAAAATGATGATTATATGCCGCATAGGTTTGGTTTACATGGGGAACCCCAAACCCCCAGTCATCTTGCGCATTTCCGCTTCAGCCATCTCTTTGGCCCCATTCAATGCATCCTGCACAGTCTTCAACACCATGGCTTCTAGGAACTCCACGTCCTCCGGATCCACTATTGCCGGATCAATGCTGAGTCGCACAAGGTTGCCGGCGCCATCTGCAGTCGCCTTCACTTTGCCACCCGGCGCCTCTGCGGAGAATTGCAGCTCCGAGAGGCGAGCTTGCGCTTGAGCCATGCCCGCCTGCATAGCCTGCGCCTGTTTCATCAGTTTTTGAAGATTCATGGTTGAGTAATAATTCTGGCTTCTAATTCACGGAGAGCTGATTCAATCAGCGGATCTCTGTAAAAATCCTCTTCTGGGATGGGGGATTTCTGCTCCTTGTCCGGCTCCTCTTCTGTCGGGGGGGGTGCCGGAGTTGTGTTGTCGCTTTTGGAAGGAGGAGATACAGGCTCCGGTTCCTCAACGACCGGTTCGGGCACGCTTTCATCCGTCACCACCTGTATGCGCTCTACCTCACGCCCCAATCTCTCACGCAATATCTCGCGCAGCAGTGCACCCACATCACCGCAGAGCAAGGCATCCCGACTTGCCGTGTCCGTAGGATGTATGGCAACGGTTAGCAACCCATTTTCCTCACTCACAAAGAGAGTGTTGCCAATGAGTCCTGCTTTCAGCGGAGCTTTGGAACGCACACTTTGCACGGCTTGCTCCCACAACTCCGCTGAGAGCGCAATTACCGGAGTTTCTGCAACTGGGGCCTCTGACTCAACAGAACCGAAATCTGGCGACTCGTCATCAATAGGAAAAAGTTCTGGAGGCGTTGATACCGGATCATCTAAGATAGCAGGCTCAGGTGCAGCATGGACGGATTCTTCCGCCGATACCGAGGATACCTGCGCATGACGAATCGGCGCGGGAGGCTCGGTTTCTTCAGCAACAGGCAGGGGAATATCCGGTAACACCTCAGTGGCGATGGGCGTCTCTGGCAGGGGCGCACCATTCAGAGCCTTGATAATGTCGCTGATGTTTGCTTGAGCAAGGGAATGCACGGCCTGAATGATGCCGAGCTCCAAGTGCAAGCGCTTGTTTGCACTCCAGCGCATCTGCTCCTCAGCCGCAGAAAGCGCTTCCATGAGACTCACAATCTTATCCAACGGAATGCGAGCTATGTACGCCAGTAACGGCTCCCGCCATGCCGACGGTAGAGAAGTGTTGCCCTCTTGGGGAGCCATTTTTGCCACCAGCAACTCACGCACCGTGCCCATCATTTCCGCCAAAAATTGTCCCATGTCGCGCCCCGCTTCAGACAGCTCATGCACCAAGTGCAGCAGGCTTGGCAGCTGTCGATCCAGCAGATAGGCCACAGCCCGCGCTACAACCTCTCGCCCGGTGATGCCAAAAATATCGTTCACGTTGCGCTCGGTGATCTCATTGCCGCAGAAAGACACCAACTGATCAAGCATAGATTGCGCATCACGCATGCCACCATCCGCTACCCCAGCGATTGCGTATGCCGCATCTTCGCTGAGTTTCACCCCCTCCAAACCAGCGATGTGGGTGAGATGCCTCGCAATTACGTCTGCTGGGATAGGGCGCAGATCGAACCTCTGGCAGCGCGAGAGTATGGTTGGCAATATCTTATGCGGCTCCGTGGTCGCAAAAATAAACATGACGTGTTCGGGCGGCTCCTCCAACGTCTTAAGCAGCGCGTTGAAAGATTCCTTCGTCAGCATGTGCACCTCATCAATGTAGATGATGCGGTACTGCCCACGAGTGGGAGTAAACTGCACATTGTCGCGCAGGTCACGTATATTGTCGATGCCTCGATTGGAAGCGCCGTCTATTTCAAGTACATCCAGACTTGTCCCCTCCGCAATTTCACGGCACACATCCTCATCCGGATCAAAGTCAACCTTTGGACCACCCGTGCAATTCAGAGCCTTCGCAAAAACACGTGCGGTGGAAGTTTTCCCGGTGCCACGAGGTCCAACAAAAAGATAGGCATGCGCCAAGCGCTTCTGCTCAATAGCGTTGCAAAGCGTGCGCACCACATGGTCTTGCCCGAGCACGTCCTTGAATGTACGCGGGCGATACTTCCTAGCGAAGACTTGATAACTCACGCACTGAGCCTACACCTCCCCACCCGAAAAAGCAAGCGCAATTTTCTCGCACGAAACGCGCAACTCTTAGGCTGCACACAGGACAAACGCACTTGAGAGAAGGTCATCAACAGAGAAAATGCTCTTATTGACTGCTATCCCCGTTTATACGTATCAAAAATCATCACAACGATCGGCCATCATGATGATGGGGCTAAAGGAATCTTTGCATACGTTAACGATTCAAAAAAAATCTGCTTGACACGCACGTTATCAATAAATTATACAATGTAAATTGGCAACTGCATTTTCTAATGTGGTTGCCCTGGGGCTGCACATTTTCTGCTTGAGTAAAGAAATTAAAGGAGTATGATCTCGGGAGGGAGGATGTTTGTTTAGACTGTTTCTTTCTTCGGAGTAGGTCACATCCAAGAGCATCCATTGAACACGCCCCGTAGAAATATGGACGAACGACTCAATCAGCTGAGCGAACGCTTACACGGTTTGCGTGATGCGCTTGGTTTCCCGATGAGCAAGGTTGCCAGGATCATCGGTATTGACGTGGGAAAGTATGAACTCATCGGAAGAAGAGAATTGGGTATCACTATCTCCAACCTCATGAAAATTGCCTGCAGGTACGGCTTGTCAGCCGAAAAGCTCATGTTTGCCGAGCAACCGCACCTGAAGTTCTCTTTCGTGGTACGCAAGAGGCAAGGTGTGTTTATGGAGCGTTCAAAAGTCCACGACCATCGTAATCTTGTGAACGGTTTTCGCAAGCTCAAGACTGAAGTATTCCGCTCTGCAGCGGGGATCAAATCCTCCGCCCGCACCACACACAGAAGTTCGCACGCGGGTCAGGATTTGAATTACGCGCTCGAGGGAGGGTGGGTGGTCTATATGGGCAGCAAGTCAACCATACCTAACGAGGGCGACAGAATTTATTTTGACTCTTCTATGCCTAACGGTGCACTCGCCATAGGCAATCAGGCAATGAAAATCCATACTTTCAGCGTCGGATAATTCTTGATGCTTTTCACCATGATCGAACGTTTCCTAAAGCAAACTCATTTCGTGTCCATCGAGGATTACAATCAGAACCTCGAGTTCATGATCCCGAAAAACTTCAACTTCGCCTACGACGTCATGGATGCCTGGGCTGAGGAGGCTCCAGATAAGCTGGCTCTCCTTTGGACGAATGATCAAGGGCAGGAAACCCGCGCCACATTCAGCGAATTGAAGGAGCAGACTGACCAAGCCGCAAGCTACCTAATGTCACTGGGCATTGGCAAAAATGACCCGGTGATGCTCATTCTGAAACGCCGTTACGAGTGGTGGATCGTGATGCTTGCTCTACACAAAATCGGAGCCGTGGTGATCCCTGCCACCCACATGCTCACCAAGCACGATATCGTTTACCGCAACACACGGGCCTCCGTAAAAGCCATTGTCTGTGTGGATGAGCCTTATGTAGTGAACCAGATACGAGCAGCCGCTGCTGAAAGCCCCACCGTACAGCATTACATCGCCGTCACTGACCATGATGATCCTGCCCCGGAGGGCTTCCATAACTGGCGGTCCGAGTGGCGCAAGGCTTCGCCCTTCCGTAAACCTGCATGCGTAAACTCCAACGAGGATACCATGCTCATGTACTTCACTAGTGGCACAAGCGGTGAACCCAATATGGTAGCTCACGACTACCTGTATGCTCTGGGACACCTCACCACCGGCGTGTTCTGGCATAATCTACATGAGCGATCTTTGCACCTCACCGTGGCTGATACTGGCTGGGGCAAGGCTGTGTGGGGCAAGTTTTACGGTCAGTGGTTTGCAGGAGCAGCCGTGTTTGTATTTGACCACGAGAAATTCAACGCCGATGCCTTGCTCCGCCAAATCGAAAAATACAGGGTGACAAGTTTCTGCGCGCCTCCCACCATCTACCGCTTCATGATCCGTGAGGACTTGTCGAAGTATGACTTGTCCAGTCTCGAATACTGCACCACGGCAGGAGAAGCCCTCAATCCCGCCGTCTTTGAAAAGTTTAAGGAGAGAACAGGTATCAGCATGATGGAGGGATTCGGACAAACCGAAACTACCATGACGCTGGGGACCTTCCCATGGATGGCCCCCAAGCCCGGTTCCATGGGCGTTCCCAACGCGCAGTACGACATTGACCTGCAGCGCCCGGATGGTACAAGTTGCGAAGACGGCGAAAAAGGTGAAATTGTGGTTCGCGTGGGCGATAAAAAGCCCATAGGTCTTTTCAAAGAATACTATCGGGACCCTGAGCTCACTCACCGTACCTGGCACGATGGCATCTACCACACTGGCGACATGGCTTGGCGCGATAAGGATGGTTATTACTGGTTTGTTGGTCGCATGGATGACATTATCAAGTCAAGCGGTTACCGAATAGGTCCCTTCGAAGTAGAAAGCGCGTTGATGACTCACCCTGCCGTGGTGGAATGCGCCATCACAGGCGTACCGGATGAGATACGCGGCATGGTGGTAAAAGCCACGGTGGTGCTCGGTCAAGAGTGGAAAGGCAAGGCTGGCGAAGAATTGATCCGAGACCTGCAAGAACATGTGAAGCGTGAAACTGCTCCCTACAAATACCCACGTATCATCGAGTTCGTCGATGAACTGCCCAAGACAATCAGCGGCAAAATCCGACGCGTAGAAATCCGCAAAAAAGACAGTTGAAAAAATGGGAGCTCCTAATCCCTGTGATAAGGAGAACCGGCAAGCAGCGTGTGAATGCGATACACTTGTTCCATCAACGCTACCAGTGCCAACTCATGTTGCATGGTGTGCCGTCCTAGGGAAAGAGTCCAATCACAGCTGGCACGCAATTTCTCCGTATGCCCATCTGCTGGTCCGATGAGAAACGCTACGCGTTTCACCGCTCGCATCTGCCACTCGCGCCATTTTGCCTCCAGCTGGCGTGTACTCATATTTTGCCCACGCTCGTCCATTGCTATGCGCAGGCAGCCCTCACTGGCGCGCAGCATCGCCTCCGCCACATCACTGGCACCCCCTTCTCTTAAATAACGCACTTCCACTTTCCCCAGTGGTCGCAGCCGCTCCTCATAAAACGCCACACCCGCCTTTGCGTAGGCGAGCGCTGGTTTATTGACAACTAGAATCAGCGTCTGCATAGCAAAAAAACCGCCGAAGCCTACCCGACAAACGCAGAACGAATACCGTTGCTACCTTTCGGTCCTGGCGGGGTTTTCCGGCTGCACCTCCGGGGGCTCCGACGGCACACACATTGTACCCGAACTACGGCTGCGCGTCAAGAACGGAGAAAAACTTTGCGTGCCGTTGCGCGGAAACGCAAGGCAAAGATCACAGCAATAGCCGTGAGCGAGATAATGAAGCTCCACCATGCCCCCTCGGGTCCCATAGCCGGCAGCAACCAATCCGTGCGGATGAGGATGACGGAGAGGGGAAATCCCAACGCCCAATAACAACCTATATTAGCCCAAGTGATGACTGCGGTGTCATGGCAGGCACGTAGCAAGCCCGTCATGAGAGCTTGTGTACCATCGGAAAATTGGTACACAGCGCACAACGTCACCAATGTAGCAGCTGTGGCTGTGACGGTGGGATCATCCGTGTAAAGCGAAATAATTGGGTGTCGCCAATAGATAACCGCAACCATCAGAAAGACCGTCGCGGCGTACATGAAACGCATAGCCGCACGCACCAGCGCACGGAAGCGTCGTTCGCTCCGGGCACCCACAAGATAGGCTCCACGAATAGATACGGCTATGCTTAAACTCAGTGGGAACATGAAAAGCACGCTGGAAATGTTTGTAGCAATCTGTTGTGCGCTTACCATCAGTTCGCCCAGTGGCGCTATCACCAGCGTAATCACACAAAAATAGCTCATCTCGCACAGCGAGGCCACCCCGAGCGGCAGCCCCAAGCGCACAATGCGTCGCATCACTCCGATTTTTCCGAATCGTCGAAATCCAAGCATCTGCAGCGCCGCCCACCGGTGCCGACGCGAGGCTATTTGCATGCCCAGGAGCACTGCGCACATGAGCCAATGAACGATCGTTGTAGCGAGCCCACACCCTGCGCCTCCCAATGCGGGGAATCCCCACCATCCCAGCACACAGGCATAGTTGAGCGGCACATTCAACACCAGCCCCAGCAAACACACCACCATCGCCGGCCGTGTCTGTGCGTAGCCTTCCCAGCACCCCTGCACCACCCTCATAAGCAAGGAAGCAGGTACCGCCCCTACGAGGAAATACACGTAGAGCGCAGCATCCTGCGCCAGTTGCGGGGAATTGGTGATGTACGGAAACACGTAACTTCCCAAATAGAGCAACACGAATTCCACCAGCATAAGCGCCAGGCTAAGCAATTTGGCGCTGTTGAGTAGCAGACCTGCCCGTCTTTCATGTCCGGCACCCAAAAGTCGCGCCATCATGGGACTGATGATGTTCAAAACAGCTCCCACGGACACCATGACGGGCACGGTCACCGAGGTACCCAGCGCAACCGCAGCCAAATCCCTCGTGCCTGCACTGCCAGCCACCATTGTGTCAATGACTCCCATCCCCACACTCATCAGATTCGCTAGGTATAACGGACCCATGAGGACGAGAATGCGCTTCAATTCCCTCCCCTCAAGTTTCTTGCTTCTGTCGCTCAGGGAAGGCATGTGAGGGAAATGGCGCGCTTCGCCACTGTGCTATCAGTGAGCAGCTCTCTCTGCCAGTGCATCAGGCTCGACAATCCTTTCTTTTCATCAGCAGCTATGGCCTCCACCTGCGCGCGGGATGCAATAAGTGCAGCGTCCAGATGCAGTTCGCTCGCTAAGGCATCGCGATGTGCGAGCCAGCTTTCCAAATGCTTCTCATAGTTCCGTGGAACCTGCTGCCACTTGGCGCGACTGGGCAACGGCGGATATTCCTCTTCATCCAGCAGCTGAAACCTTCGCACTGCACGGCGATATCGGGCTATACGGTCAGCTTTACCATGCGGCGGGAAAACGCGGAGAAAATCTTGCAACCGGGCACTCCAATTCAGCAATTCTTGATTGGAACATACCTTGAACACGGGACAATCAATGCGCATTGCTTCGACCTCTCGCCAGTGCCAGAGAGTACGCAGCGCGGCCAGACCGCGACGATTCAAGCGTCCACAGCCGCGAATCCGCCAGTCCTCTTGCTCTGCCTTGCGACGCAAACGCCCTTTTTCCAGACTCGCTTCGCAGCTTTCCAAAAACCACTCGTAACGCCCCATGGTCTTCAGCTGTGCCACCATACGATCCGCCATATCCAGTATAAAGGCCACATCCCCCTGAGCATAGGCCTGCATCGTCTGTGAAATAGGGCGCACACTCCAATTGGCTCTCTGATTTTTTTTGCTTAGCTTGATGCCGTAAAAATACTCCACGAGCGCCGCCAATCCAAACTGCTCATGTCCAAGCAATCGCGCCGCTATCTGCGTATCCCATATCATGGCGGGCAACCCTCCGAATGTCTGCTTCAGCAGACACATATCATAGTCTGCCCCGTGCATCCATACCTCAGCACCTTTTAGCCAGTTGTAAAAGGGATCCATGTCCTCAATGACCAGCGGATCGATGATTTCTACACCCTGATCATCAGCGTATTGAATTAAGCAAAGTTCTTCGCGATAGTGGTACATGCTATCCGCCTCCAAATCCAACACAGCACGCCCCTGCGGCTGATTTTCAGCCCGCCTAACCCAGCGCTTCAAGTTGGTAACATCCGAAATCATCCGCGCGCAGATGCTACCATAGGACCCGCTCTTTTGCAAGCTCACGCTTTCCCATGCAAGGCAAACACATATTCGTTTTACGTGGATCAAAAAATCATAACAGCGATGTCCCCATGATGCGAATTAAGTTGAGTCTTTTTCCTTTTCCTCATACATTGCCCACCAAAAATTATTCAACATACACATTATCAATAAATAAAAATTGAACATTATTCTAAGCAACTTGTAGATATCAAACGCTTTTTTACGCATCTGCACCAGTCTTCCGTACTTCCGCCTTGCATCGCACGCAGAATTATGTTTCAATGCAGCCGTGCTGAGCAACACGCGCACGTGGCGGAATTGGTAGACGCGCCGGTTTTAGGGTCCGGTGAGCTAGCTCGTGGAGGTTCGAGTCCTCTCGTGCGTATGGGGTGATATCAGCCTCGCTTGATGGAGCAATGGGAGGACATGCCACTCTGGGGCAGTAACCAAGGCGGGTTCACGACTCCGTGGTTTCGTGATCGCGCGGCGCATTTTCTCCGCCAATGAGCAACACCATCTCCCCTTTGTATTTTCTTGCGGAAAAGTCGGCGGACAATTCAATAGCTGTGCCACGATGGTATGTTTCATGCATTTTGGTGAGCTCACGTGCCACACACACGCGTGCATCTGCTCTCAATTCTGCAAGTTCGGCAAGTGTGGCAGCTATGCGGAAAGGAGACTCATAAAAGATGCTCGTGCAGTTTGCGTTCAACGCCTTCTCCAACACACGGCGACGCTTCCCTGTCTTCACCGGAAGAAACCCCCCGAAAAAAAAGGCATCGCTTGGCATGCCGGATCCCACTAACGCTGTCACCACCGCGCATGGCCCAGGCAACACAGTATATTCCACCCCGCGCTCCTGCAACTCGCGCACCAATCGATACCCTGGGTCACTCACCCCGGGCATCCCCGCATCGGTCACCACCGCAAACTTCTCCCCGGCCATTGCTCGTTGTGCCACTGCGGCACAACGTTCTCGCTCATTGTGCTCGTGCAGGCTGATCAAGGGTTTACTAATACCGTAATACGCCAGCAAACGCCCAGTATTGCGCGTGTCTTCACAGCACACATAATCTACCTCTTCCAGCACGGCGAGTGCACGGCGTGTGATATCCTCCCGATTGCCTATTGGTACCCCCACGAAGCTGACTGGGTAGGATATCATGGAATTGTGAGTTTTTGCACAATTTGGTCAGCCGCCAAGCGCGTAGCGTAAGACAGCGCACTATCACGCGCCGTCTGCACATTGCCTGTGTCATCGTTAAAGTAGCTACCCTCGCCGGTTACTTCCCCCTTGGTGATGATACGCCCCGTAGCAGCCTCAGTGACAACGTAATCCACGTGCACCGTGAGCCCGATCTCCGCACTCAGATACGTATTACGCGAATTGGTGCGCAGCACACTGCTCACCACTGAGGACACGTTTCCGCTCAGCACTGCAGAGCACTGCGACGGAGACGCTAGGCGAAAAGCTCCGTCTCGCTGTATTGCCTCGGTGAGTGCGGTGGTAGTCTGTGCGGCCACATTGGGGTAAAATGTGCTATTCGTGAACATGTCAACGCAGACGGTGTCGACCTTTGCCATCGCACGACTCCTGACACCCCCCAAATGGTAGCCACAGCTGAGCAATGGCAACACACAGCCGACCAAGATCAAGAATCTGGGTACAAAACGAGTCACGACTTGGGAGCGGTGGATGATCTAAGACCTGCCTGTGCTTGCACCAAGAGCTTCTTAGCCTTTTGCGCGGCCTCTGGATTCGCGCTTGCCTGACGTATCACACTCTCAAAGCAAAATACGGCCGGACCGTACTCGCGGGCACGTTCCAAATAATAGCGCCCCACCTCCAACTCCTGATCCACCATGAGTCGTTGCATCTCCTTTACTCCGCTGCGAGCCGTGCCAACCTCTTTATGGTTTGGGTAAAGCAGGGTAAATTCTTCATACGCTTCGCGGGCGCGATCCAAGTTCACCAAATTGTTGTCGCCACGCGTGTGGCTAGATGCCCATAACTTCGCCACCATCAACTGCGCTCCAGGTGCGTACGGGCTGTCCGGATAATCCTCTACCAGTTTCTTGTACACCGCCGCAGCCTCATCGTATTTCTCACGCTTCACCAGATAATTTCCCAGCACAGATGCTGCTGTGGCAGACATATCGGCATACGGCGCATTTTTAATCACGGATTGTAGCCACTCCACCACCTTTCCCTCTTCCATAGGAACATCCCACAGCCAAAGCACCTTCCCCTTCAGTTTGCCGCTTGCCGCTGCCGTACCGATAGCCAGTTGGCGATTCAACGCCTTCTCATACAATTCGCTGCTCTGGTATCCTTCCACCACCTTGCCGTATTGCCGGAAAGCCTCACGCGGGTCGCCCAGCTTTTCCTCTATCTCTCCGAGCATCATCCGCGCCTGCGGTGCGCACGGAGCCAAGTCATGATCTGTCACAATCTGGGTAAGGACGCTACGCGCCGCTGAGTGTTTCCCTGCCTTTTCCAACCTTTGCGCCTGCGCCATCAGTGCGTCTGCCTTGGTATCCGTCGCTCGCACCTGCCCCGCTGGCAACGGCCCTTCGTTTTGACTGCACATCGCCAGAACCGTGGCTCCCATTAGCGCTATCAGCATCTTTATCTTCCTCATACCTTGCAGCATATCATATCTCTTCACCCTTGGCAAGCGGCAAGCAAGCCAATTACTCTTGAATGACGCAGGTTTACCGCCCTTGCCCTAGGGCAAACACATTTGAGAGAAGGTCATCAACAGAGAAAAAGCTCTTATTGACTGATATCCCCGTTTATACGTATCAAAATCATCACAACAACCGGTCATCATAATGATGGATCTAGAGGAATCTCTGCATACGTTAATGATCCGAAAAGAATCTGCGCAACGCGCACATTATTAATAAATCGTACATCGTAAATCGTACATCGTACATAGGCAACCGCATTTTCTAATGCGGTTGCCCTAGTGGTGTCTTTTCGTGGCTTGCCAAGGAGAATGGTGTGTGGTATACTGGTGGGCATGACTCTGGAAGCACTACTCAAACTACTAGAGGGAGATGCCCGGCTAACCGACAAGCAAATTGCTGCTCGACTGGGCGCCGATGAACAGGAAGTGACCGCCGCCCGCACACAGTTAGAGAGCGAAGGGCGCATTGTAGGTTATCAAACGATCGTCAACGACGATTCGGTGGGAGTGGCTGCATTTATCGAGGTGCGCTGCACCCCGGAGAGAGAGGGAGGATTCAACCGTTTAGCCGAACGCATAGCACGCTTTGATGAGGTGAAGAGCTGCTACCTCATGTCGGGCGGTTATGACTTGCTGCTTATGGTAGAAGCAAAAGATTTGATGGGAGTCGCGCGTTTCGTCACGGACAAGCTTTCTAGCATGGATGGCATCATCTCCACGGCGACACACTTTCGGCTCAAAACATACAAACTCTACGGACTCATGTTCGACGAACCATCCTGCACAGAGCGCATTAGTGTTGCTCCCTGACCTATGGACTGGAACCACACGCTCTCCCGACAAATTGCGCAGCTGCCACGCTCCGGCATCCGCGAGTTCTTCGATCTCGTCATCGGTAGCAAAGGTATCATCTCCTTGGGCGTCGGCGAGCCCGATTTTGTAACACCTTGGCACGTGCGTGAAGCCGCCATATATTCGCTTGAAAAAGGTCACACCACCTACACGAGCAATTACGGTTTACTCTCCCTGCGCCGCGCTATTGCCAGCTACGTGCAGGATTTCTTCCACGTGGAGTACGACCCTGCCTGTGAGATCCTCCCGACCGTTGGCGTGAGCCAGGCAATTGACTTGGCGCTGCGTTGCCTGCTCAACCCGGGGGACGAGGTGCTCTATCACGAGCCGGGTTATGTGAGTTATGCGCCCACGGTGTGCATGACCTATGCGCACGCCACTCCGGTGCAGACGGGTATCGAGGATCTCTTCGCTCTTTCGCCGCAGAAGCTGGAGGCGGCCATCACGCCCAAGACGAAGGTGCTCATGCTCAATTTCCCGACCAACCCTACCGGCTCCATTGCCCCTTTGGAAACGCTCAAAAAGATCGCGGAAATATGCTGCAAGCACGATATTTTTGTGCTCACCGATGAGATCTACTCTGAACTGCGCTACGATGGCGAGCCGCACACCAGCATTGCCTCTCTGCCCGGCATGAAAGAGCGCACCCTGTTACTGCACGGTTTCTCCAAAGCCTTTGCCATGACCGGCATGCGCTTGGGCTACGCCTGTGGACCTCAAGAACTGATCGACCTGATGGTCAAAATCCACTCTTACACCATGATCTGCCCGTCCATCACCAGTCAGGAGGCGGGGGTCGAGGCTCTTAAAAACGGTAAACCGGCCATGGAGGAAATGCGCGACAGCTACCACCGCCGCCGCGATTACATCGTAAAACGCTTCAACGACATGGGGTTGGATTGTCACCTGCCGGGCGGCGCTTTTTACACCTTCCCGAGTGTGAAACGCTTCGGCCTCTCTTCGCGCGAGTTCGCCATGCGCCTCCTGCAAGAGGAAAAAGTGGCCGCCGTACCCGGAACAGCTTTTGGCTCTTGCGGGGAGGGCTACCTGCGTTGTTGCTATGCCACCGGATTCGACCTGCTGGAACAGGCTTGCGACAAAATGGAGCACTTCTGTGAAACTTTGCAATCCATTCCCACCCTTTGAATCATGGATTGGCTCGCTCTCATTGTTGCTATCTGTGCAGGCGTTTCGTTATCGGCCGCCTGCGGTTTTCGCGTGTTTCTGCCGCTGCTGGCTCTGGCGATCGCCGTGCGCTACGGCGGTTATTCGGTCAATGAGCACCTAGCATGGGTGGGTAGCGACACGGCTTTCTTCAGCTTGTTGATTGCCACGGTCGTCGAAATAGCTGCCTACTATATCCCCTTCGTGGATCATTTGCTGGATACGGTGAGCACGCCCCTCGCTCTGGTGGCCGGTGCGGTCGTCACAGCCGGTCTGTTGCCCGACATGCCGGACTTTTTTCAGTGGACCATCGGCATCCTGGCCGGCTCCGGTGCGGCAGGCTTTGTGCAGCTGGGCACGACTGCAGCTCGCGGCACAAGCACCGTGACTACCGGTGGCATCGGCAACTTCCTTGTCTCAACATCTGAAAATTTCCTGTCGGCTGCAGGCTCTGTGTTGGCCATCCTGCTGCCCGTGCTCGCCATTATCGGCGTACTCCTCTTTACGTGGATTCTGTGGGTGATCGTACGCCGCTTCCGCAGAAATTCCGCAATGCAACCTGTCTCATAACCTATGCAGGCTTTCATCCTGGGGGCAGGTCTTGGCACTCGCCTGGCTCCTCTTTCCTACATCGTGCCCAAGCCGCTGCTGCCCGTCTTCCAAAAGCCGCTCATCTACCACACCATGGATCATTTGATGCGCTGCGGTGTCACCGAGTTCCTCGTAAATACCAGCCAATTGGAGGTCATGTGGGAGCGCGCTTTCCCCTTTCCGAACCCGCAATACCGCAGTTGTCCCGTGCTAATGAGCCATGAGGAGCACCCGCTGGACTCCGGCGGCGGTGTACGCAACATCATGCCTTTTGTTCATCGAGATGAACCTCTCATCGTTCAAAACGGCGACATCCTCTGCGATTTTCCTGTGTCTGAACTCCTGTCGGAACACCGCCGAGCCGGCAACCTAGTGACCCTTGCCCTGCGCAGTGTAGATGGCAAGAAAAACGTGGGCTTTGATCCCACCACAGGTCGCGTCACTGACATGCGCTACGCTCTCGGCATCGACCCGGGTTCCTACCAATTTGCCGGCATCTACGCCATGCAGCCGGAACTCGTCGAACTTTTCCCTGATGTTCCGCCGGACGAACCCTTTTCCATCGTCCCCACATGGCTGAAGATCATTCGTTGCGGACGCATGGGCGGTCTGGTGGCCGATTGGGGGCACTGGCACGAGCTGGGTACACCCACCTCCTATCTCAATGCTCTGCTGGAGCTGCCTTCTTCCCAGCGCATCCATCCGGAGGCTTCCATCTCCCCGGCAGCAGATATAGGCGAGGACTGCGTGGTCTGCAAGGATGCCGTCGTGCCGGCAGGGGTGGAGCTCAACGACTGCGTTGTATGGCCACGCACCCATGTGGCGCCCGGTTCCTACACGCGAGCCATTCTCACCCCACGCCTCACTGTGCAGGCGTAAGCTCCCTCAGCGCCCCGGCGCCAGCTCAAAGGTAAACCCGCGCAGGTAGCTCGTCTCCGGCAGGTTGAGCAACACCGGATGATCTGCTCGTTGCCCGTATTCTTCCACGAGCCTCAGTGTGCAGTGGGCATCCACTGCTGCTTCAGCTATCACTTGCAGGAACAGCTCGCGACTCACATGATGCGAACAACAGAAGGTCGCCAGCAAGCCGCCCACCGGCAGCATCTGCATCGCGCGCAGGTGAATCTCCTTGTACCCCCGCAGAGCACCCGTCAGCGCCTTGCGGTTTCGCGTGAAACTCGGCGGATCCAAAATGATGAAATCCCACTTCAGTTCGGCGCCGTTGCGCGCTTTTTCACTCTCAGCCTTCAGCAAATCAAAGGCATTCGCCTCCACTGCATTCAGGCGCACATCATTGAGTCGAGCATTCTTTCGTACCGCCTCTATGGCCGGCTCGGAAATATCGACAGCCGTCACTCCCCCCGCTCCGCCCCTCGCGCATGCGAGCGCAAACCCGCCCTGGTTGCAGAAGCAATCCAGCACATATTTGCCGGCGGCGTGGCGCGCTACCCGAATGTAGTTACTCAGCTGGTCCAAGTAGAGCCCGGTTTTTTGCCCGTGCCCCGGATCTACCTCAAACTTCAACCCGCCCGTGCTGGCCACAAAGGGCGTCGGCAGGTCGCCGTGGGCAATATGCGTCTCTTGTTCCAGACCCTCTGCCGCCAGTATCCCTGAATCATTGCGCACCAATATACACCTCGGCTGCATCAGCTCGCAAAGCGCCGCCGTAATTTCCTCCTCGTGCAGGTGCATCGCCAGCGTAAGTGTTTGCACCACCAGTACGTCTCGATAGCGATCCACGATGAGCCCCGGTATGCCGTCGCTCTCACTCCATACCACGCGAAGCAGTTCCTCCCCCGGCAGCCGCCTCTCCCGCAGTTCTATCGCCTGCCGAATGCGCCGTCGGAAAAAATCGGCATCCAACGCCTGCCTCCGACGTGAAAATCGACGCGCCACGATCTGAGAATGCGGATTGTAAATTGCTGACCCCAAAAAGCGATCTCGCTGATCCTTGAGCGCCACCACATCGCCCGGTTGCGGGTCGCCATACACGGCGCGCACCTCCGTGCCGTACACCCAGTCATGTCCATGTAGTAGTCGCGCTTTGGGCGCTATGATCAGTCCTCCCATATCTGCTCTCCACCATACCTTAAATTATTTTTTCTGTCAATCCGCTTGCGTTTCCCCACAGGGCAAACGCATTTGAGAGAAGGTAATCAACAGATATAATACTCTTATATACTTATATTCATGTTTATACGCATTATAAATTATCATAACAAACAATCATAATGATGATGGATCTAGAGGAATCTCCGCATACGTTAACGATCCGAAAAAATCTGTGTAACGCGCACATTATTAATAAATCGTACATCGCACATCGTAAATGGCAACCTCATTTTCTAATGCGGTTGCACTGTTTTTTGCTCGCCATGGCGGGCATTTTGTGGTAGACAGTGTATACTGCACAGCTTATGAGCGACACACCACCAATCTTCACACATATTGACCGCTACTTGGAGCTTAGCCGCACCATCCTCAGTCCTGCGCTGTATTTGGGCGTCGGGCTGCAGCCCTATTGGATGAAGAGCGCCACTTACACTCCCATAGCGGATGATGCCCCGACACTCACAGCAGAGAACGTTCAGACCCTCGTGGAAAGTTGCGCTTCACCGGAACAACAATCTACGCTTAATGACCAATCTGCCGTAGACTTTATTTTCTCCGGCCCTGGTGGCAAATATCATGCCTACCTCTACAAACAAGAAAACGGTCCGCTGATGGTGGTGATCTCCCTGTCGGTTGATACCTATTTGCAGCAGGGGGTAGATTGCGGTTGTTCGGATGTCCACCTGCCTACTGCCTGCCCACCCACATGGCGTCGTTTTGGTACGCTGCAACCCATCTGGCAGGGTGCACCAACACTCACCAAACAAGATACGCAGGCTCTCGCAGAAAGTTTTTTGGATGAGGAAGAATGGGAGCATCTCAAGAAGTTCGGCGATGCTGACCTTGCTTATGCCAATGAGCACGGTCGCTACCGCGCCTCCGTCGTGCAGCAACGCTTAGGCTACGACCTCTGTTTCCGTATCATCAATAGCAAAATTCGCACCATGAGCGAAATCAATCTGCCGGAGGACTTCATCAAACCGCTCACCCGCTTTACTAATGGCCTGATTCTTGTGACAGGATCTGCGGGCTCCGGCAAATCCACCACACTCGCCAGTATCATTCAATTCATTAACGAGGATCGCCACGACCACATCATCACGCTGGAAGATCCTATCGAGGCCGTGTTTGATCCAGCCGGTTGCCAGGTGAACCAACGTGAGGTGCGTCACCACACCGAATCTTTCGGTCGCGCCTTGCGCGCGGCTCTCCGCGAAGACCCGGATGTCATCATGGTGGGCGAGATGCGCAATTTGGAAACCATCTCTCTAGCACTCACCGCAGCAGAGACGGGACACTTGGTACTCGGCACCCTACACACCGGATCGGCCTCTCGCACGATTGACCGTATCCTAGATGCCTTTCCAGTGGAAGAACGCGAGCACATTCGCATCATGGTTTCAGAATCCCTGCGTGGTGTTCTCTCTCAACAGCTCATCCCCAAAAAAGATGGCACCGGCCGTATCATGGCTTTGGAAATGCTCGTGAATACCGCCGCTGTGGCCAACTGTATCCGCGAAGGCAAAACTTTCATGCTTCCCGGCATCATCCAGACCGGCAAAGCCATTGGCATGCGCCTTATGGATGATTCCCTTCAAGAGCTGTACCTCAAGGGCATTATCAGTGCTGAAGAATGCGATACTCGAAGCACGGATAAAGTCTCTATGGAGCGTTTCCTCCAAGATCATCCAGAGTCCTCCATCGCCTAATTTTCTCACCTTCTTCTGTCACTCCCATGGATCCCAAAATTCACACCTATTTCAAGGAACTCGTGGAGCGCGGCGGCTCTGACCTTCATCTTTCTGAAGGGCAACCTCCGAAAATCCGCGTCCACGGCGATATTAAGCCTGTTTCCGAGCACATTCTTACCCACGAGGATATGGTGGAGCTCATGCAGCCCATATGCGACCCCAAGCTTTGGGAAAGCTACGAGGAGTGCGGCGATGCAGACTTCGCTTACGAAATGGACAGCAATTCTCGATTCCGCTGCAACTACATGAAACAGCAACGCGGATACTGCTGTGTGTTCCGTATCATTCCCACCAAAATCCTCACGCTTGAGGAACTCAATGTTCCCGAGCAGATCAAACGTTTCGGGGAAATGCGCTCCGGTCTCGTGCTCGTTACCGGTCCTACCGGATCCGGCAAGTCCACCACACTTGCCGCGCTCATCGACTACATCAACACGAACTTTTCGCGCCACATCATTACTGTCGAGGAGCCTATAGAATTCGTCCATCCCTCCAAGAAAAGCATCATTACTCAACGCGAAGTACCGAGCAATTGCGCCTCGTTTGCGGATGGCCTGCGCGCCTCCTTGCGCGAGGATGCCGATATCGTGCTCGTGGGCGAAATGCGAGATTTGGAAACCATTGCACTAGCTCTTACTGCGGCAGAAACAGGTTTGCTCGTCTTTGGAACGCTGCACACCAATAATGCACGCAAGACGGTGGATCGCATCATCGATGTATTTCCCGCCGAACAACAAGCTCAGGCGCGCACCATGCTTGCTGGTTCCTTGCGCGGGGTCGTCGCCCAGTTGCTTATGAAGCGCTGCGACAAGCCGGGACGCGTTGCTGTCAATGAGATTCTTTTCGCCACTCCGGCCGTAGGCGCCATCATCCGCGAAGGCGCCACGCAGAAGCTCGCAGATGTCATCGTGGGCGGAAAAGGCTTGGGTATGCAGTTTATGGATGATGCCATCTGGCAAAAGCTCCAGCAGGGTATTGTCTCCCCACAAGAGGCCTACATGAAAGCTATCGACAAGGCACGCTTTAAGAACTTCCTACCGCCGGATGATGCCGCCTTGGCCAATGCCGGCGGTGCATAACGCTCTTCTCAGGCTGTTCAACCCACAACTTGCGGCGGCGGTCGCTCCAACCCAGGGAGAACGCCCGCCGCATTTTTATTTCGCCATCTTCCCGATCACGCCAGCACCGGCGTCACCCCTTTTTTAAGGATAATGTTGCCGTATTTTGCTGTTTCACCGGAGATGACAACGGCGTATGCCTCTTTGGCTCGCTCATAAAAAACGTAACGCTCCATGCGCTCTACAGCGCCATCGTACCCCAATGCGGCGCGGTATTTCTTTTCGACCGCCGGATCCAACTCATCCCCCGGCACTGCAGACATCATGATGACGGGTGTAGCGTAAGTATCTAGCTCAAAAAGTGGAGCAATACCCGCTAGCAACTGGTCCGCGCCTACCCCATCCGCCCGGAGCACTCGCGCATTGTAGGTGTGTCCCGGAAAATGAGCATCCGAGATGACTATTTCATCCCCATGCCCCATTTCTGCAAGCGTTTTGAGCAATTCCGGCGATATGACAGGCGATATTCCCTTCAGCATAGCAAAGCCATTTTACCACACATGAGCCAGATGACAATGCCCAATTTTATCACCAACCAAGCTTAGCGCGCAGGCGAGCAGCGTAATCACTGCCGGGCAGGAACAGCAGGCGAAGGCTTTCTGGCGCCTTGCGGATCGTGAGTGCTGCATTGAGCGGGATGGTATGCGTGGCCTGACCGTCGGTAGAGTAAATGAGAGATTCCTCTGAGCGCCCGCGTCTCTCCCTCGGCCGCAGAGTTATCTCCACATCCTTTGGCAGCACCACAGAGCGGTTGGTGAGACTGTGCGGACAGATGGGGGTGAGGCACATCACACCCGCCGTGGGCCACAGCAACGGCCCGCCAGCTGATAGCGAATAGGCCGTGGAGCCCGTGGGGGTGGCCACGAGCACACCATCCGCGTGATAACGGTTAAGCAAGGCGCCATCCAACTCTACATCGACGTCAATCATTTTGCCCGTCTGTGCGCGCATAAGTGCCACCTCGTTAAGAGCCAGATGCGCTTCTCCCGGCGTGGTGCCCATACCGCTCGGAGTGACTTGCAGCATGGAACGCTCCTCGACGCGATAGGCGGATTTGGCCAATGATTCAACCAATTTTGCCACTTCATCGCAGCCGCAGGCGCTCAAAAAACCTAAATGTCCCAAATTCACTCCGGCAACGATGCAGCCATGCCGCGCAGCCTGCTCGACAGCAGAGAGAATGGTGCCGTCCCCGCCAAGGCACACAACAATATCCGGCCATTGATCACTCGGCGTACACTTACCAAGCTCATGCGCTCGGATGCCATGCTGACCACAGCTCTGCAGCAGCTCCTGCAATGCACGCATGCAAGTACTGCTGCGGTGCGGAGCCAAAATGCCAATAGTGAGAGATGGGGTCATGGTGAACGATACTCAGCGCTGCTCGCGCACAATTTCCGTTCCAACTCCCTCGGGCGTAAAGATCTCCAACAGCATGGTGTGCGGCAAACGTCCATCGATGAAGTGTACCTTGCGAACACCTGCATTGAGCGCCTCCACCGCGCTCTTCACCTTAGGTATCATGCCTCCGGAAATAGTGCCATCTTCGATGAGTCGAAACGCCTCTCGCCGGTCAATACTCTTGATGATGCATGTCTTGTCCTCCGGGTCGGGCAAAATCCCCGGGACATCAGAGATATAGACCAATTTCACTGGTTTGAGTTCCTTCGCAAGTGCTGCTGCCGCTAAATCCGCATTCACGTTAAGCGATTGGTGTGTACCCAGCTCCCGGGCCAGCGGTGATATTACTGGAATCAACTGAAGAGAGAGCGCCTCCTCAACCCGAGAAAGCTGGCACCCTACCACACGTCCCACCATTCCCAAGTCCACGATGCCTCCCTGTTCGTCTTTCTCGTGCAACTTCTCACCCACAAAAACTGTGGTGCCGGGAATACCCACCGCCGACCCACCGTGCTCCCGTATCATCTCCACGAGTCCGGGATTGATGATGCCGGTGAGCGTATCCTCCACGATGCGAATGGCATCTGCCCCGGTGACACGCAGTCCATTGATAAATTTTGCCTCCAGTCCAGCCTCATTCATGGCCTTTGAGATCGCCTTTCCCCCTCCATGCACGACCACAGGATTCATCCCCATGGACTCCAGCACCACGATATCGCGCATCAACGACTTCACCAGCTCCGGATCATCCATCGCCGACCCGCCAAACTTGATGAGTATGGTTTTATCCCGATACGCCTGCATGTACGGCAAAGCCTCAATGAGAATATTTGCCTTGTGGATTTCCTGCTGCGGTTGTTCAACCTTGCGTGTTGCAATCATGGTGTGTATGTCAGATGTAGCGTTTGATCCGGAATATGACGAGCGGCAACACCGCCGATATCACCATCAGAATGAGCGAAAGCCAAAAACCCCACGTTGTTTCCAAAAATGGAATGTAGCGGTAGTTCATACCAAAAATGCTTGCCACCAGCGTGGGCGGCAGGAAGACAATGGACGTGATGGTGAAAACTTTCACAATATCATTCTGCTCGATATTGATGAGCCCCAACACGGCGTCCAACATGAAGTTGATTTTGTTGGATAGAAAGGAAGCGTACTCCGCCAACGAGTTCACATCGCGCGACACCGGCCGCAACGGCACATAAAGATTCTCGTGCGCATCGAGACAGGAATCCTCGTTACCGGCAAAGGTAATCATGCGCAGCAGATTAACCAAGGCATCACGCTGCCGGGTAATGAGATCACCCACACGTCCCAGTTCCTCCAACGCATCACGTAAATCCTCAGTATCCGGGTCGTCTTGTTTCTCGCCCTTTCGCGCCGCATTGTGCGTACCAAACACCTTTTTTGAAAGTGCATCCAGCACCGTACCAAACCGCTCCAGCACGTCTGCCTGGCGGTCCACCAAAGTCTCCAAGAGTCCGATAAACACGAAATCACGGTTGGTACTCTGCGCCCGAAGCAATGTGTGCGAAAATACGCGGAACGAATATGAGTCCGTATGACGTATGGTAATGAGCACGTCCTTCTTCAAAATGAAGGTAATTTCAGCAATAATCGGGTCATCCGTCTCCACTCGCGAAAGCACCGTTGTGGTCATAAATCGCGCGCCATCCTCGCAGTACAGACGCGACGTTGCCTCAATTTCTCGCATCTCGTCTTTCGTAGGCATCTCCAATCCGCACAGTTCCTCGACATACGAGAGCTCCGGCGCGTCGGGCGTCAGCAAATCCACCCAAAAAATATGGTCCTCACGGCTCACCGGCTCATCCAGTCCGACTGTGCGGGAAATTCCGTTACTCGACTGTTTGTATATGCGTATCATGGTCCCGGTGTGCACACGGTTAAATCGCTCCGGCCGTCCCTGCCGCTCGGGGGCGAGTGTAGCGCACCTTTTACTGAATTGCAAGCACAATTACGCGGCACATTCTACTTGATTCTTTTGCCTCTTTCGTGTACCCTGACGGCATGAGTACGTATTCTTCCCCGGCGAAGGTGAACCTCTCGCTGCGCATTAAGGGAAAAAGGGCGGATGGCTTTCACGACGTGGATATGCTGATGGCAAAGCTCGACTTGGTCGATGAGCTGGACTTCCACAATTCGCGAACCACCACGCTGCTTTGCGATGATCCTCTCCTTCCAACCGATGGAAATAACCTGATTATTCGCGCCATCCTCGAGTTCGAAAAACACTACGGTCGCAAGGCCAAGCAGCGTATATCCCTCACCAAACGCATCCCGTGGGCTGCCGGCTTGGGCGGCGGCTCCTCCAATGCCGCCACAACTCTGTTGGCCGTCAACGAAATCCTCGGTACGCAGTATTCTCCGGAGGAACTCTCTGAAATGGCCGCCGCCGTCGGCAGCGATGTCCCCTTTTTCCTGAACCCCGTGCTGAGCCGCTGTCTTGGCCGTGGTGAGCAAGTGCGCCCGCTCGTGGCCTATGCGGAATGGACCAGTCCGATCGTTCTGCTTAAACCGCAGTTCGGAGTGAGTACGCCGTGGGCGTATGGCGCATTCGAGGCCTCCCGCCGCCTGCGTGAGGTCATGTACGATATCCAGACGGTGAGAGGGCTCCGACTGAGTAATGATTTGGAGCGCCCTGTATTCGCCAAATTCCCCATTCTTGCCATGTTCAAGATGTGGCTGCTGAAGCAGGAGGGTGTGCAGGCCGCTCTCATGTGCGGCAGTGGCTCTTGCATGTTTGCCCTTACTGAAACCCTCGAGCAAGCCTGCCGCATTGCCGATGATGCCAAGCAGCAGCTCGATCCTACCCTCTTCACGTATTGCGGCATTGTAAACCCGCAATGATTTCTTCCCCCATGGATGACGACGCCAACCGCCGCCTTCTCGCCGTGGCGGAGGATCGGCTCTCAGGCTTTTACGAACGTCCCTTTGCCGAACTTGCCGCCCGCTGCGGCATGACTGAACAGGAAGTACTTCAGCGTCTGTGCGCAATGTCGGAACGCGGTCTCATCCGCAGCATCCGCCAGACCCTGCCCGGCAATTCACTCACCCCGGGCTGTCTGGTGGCCTGGCAGCTTCCGAATGCCGCAGCCCTCAAACGCGCTTACGACTGGCTCGTTGCGCATGATCCATTTTCCGGCCACGTTGTCATTCGTGAACCCCATGACCCCAACGCTCCCGGAGCCAATTTCCGACTTTGGACGACCCTGCGTCTCCCGGAGCAGACAGACAGTCCGGTCGAACACTGTCGCATCCTCGCCCGCCATATCGGCGCGGAGCAGCATGTGATCATGCCCGTGGTCGGCATGTTCCGTCTGAGTGTCGGTCACTTGCGCCGTGCTACCCTGCCTCCCGGCTCCTTGGATGACACAGCTCCCGTCATGCAGCGTCCCAGTGCTCCCGCGCTCAACGAACAGGAATTGCAGGTACTGGGCAGCCTGCGATCACCTCTGCAAAAGGACGAACTTTTGCCCGGCAATGCCGTTTGGCAACGACGTGCGGCTCTTCTCGACATGCCACTGCCCGATTATCTGAATCACGCGCATCATCTCGCGCAGATCGGCGTCATCGGGCGTTTCGCCGTCATTCTCAATCACACCCACCCCGCGGCACAACATGCCGCCGGTACAGCAGAGGCAGCGCTGCTTATGTGGGCTGTACCTGCAGGAATGGAGGAGACGGCAGGCAGTCTCTGCGCACGTCACATCTGCATGACTCATTGCTACTATCGCAGCGGTGCGATTCCTTTCGGCTCTCCCCAAATTATGGGTATGGTGCACGGTTCCACGCGCGCGGCTGTCTGCGCTCATAAATCGGCCATTGATTCCGCGCTCGCTAATGCCGGAATCCGCGTCCTTTCTTCACAGATGCACTGGACAGTCCGCGCCACCGTTCGGCCATCTCTCCAGGATGCCGAAGCGTATCGCCACTGGCTAGCTCAATTCTCCTGAGCTGTGAACCGCGGGTCTCAGTGAATACGCCGGAGCAGGTAGTGAAGTAAATCCTGGATGGGCAACCGCTCCTGCTGCATCGAATCACGATGACGTATGGTGACGGTTCCCTTCAAGGAGCTATCGCCATTTTCCCCTTCGCCGAGGGTCTCAAAATCCACTGTGATGCAGAATGGGGTACCAATTTCATCCTGTCTGCGGTAGCGGCGCCCTACTGCCCCGGCTTCATCGTAAAAGACGTTCATGTACGGCTGAAGCATAGCCTCTATCTCGTGGGCAATGCGCACCTGCTCCTCGTTTTTCTTGAGCAGGGGGAAAATGGCAGCCTTCACAGGAGCTATGCGCGGGTGAAAGTGCATCACGGTACGGATATCGCTCTTGCCGTCGGTGCCCAGTTCCTCTTCATCGTACGCCTCGCAAATAAGTGCAAGCACCGTGCGATCACATCCGGCAGAAGGCTCTACCACGTGAGGTATAAAGCGCTCGCGTGTGGTCTCATCGAAGTACTCCATGGGTTTACCTGAGCCTTCCTGGTGGCGCGTCAAGTCATAGTCCGTACGGTAGGCAATCCCTTGCAACTCCTGCATGCCGAAGGGGAACGCATACTCCAGATCGTAGGTCTTTTTGGAGTAGAACGCGCGCTCGCCATCCGGAACGTCCAGCACATGGATTTTGTCTCGCGGAATACCAATGTTTTCGTAGAAGGTGAGGCAGCGCTCCAGCCATTCGTCGGTGAGACGTATCCCGTCCTCCGCGCGGCAGAAATATTCCACCTCCATCTGTTCAAACTCGCGGGATCGGAAGGTAAAGTTGCGCGGGTTAATTTCGTTGCGGAACGATTTGCCGATCTGCGCGATGCCGAAGGGTAGCTTCATGCGCGAGCTGTCCAGTATATTCTTGTATTGGCAGAAGATGCTCTGCGCAGTCTCCGGACGAAGCCAGCCGGTACTCGCCGGGTCGTTTTCATCCGATGCCGCACCTATCGTCGTACGGAACATCAGGTTGAAGGAACGCGCCTCCGTAACCAGCGAACCATTGGCAGGGTTGTAACGCACACTTTCGTGCACCTCCTGCGTGCTTTCACCAACCAATTCAATATCCGTCGGCTGGGTCTTGCCACCCGCTATCTGCGCGTAATACTGCAATGCCCCCCTGCGCGCCGTCTTAGCATCCTTTTCTCCCGCCGTTGGTACCAGCATAGAGAACTCCTTGGCTGTGCTCCAACTGCCATCCTTCTTCGATGCTCCTTTCCACCAAAAAGCCACACCACTCTGAGCCGGTATCTGATCAGCACGTAAACGCTCCTTGCTTAACAAGCAATCGCATAGTGGATCCGTAAAGCCGCTCACATGTCCACTTGCCACCAACACCGAGTTGTGCGTCAGTATTGCCCCGTCCATCCCCGCAATGTCCGGCCGCTCTTGCACATTCACCCGCCACCAATATTCCTTCAGGTTGCGTTTCAACTCCGCTCCCAATGGGCCGTAATCCCAACATCCGTTCAATCCACCGTATATTTCGGCAGCTTGGAAGATGAATCCTCTGCGCTTGCAGAGACTTACGATTTTCTCCATTCGTGCGGGGTCTGTGTCTTTGCGGTCAGCCATAACGGTTCTCATTCTACAACATTTGTTTCCCTTTGCAAGTAGAATCATACCGGGGACAAACGCATGAAAGAACGTGTTTACCATTTTCGATCGGCGATGTTCAATTTGCTATTTATTGATTATGTATTCGTTGCAAATATTTCATCGTGTACTCTCAATTAGAGCGTATGGACAGCGCGCATGCGCTGCCCTGCAGGGGTGAAAACTATGCTTTTGGCTAAACGGCCTTGCCGCCGCCAGCCATCTTCGCGCGCAAGCGCGTGGACTTCTCAAATCGCACATTGTAAATGGGTTGCTTTTTCTTGGGACAGATGTGCCTGACTACCGACGGTACCGTCGCGGCGGATCTTCATCGCGAGTCACTCTCTTGAGCACCCGGTGAAATTCATTTTCTTTGCGATCGCGATAAACGCGACGACCATCACGGCGGCGCTCCTCGCGGTCTCTCTCTCGGGCTCGCTCCTCGCGGCGTTCAGCCTGTCTGTCACGATCATTGCCGAGATTTATTGTGAGTGCTGCTGCAGTTTCCCACGGCAACAACGCTACGGCCAGCACGGCAGGTATAATTATCCTTGCTTTCATGGTTAATTTCTCCTTTCTACATTGAGAAACCTTCCCACGTTGTTTTCTTCAATAACAGTCATCCCGTGTTACATAGATGTAACACTCTCGTCTTAATTTTCGACTGGCAAAATCACCTGCGTAGAGGTATAGTAACGCCATTACTAACCCCGATCGCCTATGTCTCTACACATACAAATGAGCGACGAAGCTCTTCGCAAGATCAAAAGGGATGCTTTGATGGGCAATGCCATCTCTCTTGGCATCTGCTTAGGCATGCTTTTGCTCTTCGGCAGCATCCTCTACTTCACGGTCTTGATTATCCAAGGGGAGATCCCCACGGAATTCATCGCTTACGTTCCCCAATCGGAGGATGGACCTCCCACCAATGCACCGGTGAGTAAGGAGCTGACATCCAAGTCTGTCACCACTAACCCTACTGTCACTCCGAGCGTCATCGTAGCGCAGAATGCTGTGGGACCCGTAGCGGCTCCGGTCAGCTTGGATACCACGGGTGATCTCAGCTTCGACCAAATCGACATGTCCATGGATATGGACCTGGGTGAAGGCTTGGGTTCATCGGGCAGTGGCATGGGATCTAACACTTCAGGGGGGTCTGCCCTAGAGGGCACCTTTTACGATCTCAAGCTCTCCCGCGATGGCAGTTCTCCCTCCTCCATTATGCGCAGTGAGCAAGATAGAAAGCCGTTCTACACAGTCAAAAAGAAAGATGGCAAAAATATTTATGAATTTGACGTATCCCCCTCCGCTGCGAGTTATCGTATTGTGGAGAAACTCAACGATTTCTTTAACAAGGGCAATCGCAATGCCTTGGCTCCATTCTACAGCTCTCCGCAGAAGCTCTACGCCTCCAGCTTTTATGTGCCGATGACTCAGGCGTCGTACGCCCCTTACGCCTATCAGTGCAGGGATGTGTGCCAACCCGCCGGTTGGGTGTGTGTGTACCGTGGCAATGTGCGCGCGCCCAAGTCCGGCAAATTCCGCTTTGTCGGCGTGGGTGACGATACGCTGGGCGTGCGTTTCGATAATAAGGTGGTGTTGGAGGCCGGCTATATTGCGCTTTCCCTCTGGGAAAAGGGCAACGTAGATAGTTACAAGATCTCCGGTGATGCGGCTGCCACCAATTATTGGATGAAAGTGCGCAGGGGTGAACTGCCTGATAAGAATGGATACATCCAGATCAAAACTCCGGAAACCCTCTCTTGGAATCAGGAATTGGGCGGTTTGACCGCTGGCAAAGTTTTCGAGGTGAAAGAAGGTGAAGTTTATCCTATTCAAGTCATGATCACAGAAATTCCCGGTGGTGCTTTCGGTTACTGCCTTTTCATTGAGGACGTGACCGACATGACTGCCGATCAGCTTACCAGCACCGAGCAGCGGCAGTTTGACCTCTTCCGCACCAACTTTTCATCTCCTGATCAAAAGGAGATTATCGACCAACTCCGGAAGGGGGGAGCATCTCTCTACGGAGGCAGATTTCAGCTGCCCCCATTCAATCCGGACTCTCCCATCTGGGCGGCGGTGCCGTGAGGTTCACATAACTGCTGCATTTTCCCGGCGTGGAGCTACAGCTGCTCCGCGCCGTTTTTCATCCAAATGCGTGGCGGAGCGCTGCACGCAGAGGCGCCACCTCGTGCACCCGGTGTATCTCTGCTCCATGCTCGGCTGCACGCAAGCTCATTTTCACCGTAGCTTGCGCATCCCTTGGCAGAGTTTCCGCCAAAAATCGCTTGCGTGATAACCCAATGAGAATGGGCAGATCACGGTAACGCAGAGTTTCCAACCCATCAATGAGTTGCAAATTGTGTTGCACCGTTTTGCCGAAACCGATGCCTGGATCCAAGCAAATGCAGCGCAGATCCACCCCGGCGCAGCATGCCATCTCCACCCTCTGCCGCAGAAAATCACGCACCTCAGCCACCACATCTGTGTAGGTTGGATTGCTCTGCATGGTGGATGGTTCCCCCTGCATGTGCATGAGCACCACTCCGCAGCCACTCCGCGCGCACAGCTCACGCATGGCAGGGTCACCCAGCCCGCAAATGTCATTCACGATATCTGCTCCCTCATCCAGTGCAGCTTGCGCTACCGGAGCATGCCTCGTGTCGATGGAAATGACGGCTGTCGGCAGTTGCTCGCGCAGCAGACGCACCACGGGCAATACGCGTCGTAGCTCTTCTTGCACATCCACAGTTGCCGCACCGGGGCGAGAGGACTCCCCACCCACATCAATAATCGCTGCACCCTGTGCCAGCATTTGCCGAGCATGTTCCAGCGCAGCTTGTGGTTCATTGTGCTGCCCGCCATCCGAAAATGAATCCGGTGTCACATTCAAGATGCCCATAATCACCCCGCCGGGCGGCAAATTCATTGTGCCGCGGCGCAATTTCCATGTCCTTGTACCCATAGCAAAATGGTCCGATTATATACCGAGTACGGCGTGAGAGTCGATATCTTCCTGCCCACGGATCAACTCCGCGAGAACCGGCAGGCCTGTATGCTGTTCGATGAGTCGGCGGTTGCTCACGCATGCTGCATCCCACTCCTCGCTCTGCTGATTAAGCACAATGGCGCGGCATTCCAGTCCCCGAGAACGAATGCCTTGCACTGTGAGAATAGCGTGGTTCACTGCTCCAAGCTTGTTGCCCACTACCAGCACCACTGGCAAACCCAACTCAACCGCCAAGTCTGCCATCGTTTCTCCGGTCGGGCTCAGCGGCGCCTCCCATCCTCCCGCTCCCTCCACCAAAAGAGGGTCATACCCCGCAGACACCAACACCTGCAGCCCTGCCACCAAATCCACTGCTCTCAGAGTTCGTTGTTCCAACTCAGCAGCTACACTCGGCGCGGTAGCCGCACGCAGATATACGGGATTAATGAGTTCCAAGCTCAATCCTAGCTCCCCAGCCGCCTCTCGCATAGCCCGTGGGTCAGTTCTGTCGCCGCATGCAACCGGCTTATACCCCATAGCACGCATCCCCCGCGCCCGCAGATCCCTCAGCAGGGCACACGTCACATAGGTCTTGCCTATCTCCGTATCGGTGCCTGTGACAAAAAATCCTCTCATATATATAACTGCTGGCTCTATGAGCGGCTCTTGCTCGCCGGAGTATCCGCTTCTTGAGGCTGATTGTTCTGCACCGGCACTCCCTCCGGCACCGCCTCACGCGCGTCACTCTCCCATCCCGTCTCACGTGATGTGGTGGAGAAATACGCGAGGCCCCACACCGTGACGGCCAGGGCCAGGCACAAGTACTTGGGTACCCAGTTATTCGTCAGCGCTTCCTTGAGTCTCGTGGTCAACGCTGTCTTCCGGGGCATTTGTTGTTTCCTGTTGCTCATGATAGTTCAGTAAATCTTCTAATCTTTTTTTGAGGAGTTCGATGCTTAAATCACGCTGCAGCTCTGGGCCCACATTGCTGCCTTGTCCGCCTCCAACCGCCAACGAAATGCCTCCCGTCTCTTCCGACACAATGATCACCACCGCATCAGACTCTTCCGCAATGCCTATGCCCGCCTTGTGACGCAGTCCGAGTGACCTATCCTTCAACTCACGTACCGAGACCGGCAATATTACCCCAGCCGCCAAAATACGCTCGTTGTCAATAATCGCCGCACCATCGTGCAGGGGGTTGCCCTGCCCCTGTTTGTTCACGTAAAAAATGCTCTCCACCAATTCAGCACTGAAAGTAGCATCTAGAGCTATCCCGTTTGATACCTGGGCCGAGAGCTTATCCTCCCGGCATATAACGATGAGCGCTCCAAAGCGCCTGTTCGTCAGGTAGCTCACTGCCTCGCACAGTTTTTCAATGAAGTCCGATTTCGTGGCATTATGGTGCAGCAGTTTACTCAAGCTTCCACGCCCGATGCGTGCCAGTGCCGTGCGTATTTCGCTCTGAAAGAGGATGGCGAGTATCGTACCCAAGGGCACCAGCGCACCGCCTATCACCTCCAGCTCCGTTGCGTCGATAATCCTGACAAAAGCAAAAACGATCACTCCCAAAATCACCAAACCGCCCATGATCATGGCCGCCCTCTCCCGATGAAACAAACGATACAGTTGGTAGAATATCACCCACATGACGGTGATTTCAAACACGTACTTCACGATCGTTCCCAATTCCATACGCTTTTCATCTTACCATGCATTGCTCCCTTGGCAAGCCATTTTAGCAGGGCAACCGCATTTGAACCAAGTCAAAAAGTAGAAATTCCCTTCTATCGGTTGATCATCGTAAATGTCAAACGCATTTTCTAATGCGCTTGCCCTGTTATTTTAGCCGTTTGTCACACACAGCGTGAACTATCTTTTCCATCGCTGCCGGCAACCACCCATCCGGTATCGGAAGGCCGCGCTCCAATCTCCTCCGTATTTCTGAAGCAGATGCCGCATGCATAGGGCCTCTCAGAAAAACAGCGCGCACACCGGGACGCGGCTTTGGTTCCTGCCCGCGATGATACACCACAAAGGTGAGATGTTCGGCTAAGTAGTCCGGCCTGGCCCAACGGTGCAGCTGCTCCCATTCATCTGTGCCCAGCAACCAATACAGCTCATCCCCAGGATGTTGCGCCATCCAAGTCTCCACCACGCGCCAGCTCCAACTCGGTGGGTCCATATGCATATCCAGCTCAGAAACCTCCGCTAAGGGCCAATCTGCCAAAGCTGCATGCAGCATAGCCACACGCTGTTCGGGCGTGAAAAACGCCTGATGTCCGGTCTTAAAAGGCGATTGCGCAGCCGGCAGAAAAACGATACGCACCGGCGCCAACTGCCGCTCCACAGCGCGAGCCATGACCAAATGCCCGGCATGTACCGGATCAAAAGTACCACCGAACAAGCATGTTCTCATCACAACCCCTCCGTATCCTTGTAAGGCAGGAAGCAGCCTATGGGCAATCGGACCGCCTTCCTCTCTGGTTTCAAGCGGCGGTAATGCTCAATGAATCGCGTCAAATGCCCATAGTTGCGTGCAGTCTTTGGGATACCCTGTTGCCCACAATTTACCAGCACATTGAAATGCAACTCCGTATGAAGATGAGCCGGGTACATCCCACGGTTTGTGCCAATGGTGCCAACTTGGTCTCCCCGCCTCACAATCTGTCCCAACTTCACATCTATGCGATCCAAATGCCCGTACAGCGTCTGGCAGCACAGCACCTTGCCCGTGCGAGGCTCGCGAAAAGCATGGCGCACAATGACCACCTTCCCCCAGCGTCCACGAGCATCGGCAGCGTAGGTCACCAAACCCGTCCCTACCGTATATACCGGATCCCCTTTATCAGAATTACCACCTGCCCTACCGTTCCAATCTTCACCCATGTGGCGGGGTATCTGAAGGCGCAATCCGCGCGACTTGTAGTAGCCCTCCCCGTTCGGCTTACCCACCGGGTAGTCAAATCCGTCTGCTAGCGGCACCATCGCCCACTTCCCATCCGTGGATATCCGTGCCATCGTCGCCCCCCACGCTCCACCGGCCATCACCAGCCACAAACTCACCATGAGCAGTAGTATTTTTCGGTGGTATTCCCTCATCATGCAACCGATTGTACCAAAAATTACATCTCCTAGCAAGCATAGAAAAGGTATGCCCTCCCACACGTGTCCAAATAAAATCTTCTCTGGGCTCATTCAACCCATTCCTCATGCGTTTCCGATGGATGAAGGAGGCAAGCCAGCAAGATGGCAAACCTCGTCAAGTCCGCGCGCAAGCGCGGGAATTTCCCAAATCGTAAATTGTAAATCGTAAATAACCAACAACTTATGCTTCATGATGTGCCGTTAACTTTCATTGGGAGTGCTTTTTCATGGGACGGATGTGGCATTCACTCATGAGCATGATTTTTTTCTCGCTTTGTGCGGCAAAACATGGTACAAGAGAGTGCGTTATGGCAACGCCTCCTTTTGTTTACCAAGAGATGTTTCCCATGGGGGAAGATCACACAAAGTACCGTTTGCTCACCAAGGATTACGTGAGTGTGAGCAGCTTTGAAGGGCATCCCATGCTCAAAGTGGAACCGGAGGGGCTGCGCCTGCTGGCCGAAACGGCTTGGCACGATGTCGCCTTCTTCCTGCGTCCCGAGCACCTGCGCATGGTGCAAAGCATATTGAGCGATCCTCAGGCCTCGGAAAATGACAAAAGTGTGGCGCTCACCATGCTGAGAAATGCGGAGGTGGCAGCGTTGGGGGTGCTGCCGCTCTGCCAGGACACCGGCACCGCCATCTGCGTAGGCAAGAAGGGGCAGCAGGTGTGGACGGGCTGCGATGATGCCGAGTGGATTTCTCGGGGGGCGTATGATTGCTATACGAAGAACAACTTGCGCTACTCCCAGAACGTAGCGTTGGATATGTACCGCGAGGTCAACACTGGCACCAACCTGCCCGCCCAGGTGGACCTCTTTGCCACCTTTCACGGCATGGAGTACGAGTTCCTATTCATCGCGAAGGGCGGCGGATCTGCCAACAAGACGTACCTTTATCAGGAGACGAAGGCCTTGCTCAACCCGACCTCGCTCAAGAAGTTCATGGTGGAGAAGATGAGCACGCTCGGCACCGCCGCCTGTCCGCCCTACCACGTCGCTTTCGTCGTGGGCGGCACGAGCGCGGAGCTCTGCCTCAAGACCGTGAAACTTGCCTCGACCAAATACTACGACAACCTGCCCACCTGTGGCAATGAACACGGACGCGCCTTCCGCGATCTGGAGCTCGAGGCCGAACTGAAGAAAGAAGCGGAGAAGCTGGGACTGGGCGCGCAATTCGGCGGCAAGTGGTTTGCGCTGGACGTGCGCGTGGTGCGCCTGCCGCGGCACGGCGCGAGCTGTCCGGTGGCATTGGGCGTCTCCTGCTCGGCGGATCGCAACGCCAAGGCCAAGATTACGCCGGAGGGCATTTTCATCGAGGAGCTGGAGTGCGACCCCGGCAAGTACATCCCCGCCGAGCTGCGTGAGACCAAGAGCGCCGGCGTACCCATCAACCTCGACCGACCGATGAAGGAGGTGCTTGCGGAACTCTCTCAATACCCGATCAAGACGCGGCTTTCGCTCACCGGAACCATCATTGTGGGACGCGACATCGCGCACGCCAAGCTCAAAGAGCGTCTGGACGCCGGACAGGACTTGCCGGATTACATCAAGAATCACCCCATCTACTACGCCGGTCCCGCCAAGACTCCTGAGGGCTACCCCTCCGGTTCGTTCGGACCGACCACGGCGGGGCGCATGGATTCCTACGTGAACCTCTTCCAGAGCCACGGCGGCAGCCTCATCATGATTGCCAAGGGCAACCGCTCTCAAGCCGTCACGGATTCCTGTCAGAAGCACGGCGGCTTCTATCTCGGCTCCATCGGCGGTGTGGCGGCGGATCTCGCGAAAAACTGCATCACCTCCATCGAGTGCCTAGAGTACCCCGAGCTCGGCATGGAAGCCATCTGGAAAATCACGGTGAAGGATTTCCCTGCCTACATCCTTGTGGACGACAAGGGACACGACTTCTTCGCGGATATCCGCGCCGGTTGGGCGTGTCCGGGATGCGCCCACTGAACCCCACCCGGAGCAAGCCTTCCCACAACGATGAGCGGCAAACTGAAAACTTTTCTCAAGCGCCTCTTCTCCACCATCATCAGTCTTGCCGTGGTGGCTGCGGCGTTGGTCGGGACGTACTATTTTGAAAACACATGGTGCTGCGCGTCGCTCATTTGCTTGCTCTGCAACCTGGCTGCCGTCGAGTGGTTCCTGATGTTGCGAGAAAAGAAGGCAGAGTGCAATCGTTGGCTCATTCTCATCGGAGGTTTGGTGTACCCTTGGATCGCGGCTCTGGTTTATACCCAAACTCATGCCGCTGTCCTCGGGCTCCCCGTTGAGATTGCCTGTCTCATCCTTCTTATCCTGACCGCTGCCATCTGTGAATTATTTCGCATGGATTACGGCAGGCAGAGCGCTGAGGCGGCCCTCCGCAGCGTCGGCACCACTGTTTTCGCCTTTGTTTATCCGGGATGGTTCCTTGCCTTGGCTCTCAATTATATGGATCCGCATTATGGCTTGCCCATCCTTTTGACGGTTGTGGGCATCACCAAACTCAGCGATATCTGGGCCTACCTCTGCGGAGTTCTCGTCGGGCGCCGTTTTATTTCGCGTCCCTTCAGCCCAGCCGTCTCTCCCAAGAAATCGTGGGAGGGATTCATCGGCTCCTTCATCCTCACTACCCTCTGTGGCGCGTTTCTCATCAGGTTTATTGAGCCGGTATGCCCCATGTGGTTTGCCATCATAAGCGCTGTTGTGTTTTATTTCATCTCCGTGGCGGGAGATCTCGCCGGTTCGCTCGTTAAGCGAGGTATTGGCGTGAAAGACAGCAGTCACCTCCTCCCCGGCATCGGCGGGATCATCGACCTCATCGACTCCCCCGCTTTCACCATCGCGTTCGTCGCAGCCCTTTCGATGTTTTGAGGTCCGCTCGCAGTTAGCCTTCCTACAACGATGAGCGACAAGTTCAAAACTTTTCTCAAGCGCCTCTTTTCCACCATCATCAGTGTTGCTGTGGCGGCTGCGGCATGCATTTTGTATGATGGAATTTGTCTGCAAGTGCTCGTGCCTTTGCTGTGCAATCTGGCAGCAGTCGAGTGGTTTTTCATGCTGCGCAAGAGCAATGCGGGAGAAAACCGCTGGCTCGTTGTGTTGGCAGGGTTGATATATCCGTGGTGCCTTTTCATCTCAACCCCTTTTGCCTACCCCCTGGAGGCTAATTATTCGGCCTGTCCTCTGGTGGGACTCATCATATTTGTTCTCCTCGCTTTTCTCTGTGAAGTGGTGAGGATGGACTGCTTGGGGCGCAGCCCGGAGACAGCCCTGCGCAGCTTGGGAATTTCTCTTGTTGCGTTCATTTACCCCGGGTGGCTTTTTGGGCTCGCCATGTTCTTTCTGAATCCGTCGACAGCTCTCATGCTTCTTCTCTTCATCGCTGTGACAAAGATGAGCGACATCTGGACCTACCTCTGCGGGGTTCTCGTCGGGCGCCGTTTCATCTCGCGTCCCTTCAGCTCAGCCGTCTCTCCCGAAAAATCGTGGGAGGGTATCATCGGCTCTTTGCTCCTCACTACCCTCAGTGGGACAGTGCTTCTCCGATTGGTTGAGCCGGAATGCCCCATACTGCTTGCCGCTTCAATTTCTGCCCTACTATTTTTGATTTCCGTTATGGGAAATCTCGCCTGTTCTCTCATTAAACGCTGCCTCGGCGTGAAAGACAGCAGCCACCTCCTCCCCGGCATCGGCGGTATCATCGACCTTATCGACTCCCCCCCCTTCACCATCGCATTTGTCACGCCCTTTTTGCTCTTTTGACGCTCGCTTGCCATCGCGTGCTCAGGAGCGAACCTATCGTGGCGTCACACCGGAGTCCTTCCTTCTATCAGGACACCTTGTCCTCGAAAATTCCGCTTCGCTATCGCTTTGCAGTAACGCGCGTAGCGCGCTAGCATCCACATCGTAAATCGTAAATAGCCGACGAAGTCGGCCCGGGTCGTCGGGCGTTTTGGGCTTATTGCATTTCATTTGGCGATCTACCGTATAAACACATCCGTCCCAAGAAAATGTATCTCATGGGCGGGAAGCATGATGATAGCAGGAGTTGGCGATTTTTGGGCAAATC
>CANQSS010000002.1 GCA_947626545.1 uncultured Akkermansia sp. | reverse complement strand
AGAGCGTTGTCTGCAAAGGTTAGGAAACCGCCGTATGCCATAAAAGGCACGTACGGTGGTGTGAGAGGGGGCGAAAGTCTCCTACTCGATCCTTCACGGCAAACGTATTAGAAAGTGCTTTTTTACCTTTGCGCGTGGGCGGTGGCAGAGACGGCAGATGTGTTGGGGAGGACGAACTTGCGGAGTTGCACCGTGGCGGCAGTTGCGCCGAACTCTCGCACACAGCAGACGGCGAGCTTGTGCGCGAGCGTTTCCAGCAGAACTGTGGGCTCGACTTGAGCTAGTTCAATGAGTCGGCGGGAAAGCGCGTCGTAGTCGATGGTTTTCGCGATGTCATCGGCCATTTCGCCAAAGGGGAGCTCCGGAGTGAAAGTGACATCCGCCTGCACGGGCTGGGGCGTGGCGCGCTCACTTTCCGGCACCCCCAAGCGGCATGTGAAGGAGAGTGTGTGCAGTTTGACCGTATCCCGAGAGGGGTGGCAATTGCCGCGCTGCATGAGCGCCTGCAAAGCACCGAGATGGGGTACGACGAGATCGGGTTCAGCCTCGCAGAGCTGGGCGGCGTTGTTGTAGCCGGTCAGCACGCCGATAGCGCAGACCCCGGCACAGTGGGCAGCCGCCATATCGTGCTGCATATCGCCGATGAAAGCGGTTTGACGCGCATCGAGACCGTGCTGGGCAAGCAGGGTGTGAATGTGAGCCTCCTTGTTGAGGATGCCGGTGTGCAATCCCGCAAAGTAGTCAAAAAGGCCGAGTTCCTTTGCTTGCCGATCAAAGGCGATAGAATCCATGCTGGAGAGAATGAAGCAGCGGATGCCGCACGCCCGACAGTAGACCAAGAACTCTCGCGCATGAGGGAGAACGGTGACGGGCTCTGCCTCCGGCGAGTTTAGGATGTGCCGGTAGTGATCTTCTAACTCCTCGATGGGGATACCCGGTGTTTTCCATGAATAATAGGTCGGGTAGGGAAGTTGGAATTCCGCGCGGAACTGATCGCGATTCAGTGCTGGCAGCCCGTATTGTGAGATGACGTAGTTGGTAGCCTGCAGGGTGAGCGTCAGATCATCGCACAGCGTACCGGACCAGTCGAATATAAGTGAATCAAACATTTTTGCAGGCAGGGGTTATTTGGCTTTTATGTTGTATTTGATACTGTATTTGCGGATAGCTTCCTTGAGCGCGGGATTGACGAAGGGGTTATCCTTGCCATAGCGCGCCCAGGGACCGCCGGGGACAAGAGAGAAATCGACGAAGCGCCAATGCACCACAGCACTGCCGCCGGGGATGCCCAAGTAATCACGTACGGCGGGGGATATATCGATGCCGGCGCCGTTGTTCCGTGTATTTCTGGGGCGCTTGCCTTTGAAAACGTACTCCCAATCATCGGTCACGAAAGGACCGCAGTCCTCCCACTGGGCAAAGCAGTAACGTCCTTTGTAGTAGATCTGCACCCAGCTTCCTCGACAGACCGACTCGTACTTACCCTCCTTGTCTCGCCGGTACCAAGGGATGACCCTCTCTGCCTCCGGCTTGGGACCGCCGCGGTCAATGTCGTTGTACGGCAGAGCCACGTAGAAAGGGTTGAGCTGGGGGCGGAAGCCGAGCGGCGCGAAGGTGACGGGATCGCGTTTTTTGGGGTCGGGGTCATCGTAGCCGCCGTAATTGTCATCCCAAGCGCTGTCCCAGCTGCTGGCTGTGTTGGGCACAGGATTGCGCGCTGTGGCACGCTCTCCGATAAAGAAGTAGGTAGCGGTGATATCGAAGTGCCAAGGGAAAGCGCCGCGGCGAAATGGCGTGGGGTATTTCTTGGGGTCAGGAAAGTTTTTGCGCTTGCTCTGGTCGATGCGCGGACGGAGGGGACCGTTCTTGATGGCCAGCTCGCGCAGTTTTTCCTTGCTCACCGTGCGCGACTGGGTTGGGGGACGAAAATAGTGCACTTCCCGGTTAGAACTTGCCCCTCGGCGTTCTGCCGATGTTTGCCCGCTAATGCCAACCGCCCCGCATGTCCAAGACGCCAGCACCGGTATCAGCGTGGCAAGCATGGCAGAGCGCAGCGTGCGGGAACTCATGACGGGAACGAGCGTTTGGCGGTATCAACCGTTGTGCAGAATGGTGGGACGGGGGTGGAGCAATTTCTCCGGCGCATCCAAATTGTAGTGCAGACCGCGTGACTCCTGGCGACGAATGGCGCAGTCGATAATCAGCGAGGCGGTGAGAGCGAGATTGCGCAAGTCGAGAATTTCCGGCGTCACACGATAACCCCAGTAGTATTCGTGAATTTCGCGGTTAATGTTGCGCAGGCGTGTGGCCGCGCGCTGCAGACGATGGTTCGTGCGCACAATGCTCACGTAATCCGTCATGGTGCGGCGAACTTCATCCCAACAATGGTAGAGGATAGCCAGATCATCCTGCGGCACGCGGTCGCCGTGCTTCCATTCCGGGATGGGGTAGGTTTCCTCCGCGTGCGCGAGGGGAAGCCGCGTGAGCATGGCTGCAAGCGCGCGTTTGGTGATCACCACGCACTCCAGAAGAGAGTTACTGGCGAGCCGGTTGGCGCCGTGCAAGCCCGTGCAGCCGCTCTCCCCAGCCACAAAGAGACCGCGCAGGCTGGTCTGTCCGTTTGTGTCAGTTTTCACGCCGCCGCATTGGTAGTGGGCAGAGGGGACTACGGGGATCATATCGCGCTCGGCATCGACGCCGTAGCTTTTGCATGTTTCGTAGATGTAAGGGAAACGCTCAGCCATGAAACCGGCAGGCTTGTGGGTCATATCCAAGTACATGCAAGGATGCCCGGTGCGCAGGATTTCGCTGTTGATGGCACGTGCTACGATGTCGCGCGGCGCTAGACTCTTGCGCGGGTCATACTTTTGCATGAACTCCTGTCCATCCGGCCCTTTGAGGATGCCGCCCTCACCGCGTACGGCTTCCGAGATGAGGAAGGTAAGGCCCTCACGATCCGGACTCTTGGGGTTGTAGAAAGTTGTGGGATGGAATTGTTCTTAAATCGTAAATGCCTTGGGGTAAATTAGTGTTTTTTCCAGCCCGGACGGTGGCGTTCTGCCAATTCATCCACAACTTGTTCGATGCGCAAGCCCTTGGCGGAGAGAAGGACGATAAGATGGTAGAGAAAATCGGAGGCCTCATAAATGCAACGTTCATCGGATCCGTTCACGGCTTCGATAACGGTTTCCAGTGCCTCCTCGCCCACCTTCTGGGCGATGCGGTTGATGCCATCGCGAAAGAGAGAGGTGGTGTAGGATCCCTCGGGCATTTCGGCACGTCGTGTGTTGATAAAATCTTGTAATTCAGTGAGAAAAGCGAGATGTGATGGCGTATTCTGTTCACCCCAGCAGGTGTCGGCGCCGGTGTGGCAGGTCGGGCCATGCGGCGTAGCGAGCACCAACAGGGCATCCGCATCGCAGTCCAAGCGAAGTTCCCGTGCCTCCAAAAAGTTCCCGCTTGTTTCACCCTTGGTCCAGAGACATTGGCGGGACCGCGAGAAGAAGGTGACGCGGCCGAGGCGGATGGTGGTATCGAAGGCTTCGCGGTCCATGTAACCGAGCATGAGCACACGGCGAGTCACAGCATCTTGCACGATAGCCGGGACAAGTCCGGAGCCTTTGGCAAAATCGATTTGAGCGGCATTAGGATGAGGTATCACAGGCGTACGGGGATATTTTGTTGTTTGAGAAAAGATTTGAGTTGAGGGATGGCGATGTCGCCGAAGTGGAAGACCCCTGCGGCCAGCGCGGCATCGGCTTTGCCTAGGTTAAAGGCATCCGCAAAATCTTGCATGCAGCCGGCGCCGCCACTGGCAATCAAGGGGATGCGCAGTCGTTCGTTGAGCGAGGCGAGAGCGGCGTTCGCAAAGCCGCTGCGTGAACCGTCATGATCCATGGAAGTAAAAAGGATTTCACCGGCGCCGCGTTCCTGTGCTTCGTGTGCCCAGGTGAAGAGTTCGCGCTCGGTTGGTACACGACCGCCGTTCGCGTAGCATACCCACTGTCCCGGGGAAGCCTGATGCGCGTCAATGGCCACCACGCAGACTTGAGAACCGAAGCGAGTGGCAATGGCGTCGATGAGTTCCGGATTCCACAAGGCAGAGGAGTTAATGCTCACCTTGTCCGCGCCGGCATCCAGCAGGCGGGCTACATCATCCGGGCCCTGCACTCCCCCTCCCACGGTGAAGGGAATGGAAAGAGCCTCCGCCACGCGCGAAACCATGTCGGTGAAGGTCTTCCTGCCTTCGTGACTGGCGGTGATATCGAGGAACACGAGCTCATCCACCCCTTGCTCGCTGTACGTTTTGCCGAGTTCTACCGGGTCGCCGGCTTCTCGCAGGTTCACAAAGCAGGTGCCTTTCACTGTGCGACCATCTTTTACGTCCAAGCAGGATATAATGCGTTTCGAGAGCATTTTTACGAGAGCGATAAGAGTTTTTGCAGGTCGAGCCGCCCTTCATAATACGCCTTGCCAAACACAACGGACGGTATGCCGGCGGATTGCAGGTCCAGGATGTCCTGGGTGCAGGAAACTCCGCCGCTGGCGATGAGACGGCATGTCGGGAAACGTCGCATGATTTGTGTGTACAGTCCGATGTTCGGGTGGTTCAGCATTCCATCTCTCGAAATGTCCGTGCAGAGGATGCGAGAGACTCCCGCCTCCATCCAGTACGCGATGAAGTCCATAAGCTGTACTCCCCCATCCTGCAACCAGCCCTGCGTGCGGATACGTCCCTCTCGCACATCCGCGCCGATGATGAAGCGCTCACTGCCGTGCTTTGCAAGCCAAGAGGCGACGAGTTCGCGCTGCGAGACGGCGAGGCTGCCGATGGTCACCATGGCGGCGCCCGCGTCGAAAGCGGCTTGCAGGTCAGTATCGCTCGCAATGCCGCCCCCGAAGTCCACGGTGAGCTGTGTGCACGAGGTGATACGCTCGAGCTGGTGGAGATTCACACAGTGGCGCGCCTTTGCTCCATCCAAATCTACCACGTGCAGGCGGCGGAACCCTTGATCGTACAAGCGGCTCGCCACCTCGGCAGGATCGTCTGAATACACTTTTTTGCACGCGTAATCGCCGGCAGAGAGACGCACGCACTTGCCGTCGATCATATCTATAGCCGGTATGAGTTCAATCATGGCAGAGGGATATGAAATTGCGGATAATCTGTTCGCCCGCACAGCCGCTTTTTTCCGGGTGAAACTGCGTGGCGTAAAAATTGCCGCGTTGCATGGCTGCGGCAAAAGACACCCCGCCGTATTCGCAGGTGGCGCAGGTGTCTTGCGTGGGAGGCGCACAAAAGCTGTGCACAAAATAGACGTAGGTGCCTTCCGACATGCCTTGGAACAGCGGCGAACGCAGTCCATGCAGCGAATTCCATCCCATATGCGGTACTTTCAGGGAAGGAAGAGTCGACAGCGCGTGAAAATGGCGCACCCTTGTGCTCGGGAATATGCCCATGCATACCGTGTCGCCCTCTTCGGAATACTCACAGAACAGCTGCAGACCGATGCAGATGCCGAGCACGGGCTGCCGCAGATTGAGTATCGTTTCCACAAGCTTGCAATCACGCAGACTTTGCATGACGTTGGAAGCCTCTCCCTGTCCGGGCAAAATCACGCCGGAAGCGGATGAAATGACGGACGGATCTGCGGTAAGGACAGGTTGTTCGCCCGCGCGTTTCAGCGCATTGAGCACCGATCGAGTGTTCCCCGCATTGTAGTTGATGACGGCAATTGACATGGCGAGCGAGAAAATACTAAAGTGTCCCCTTGCTGGAAGGAAGGACAAGGTGGCGGACATCGCGTTGCACCGCCATACGCAGCGCACGTGCAAAGGCTTTGAAGACGGCTTCGATGCGGTGGTGATCGTTCATGCCGGTGGCGGAGATGTTCAGGTTCATCTGCGCGGCATCACTCAGGCTTTTAAAGAAGTGGAAAAACATTTCCGTCGGCAGATTGCCCACCCGATCGTGCTGAAAAGTCACATCCCATTCCAACCACGGCCTCCCGCCGAAGTCGAGAGCAACGCGGCACAGACTGTCGTCCATCGGCAGACAATATCCGTAGCGTTGGATGCCGACTTTATCACCGAGAGCGAGCCGCAGGCACTTCCCGAGGGCAAGCGCCGTGTCTTCCATGGTGTGGTGCTCATCCACGTCCAAGTCCCCCTTGGCGTGAATGGTGAGCGAGAGGGCGCCGTGCACCACGAGTTGGCAGAGCATGTGGTCCAGGAAGGGCAGACCAGTGTCGATGTCGCTCGCTCCTGGACGATCCGGGTCCAGCCGCACAAGGATATCTGTCTCGCGCGTTTTGCTGTGCAGCTCGGTCGTGCGTTCGCCGGCCAGCAGCACCTCCGCCACTTTGTCCCAGCCGAAGTCCGGACCGAGACGCAGCATGCCGCAGCCCAAATTGCGGGCAAGCTGCTCGTCCGCGTCGCGATCACCGATGACATAGGAGTGCTTCAAATCGCACGAGCCATCGAGATAGGAACTCAGCATGGCGGTGCCGGGTTTACGGGTGGGTGCGTGATCCTCGGGGAAGTGTCGGTCAATAAAAATGTCGTCAAACTCAATCCCCTCGCCTCGCAGCGTATCGAGCAAAAAATTCTGCACCGGCCAAAATTGTTCCTCAGGGAAGGAGGCCGTGCCGAGGCCGTCTTGATTGCTCACCATGACGAGCCGGTAGTCCGTACGGTCGCAGATGGCGGTGAGTGCCCGGAAAAGACCGGGCATGAAAGCGAACTTTTCCAAGCTGTCCACCTGCTCATCGGGCGGTTCCCGAAGCAGTGTGCCGTCGCGGTCGATGAAGAGTACTTTTTTCATGAAAGATTCAACAGAGAAGGGTCGGAATCAAGTTTGCGGAGGGCGGCGATCAGGGCGTCATTTTGTTGAGGAGAGCCGATTGTAATCCGCAGGCAATTGCGGCAGAGCGTGGCGCTGTCGCGATTGCGCACGATGATGCCCTCCCGCGCCAAGGCATTGTATATGCTCTGCGCATGGCTCACCTGCACCAGCAGAAAGTTTGCACGGCTGGGGAATACGCGCGTGCAGAGCTTCATTTTCCGCAGTTGTACCTCCATGCGCTTCCGTTCAGAAAGGATGGCAGCCACCTGTTGCCGCACACTGTCGGCACGCCCGAGTTGCTCCAGTGCGTAAGCTGCAGTGAGCCGGTTGACATTGTACGGGTACTTTACCTTGTTGAAGCAGGCGATGAGCCCCGGGTGCGCCAAGGCCATACCCAACCGTACGCCGGCGCTCGCCCACGCTTTTGAGAAAGTCCGCAGCAGGATCAAGCGCGGGTAATCCTTCAGCAGGGGCAGCATTCCCTCATCCTCCGCAAAATCGATATAGGCCTCATCCACCACGACGATGCCCGAAAAACGTTGCAGCGTCTCCAGAATCTCCTCTTTTGGCAGCATGTTACCCGTCGGGTTGTTAGGGCTGCACAGGAAAATCACCTTCGTGCGTGCATCTACCTCGTTCAACAGATCCTGCGCGCAGAAATCGAAGTTCTCCCGCAAGGGCACGGCAGTACAGTCCACCTGATTGATGTGCGCACACACGGAATACATGCCGTAAGTCGGATCCGGTGTGATGATGCGATCTACCCGCGGTTCACAGAAAATGCGCATTGTCAAATCAATGGCCTCATCGCTTCCATTGCCTAAAAAGATGCACTCTGCGGCAATTCCCAAGTGCTTGGCAAGTCTCTGCTTGAGTTCGCGCTGCAAGGGATCGGGGTAGCGGTTGAGCGGCTCGTTGAAGGGGGACTCATTTGCGTCCAGACACACCTCGGCCGGCAGACCAGCCGCCTCATCACGCGCCGAGCTGTACGGCTTGAGCGCAAGAATATCCGGTCGCACAAGCGCGCGCAGTTCCGCCGGTACTTCATCCGCCGGATGCGGAGAAGGCACGTCGTTGCATGACCGCAGGCGCAAACTCATGGCGTTTTTGTGCGCCCCCAATCCCTCGGCTTCGGCCATGATCTCCACAGTGGAACCAATGTGGCGCAAACCCTCGGCTGAGAGTTCCTGGAGCGTCATTTGGCGCATGAAACTGTGCAAGCCGAGTGAGCTGTAGCCTTTCGTGCAGCCCATGGTGGGCAGGGTATGATTGGTGCCGGAGGCGTAATCGCCCGCGCTTTCGCAGCTGTAGTTGCCGATGAACACAGACCCCGCGTGCACGACCTTTTCCGCCACCGCACGTGCATGCTCTACCGCGAGGATGAGATGTTCCGGCGCGTATTCGTTCGTAAAATCCAGCGCATCCTGCTCTCCGGGGAGCAGAACCGCCAAGCTGTGTTCCAGCGCTTGCGCGGCAACTTCGCGACGTTCCAGCATCGCGAGTTGATGCTCCAACTCCTCCAATACGCTGTTAAGCACGCCTTCATCAGTCGTCACGAGAACCACCTGGCTATCCGCTCCGTGTTCAGCCTGGCTGAGGAGATCCGCCGCCACAAATGCGGGGTTGCACGTGGCATCGGCATACACCTCCACCTCACTGGGTCCCGCCGGCATATCAATGGCGACGCCGTCCAGCGAGACAATCTGCTTTGCAGCGGTGACATAACGATTGCCGGGACCAAAAATTTTATCTACCTTGGGGATGGTTTGGGTGCCGTAAGCCATGGCGGCGATAGCCTGCGCTCCGCCAACGCAGAAGAGTTGGGTGATGCCGCAAAGCCGCGCTGCGTATAAGATGGCGGGGTTCACTTGACCATTCTTGCCCGGAGGTGTGCAGAGTATCCGCTCCCGGCAGCCCGCCAGACGAGCCGGTTCCGCCAGCATCAACACGGTGGAGAAGAGGGGAGCAGAGCCGCCGGGTACGTAAATGCCCACGCGCTGAATCGGTACACTGCGTTGCTCGCAGAGTACGCCGGGCTGTGTTTCCAGTCTGATGTCCGGTGTGCGCTGGGCGGCATGAAAGCGGGAGATGTTGGCGTGTGCGCGCTCAATGGCCTGTCGAAGCTGCAGCGGCAGCTTCCGAATACCGGCTTCGCAATCCTCCGGGCTGATCCGGAGGCTGAGCAGCTCGCAGTGGTCAAAGCGCAGGCTGAGTTCGCGCAACGCTCGGTCGCCATTCAGGCGTACTTCTGCCACGATGGGCTCCACTACTGCGCGCAGTTCCGCCATGTTCGGCATGGGGCGCTGCGTCAATTCTTTCCATTGCTCCCGTGATGGGCAACGCTTCACTTGCATAATCGTCATAGCACCATTTTCTCTATCGGCAGCACCAGAATCCCTTGGGCTCCCGCTTCCTTGAGCCGTCCCACCTTTTCCCAGAAACTGTCTTCCTCTAGGACCGTGTGCACGCTGCACCAGCCCTCCTGTGCCAGCGGCATCACCGTTGGGCTCTTAATACCCGACAGCTCATGCAACACGGAATCCAGCGCTTCTTTCGGCACATTCATCAGTACGTACTTCTTACCGGCCGCTCCCTGCAGGGCTTTAAAACGGAAAATCAGTTCATCGAGAATTTCCCGCTTTTCTGCGCTCAGCTCCGGTTGGGCAATGAGCACGGCCTCGCTCTGCATCACGACCTCCACTTCACGCAGATTGTTGCTGACAAGTGTGGATCCCGAGCTGACGATGTCGAAGATAGCATCTGCCAGACCAATGCCCGTTGCAATCTCTACCGATCCGGTGATCACGTGGATATGTGCGTGGACGCCCTGCGATTCTAGGAAACGCTGCAATATGTTCGGGTATGAAGTGGCGATTTTTTTATTTTCCAGCCAGCTGACGTCCGTGTAATCCGCTTCCTTGGGTACAGCGATGGACAGGCGACATCCGCCAAACCCGAGTCGGTGCGCTACTTCGGCTCGAGCTCCTTGCTCCGTCAGTTCGTTCATGCCTACAATTCCCGCATCCGCCACTCCGTCAGCCACTGTCTGCGGTATATCGTCGTCGCGCAGGAAAAGCACCTCCAACGGGAATTTGCGCGCTTCCACCAAAAGCGCCCTCCTGCCGGCTTCTACCTTAATGCCAGCCTCCGTCAGAAGGCGTAGTGTGTCTTCGTTGAGTCGTCCTTTGGATTGTACAGCTATTCTCAGTCTCGTATTCATATCTCTTTTTTATGTCGGCTCAAGCAGCATGCGCTTGCACAATTTCGCCTCACCGCTTCAAACTGGGTGATGTTAGGCATGCTTGGGATGGATAGTGAGCCGGTGTGTCATTCGCGCCCATACTATCATATGCGCGCCCGCCCGTCAAGACTGCATCCCAGGGCAGGGCAACCGCATTAGAAAATGCGGTTGCCTATGTACGATTTACGATTTACGATGTACGATTTATTAATAATGTGCGCGTTGCGCAGATTCTTTTCGGATCATTAACGTATGCAGAGATTCCTCTAGATCCATCATTATGATGACCGGATGTTGTGATGATTTTGATACATATAAACATGGATATCAGTCAATAAGAGCATTTTCTCTGTTGATGACCTTCTCTCAAATGCGTTTGCCATTTACGATTTACGATGGACGATGTACGATTTGGAAAATTCCTGCGCCTCCGGCGCGCTAAATTCACAAATCGTAAATCACAAATCGTAAATGAATTGCATTTCCTTGGGACGTATGTGATCGTCCGGAGGGTTTTCCTTACTTTTAACGGCTTCGTGCTCGCATTTCACTCGAAACAACTTAGTCTTGCTTTTCAGGCATTTGCCAGTACAATGGGGGGCATGTCCGTGCCGCAAAATACGATAGCTTTGATTTTCGATTTTGATAAAACACTTAGCCCGCACAATATGCAGGAGGATACGATATTCCCGGAGTTTGGAATTGATGCGGAAAAGTTCTGGTCCAAGTGTAATTGTCGAAGTTTGGAGGAAGGCTGGGATGGCGAGTTGAGTTACCTGAAAGAGTTGCTGGACGTGCTGCGGATGGATGGAGTAAGCAATGCACGTTTGCGCGAAATGGGCAAAAAGCTGACATTCTACCGCGGCATACCGGACTTTTTTCGTGAGCTGCCGAAGCGTACTCTGAGCGAGAAACATTTGCAGGGCGGTGTACATATTGAGTTCTACATCGTGTCTAGTGGGCTAAAGGCCATCATCGATGGCTCGGCTCTGCGCCCTTACATGCGAGAGGTCTTCGGCTGCGAATTCAGCGAGAGTGACGGATGCATCGAATTTCCGAAACGCGTGCTCTCTCATACCACGAAAACGCAATTTCTCTTCCGTATCAACAAAGGAATGTTGCGATATACGGAGGATGTCAATGACCACATGGATGCCGATTTGCGCCCTATCCCATTCAGCAACATGATTTACGTGGGCGACGGCCCAACGGATGTGCCTTGCTTCACCGTCATGCGTCACCAGGGCGGGCATAGCATCGCTGTGTACGATCCGGATGATGAAACGCGTCAAAGTTTTCGCAAGGGATACAGTCTCAAGACGGATCAGCAGCGTGTGGATTTCTTTGCTCCTGCGGATTACCGTGTGGGCAGCCATCTCTTCAACATCATTGAGGAGACCGTGCGGCACATCGCAGATAAAATTTTACGCACACAGGGCATGTAGCCTGCGCAATTGCATTTGAAAATGTAAGTTGCGATTTATTGACAACGTGTGTGTTACGCAAATTTATTCTGGAGGGCGGATGTGCTCAAGAATGAGGAAGGAATTACTTCATTCGCATCGCGGAGTGTGCTGACATTGTGGTTTTCGTGTTCGTAAATAGGCGCCTCCAGGCACCCCCGCTTCCCGTCCTTTTCTAATCACCTCCGCGCACAGCTCCACCACACCCCTTTGCCCCCGCTTCGAAAAATTCGCGCGTAAGCGCGGGAATTTCCTAAATCGTACATCCAACATCGTACATGGACAGACTCCGTCTGCCACCGTCGTATATGACAGACGTATTTTCTAATGCGTCTGTCGTGCGGGGTCAAGGCTGTGCCGTTTCTTGAGGAAGAAAACGCTCCACGTTGTGGCCGTGAGCGGACGGAAGGAGAATGATGCGCTTTGCTCCGATCTCATGCAGCAGATCGGGGTGTTCAATTGGTTCGTGCGAATTGTAACCGAGAATGAGCACATCGGCATGCCGAAATTCGGGAGGTAGCGCTTCATAGGTGGATAGCGCGGCGTTGCCGATGAAGAGGAAGCGCTGGGCGTCCGTCCTTTGCCAGCAGATGATCGGGGATGCGTTGGCGGAGTATGAGACTGGCTGACTGGCAGGCGGCGCAAATATGGTGAATACACCGGCGGGGGTTGTATAGCTCTGTGGCGGAGTTCCGGGCGGGGCTGTGAAAAAGTGCAGTTGGGGCCAAGTCTGTGTGAAGATGTCCTTGGCGGCTGCCTGGCGAGGAGCCGGACAGAGGGCAGGGGAATACCCGGCGTGGAAAAGAGCCGGCTGCAGCACATAGCGCACGTCATTTTCCCTGTGCACATCGCCTGCCAGAATACCCGGATTCCCCAGCACACACGCGGATTTGCCGTGGCCGAGGGGCATGAGCATGTAATCGCTTGCGGGCGCCGGAGGTGCTGCGGGCAAAAAAGCCCCCGGAAGGGAGCCGCAAAACCCCACCAGCGACACCAGCCAGCCAGAGCTCCCGAGTGCACACGCCTGCACCACGCCCCCCAAGCAGGGCACACCCGCAAACACCAGCACCAGCAAACCTATGAACATTGTCACTGGCAACAGGGGAGCGATGAGAATATTGACCAGGTAACTGGCTGTGTTCACCACGTGAAAATGCGCGATGGAGAGCGGCAGGGATACCAACCATGCGCACATCGATACGACAACCGTCCCGCGCACGAAAAGCTCTGTGCTCGCTGTCAGCCGCTCCCAGTGCGTGTGGATGCGTGCCGGGATGTAAGAGTCCGGCCCGAACCAAGGTGTGTCCGACATCCCGTAACGTACGCCCAAGCAAATGGCGCCGTACACAACGAAGGATAGCCTGAACCCCGGTTGATAGAACTGCCACGGCTGAAGCATGAGTATGACGATCGCTGCAAAACACCATGTGTTCAAATAACTTGGACGCCGCCTCAGGATAAGGCTACCCATGAGCACCGCCAGCATCACGTACGCGCGCAGCGCCGGCACAGCCATACCCGTGGCAAACACATACAGTCCCACCCCAATGAGTAGCGCCGGGCGCCCGACCCTCGGATGAACTCGGCACCACCGCAGCAGCATCCACAAGATGCCCGCGACAATGCCCACATGAAGCCCGCTCACGGCGAAAGCATGCAGACAGCCCCCGCGACGAAAAATATCGATCGTGCTGGTATCTGCACGATCTTTTTCACCAAGCACGAGGGCACACAGCACCTGGCGACGGATGTCATCCTCCGTGCCGGGTGGCATCAGACGGTCTGCCAGGGCAGAGCGTACCTCGGCCGCTGCACGCAGTATTGTGGCATAGCCGAGTGTGCTGCCTTCGCGCTCGAACCTCAGGCAATCCAAACACGCAGCTATCCCGCTTCCGCGCATCCACTCAGCTTGGGAAAACATTCCGGGTACAAGAGGCGGCTCCACATTCCGCAGGGAACCTATGATATGGACGTAATCCCCCGGCTGTACCGTCAATTTGCCGTACGCCGCCACTCGCACGCCGAGCGGATCTGTCTCCACAATGCATCCGCGATTGAGCGAGCGGATGACTGTGCCTCGCAGCTCCACGGCAACGGGCGGTGGCATGGCAGTGATCCCCAACTCATCTTCCGCACGTTGACGCAACGCCAGACAAAGCACCATAATCACCCCGCAAAAAAAGGCGCACAGCAGTATCCGGTACGCACGCAACGCAGCGGCCGCTGCCAGTGCCACGCAAACTATTGCCCAACCCGACGTGCCCCCACAGATGACCCCGACCACTACCGCGAGCGGCAGCATTAGGGGCGCGCGGTTCACCAGATCGCGGCAGGCGCGGTACACAGCGCGTCCCCTGCGCTTGGGTTCATCCGGAGGCGGCGTACTCATGCTCGGCATCATTCAGGCGCGTTGCCGAGCCGAGCGCAGAGAGTGAAGCCGCATGAGCATTTTGGGGTGCAGCTCGCGGCGTATCCAGTCGTACGCAAGCGGGAGCTGCCCCTCGCGGTAGGCGCGGCCAATGCTGGCTTCCACTTCGGTGGCGTTGCCGACAAGGCGCAGAAAATCGTTCGAGGTGAGCTGCACGAAAGTCTCGCCGTCAATCTGCCCGTGGCATTCAGCGAGCAAGAATTCGCGAACATAGAGCGCCAGCACAGCATCCCCGATCCACGCCTCGGCGCGCACGGCTGGGTCATGTTCCGGACGATGCGTTTTCATGAGAGTTGTGGCAAGGGACCCTAGGTTAATTGCGGGAGCGGGGCTCACGCTCAGCAGCGGTTTTGCCGCCGGGCGCAGTGACAAAAGGCGCACCGCCGGTAGGCGCCTTCTCCGTGAAGGCAATGCCGGGGGTCTCCGTAGGTACGCCGGCCACGGGAAAATCCTTGCGCAGAGGGTGGAAGGGGTAATCCTCCCACATCATGATACGGCGCAAATCAGGATGCCCCTCAAAATGAATGCCCATCAGGTCGTACTGCTCGCGCTCCAGCCAGTTGGCCGAGCGCCAGACTCCCACCAGCGAGGGCAGCGTGGCGTCGTTCTCTTCCAGCGGCGTGCGCACCAGCAGGTTGGCGCCCGTCTCAGCTTGGGTGATGGTGTAATCCACCTCGTAGCGCGGCTCTTCCCCCATGTGGTCCACCGCCGATACGCACAGCAGCATATCAAAACCGCATGCCTCTTTCGCGTAGCGCATCACCTCCACCAACTGCTCTCGCGGCACGGTGAACGTGGTATCGCCACGGAAATCCCGGAGCGCAAGTTGCGGAAAACGGGCGCGAATTTTATCGCAGGCTTCGCGGGCTGCGTCTGTGTGGCTTTTCGTAGGCATAGGCAAGAGGGAATCGGTGGTTTCCTTAATCGGTGACGGCTGCCGTGTTGGTGCAAGCAGCGCGCTGGGCTTCGCGCAGATCGTGCGTCTTGAAAAATCCTTTCAGCGGGTGATCCGTCTTCATGATCTTATCCTGCAGCGTAATGAGACCCTGCAGCAGAGCTTCCGGACGCGGTGGACAGCCGGAAATATACACATCCACCGGCACTATCTTGTCCACTCCTTGCAGCACGGAGTACGAACGGAACATCCCGCCCGAACACGCGCACGCCCCGCAGGCAATGCACCACTTCGGCTCCGGCATTTGATCCCAAATGCGCCGCACGAGTCCGGCCATTTTGTAAGTAATAGTTCCGCAAATGAACATGAAGTCCGCCTGACGTGGAGCGTACCTGTTGACCTCGGACCCGAAGCGCGATATGTCGTAGCGCGAGCATGATGCCGCCATGTATTCAATTGCGCAGCATGATGTTCCCATCGGCATTGGCCACAGTGAGTACTTGTGCATCCAGTTGATTGCCGCCTCCAGCGTCGTGTACACAAACCCACCGTCCGCATCCGGGTCACACATGTAGTTCTGCTCTATTTGCTCTTGGGTGTCCGTAGCCATCACGCGCTCGAGGATACTCAACGCCTGCGAAATTGTCAAGCAGTTTCGCGTGCGCTTCAGGGCAAACGCATTTGAGAAAAGTTCATCAACGGAGAAAGTTCTCTTATTGACTGATATCATCGTTTATACGTATCAAAAATCGTGAAACAGCGGTCATCATGATGATGGATCTGGAGAAATATCTGCATACGTTAATGATCCGAAAAAATCTGCGCAACGCATACATTATTAATAAATCGTACCGTACATCGTAAATCGTACATGGCAAACGCACACGTGTCCCAATAAAAATTTTCGCATGTCCATTCAACCCATTTCCCATGCGTTTCCAACAAATAAAGGAAGTAAGCCAGCAAGACGGCAAACCATTGACGATTGAGCAAGGCCGTGAAAGTCCCCGAGGGCTCGGAGTGGGATTGGACAAAGTACAGCTTTTGCCCGAAGGGAGAAAGCGATCTTACGGCCGTCGGCAGTTTTCACCCTCCGGGCAACGTATGCCGTCCACCCCGAGCCACCGGCGTGCGAATTTGGCAATCGTACATCGTACATGGGCAGGCTCCGTTTGCCTCCGTCGTAAATCGTAAATGAATTGTTCTTTGCATATAAGTCTTTTATGATGGATGATTCGCTCGGAGTCGAGTGAAAGCGGCATGAGGAAAAAATTGTGATAAGATGAAGAAAACGCTGTACATCTCCTTTAAAAAGTGATAGTCTGCGGGTAATCCTCGCTTCTATTTCGGGGACAGGTGTCCCGCGCGCTCACGGTGTGCGGGGGCTTGGGTCTATTTCAACCTCTAACTAACTTCTCCGATGAAACTCCACCTCCCTACGGGTCTCCGCAAGGCTCTGTTGGTATGCCTTGCTGCAGTCGCTTTACCTGCTGCTACCATCCCTACCACTGTTGCCTCCGCCTCCGGCATTGCCGCTGCGTTCCTCATCGCTAGCCAACGGGCAAAAGCAGAGGCCATTAATCACACGGGGAGCGACACAGATGTTCGGGATCTCAGCGGCGCGCAAACCTATGAAAGCATCACCATCAGCGATGGTGAGGTGGAATTGGACATCGCGCCCGGAGATGCGACCAAGGTGACCGTAACGGGGGAGTTAGCCGGCACCGGTGGTACGCTTACTCTGAAGAGAAAGGACGGAGACGGAGCAGCACAACTCGTACTTGAGCAGGGAGGGAACTTTAACGGTACACTCAGAATAACAGAAGGAGTCCAATCGAATGGGTGGGCCAACCCGATTGTGGAAATGGGAGGCAGTCTGACGTTGGGGTCTCTTGAATTGGACTCTTGCGGCGGGCGATTCCAGTTCTTTACAACGACGCCTTCAACACTGACCATCACCAATAAAGTAACTCTGGATGGCTCGGATTATTTAAAAATTGACGCTTCTGCACATGGAGCGATTGGCGGAACCCATAAGGTTACGTTCACGGGAGGCGTGAGTGTTGAGGCAGGTTCTGAGTTGCATATTTCTGATGCGGAGGTAATCGTAGGACCGTCGCAAAAAATCACTTCTGCCGGCACTGTGGAAATTGTTGGCAACATTACTGGTGGAGATTTAGAAGTGACTGGGGGTAAATTCAAGGTTGTAGGCAATATGTCTGGTGGCAGCGTGAGTGTGACTGGCGGCGAACTTTCGTTCAGCGGTGATCTGGGTGGAGACCTAACGTTAAACTCCGGTGCGAAATTGGGCGGTGGAGATAAGGTAACTCAAACTACCATTAGCGGGAATTTTACATCGAACGGCGACTTTGAATGGTACGGAGTTACGGCAGGTGATGAACGAACTCTGACGCTGTCTAGGGGAGGAAAAATCACTGGCAATTTCACCGTGGGCTGGGGAGGGGTCTATGTGATAGGCGATGATCTGGAGCTCCAATCAATAAAAAAGGATCAACCAGGGAACAGCGACGCCAAGTTCCAGAAGAAGGACGATGCAACCGATGCGGCGGTGGTGTTCAATCTCGGGGAAGGGGATAAAACATTGAGTGAGCTTTTGCCTACCGTTACAAGTTTTGATGTGGGCATCGGGGCAACAGGGGCGCATAAACTGACCATAGCCGATTACACGGTCAAGGGGGCGGCGAAGGCGAAGGAGGGGGCTACTCTCGAGTTTACTGGGGCATCTGCCGTAGAAGGCAAACTCATGGGTGCTACTGGAACGACGGTGAATGTGGCTAGCGGAGGAACGCTGTCGGTAGCCACATTGTCATTTGAAGGAGGTTTATCTCTGGCAGGTGAACTTTCCGTTTCGGCGTGGGAGATCGGCAAATCTTTGACTTCCCTCACATTCGCCGAGGGCGGACATCTGAAGTTGGGTGGTGATATCACAGAGGGGGCGATCAATCTGGGGGCGATTAACCTCTCAAACAATGCGGACATTACGCTAAGCGGTGTTCTTACAACGCTTAAGTTGTCTGGAGCGTTGACGGCTAATGAACACACGCTCACCATCCATCTCACGGATGATTTCTTGGCAACCGTACAGGGACAGGGGTACCAGCTCTTCAGCGATGACTCTTGGTACGACCACGTGGCATTTGCCACGGAAGAGGGTAGTTCGTACGGCGGCAAGGTAGAATGGAATGACGACCACACTGGCATTAAAATTTCCTCTGCAGAGAACTTATACTGGGGATTAGGCAATGGAGATCTCACGACGCTGACGTTTGGATTGGGAGGCTCCGTCTGGAGCGAACAACAGGGGCAGAGTGGCTCAAGCGAATGGGCTGCGGGAAAGAACGTATACTTGGAAGCAGTTTCTGACAGAATTGGGGTCACCGTTACAGATGAGGCCTCGATGGCGAGCCTCCACGTAGCAAGTGGCTCGGCAATTTACACGTTCACAGGCGGAAAGCCAGTTACAGTGACTGGGGAAATGGTTGTGGGTTCAGGCACGACGTTGTTGCTGAATGAAGCAACCCTCAATGTAGGTAAACAAGTCAATATCGAATCAGATGCAAAGGTGCAACTGTCTGGTAGCAACAGCTTTGGTTCGTTGACAGGAGATGGAACATTAGCGGGATTCAGTTGCATCGTCAGTCTCGGAGCAGCGAGCAGTCTTGGTACACTCGACGTGAGCTGGAACTCAACAGTGGAGCTTGGTGGGGACCTATCTGTCAATGCCATGGCGTTTGACAATAACAGCAAGGGAATCACGTTCAGGAAGAAGGAGGGGGTGATGCAGGATGTCTTCCTCGTGTTGAACAATGCAACGTTCACGAAGGGTGCAGATGGAGATCAAACGGGCTTGGTTCTCAATTGGCACGATGCGGTTGGTGGCAACTCTAAGGGAACATTTACATTTACTGATGTCGGACTTAGGAAAAAAGGAAACAACGTAATCACATTAGACTCCTCGGATGATGGTGGAGCTCCATCAGACGGTTGGTGGACGATTCAGGCTTTGGTCGTGGAAGAGGGAGGAGTCATCCTCAACCATGGGGCGACACTGGCTGGGCAGCTTGATGTGCAGGGGCAGAGTTCACTTGTTGTGCAGGGCACACACGAGGTGATTGTGGGCGGCGAGGCCAAGAGTTCGCAAAGTTCGAGTGTAGATGTGAGGGGAGTGAGTCTGATACTAAACGGCAAGGCAACCTTGGAAGGAACGCTCAGACTCTTCAGTGGCTCAATGACTGTGTCAGGTGGGGGCTCGAGCATTAGCAATCTCGAGATTGCGGGAACAGAGGGTTCCCTCGTGATTAACGCTGAGACGAAGGTCTTACAGCTCACGGGAGCAGGATCTCTCACTTCGCTCACATTGGCAGCGGGTGCCGAGCTGACGGTGAGCAAGGGAAATTTTGCCATCACCAACGCCTTGACTTGGGGCGAGGGCAGTGTACTGAAGCTCGAGGAGAAGCTCACGATCGACTTGACCGGCGTTTCATCCCTGACGGCGCCAGAGGGGGCGCATAAGCTTAAGCTTAAGATAGACTTGGCGAGCGATGCGCTGGATCAGAACAATAGCTACCAACTCTTCAGCGGTTGGCGGGAAGACTGGAATTCTGCGGATCTCTTTGATTTCACCATTGATGGGCAAGCTGTGGATACAAGCATGTACGCAGATCTCAGGATTGGGGCGGACGGTAGACTGACTTGGACGGAGCAGGTAGAGCCGGGGTCTAATTTCACGTGGAGCGGGGCAGGGACTGCTGTGACACTGGGCGACAGTATCTCCGGCGACGGATGGTCTGCAACGGGGGCGGTGGATGACACCAAGACGGTAACTCTGGAAGGAAGCGCAGCAGTTGTTACCGTTGCCGTTGACGGGGGAGATGACAATGTAGTGACCATGAAGTCGCTCACTGTGGGGAACGCTGCTGGACCAACTACGACGTATACTTTCAGTGCGGAGAGCGATCAGACTCTGAAGGTGTCTGCGGGGATGACTATCAACGACAGCAGCGTCTTTGGCGAGCATGTGACGGTGGATGCGACCGGTTCAACGGTGGCAGTAAACGGCGGCACAACGAAATTTGAGGATGGCAGTACGCTCACTGCAGGTAAGCTGACGATCAGCGGTCAAGGTACAGTGGTGGAGTTGCACAGTGCCGCTGGTTCGGTGAATGTGCAAGGGACACTGGCAAATGATGAAAGCAGTGGAAATGTTGTCGGAGTTAACGGTAATGGAGGCATTGAGATAGAAGATGGAGCCACGCTGAGACTGAGCTCGAATGTGTTTAGCCGCTTAAGCTTAGCCTACGCGAAGGGTTTGGGTACGGTGGACATTGCTATTGGTGGGGCGCAGACGGGAGACTGGAGCAACTGGTTCGGTTGCCTTTTCCCTGCCGTGGCCTATGATGGTGCAGAACTCACTTTGCGACTGAGCAACAACACCAACCTTAAGCTGAACGGCAACTTGGGTGATCGCCTGCAGAATGCAAAGAAGGTTGACATTGAGAACGGCAGCAGCGTGATCGTGGAAGTCAAGGACGGTGGCGGTCAGGACTTATTCAATGTGGGAACAGGTCACGTGCACATAGAAGGATCGGGAGCTGACGGAGCAGGAGCATTGGTGATTGGTCAGGCAGAGACAATCTCTTGGGCCTTCGTGCTGGATGGCGCCGCAACGGTGACCAACACTGCGGCGATGACGCTCACCGGTGAACTTGACACTGGCAGTGATGGAAAGACTCTCACGAAGAAGGGGAACGGTACGTTGGAGTTTGGCGACAGTTTCTCCACAAAGGCGGGTAGCGGCGGCACGGTTGCTGTGGAGGAAGGGACGTTGAAACTGAGCAACACGACAAATGCCAATGCGTTGCAGAATCATACCATTGTTCTTACTTCCGGCTCAACGCTGGAGGGCGGCATCACGGGAACAGTCAAGGCGCTCACCGGCACGGGGACGCTGAATGTGACGGGCGGAAAGCTGACGCTCGGTACGGCGGATGGAAGCACCCTCACGAACATGCAACTAGCGGCGAGTTCGGAGTTGGTGGTGAGCGAGGGATCCTTCACCATCCAAGGCGGCTGGACGTGGGGTGCGGGAAGCAAGCTAACTCTCAGCACGAATGGACAGCAGATTACGCTCAGCGATATTGAAACGCTCAATGGCGGCAGTTCGGACAACAAACTCACCATCCATTTGGACAGCGCTTTCTTTGGAAGCGTCGATGGGGAGACGGGGATCCAGCTGTTCAGTGCAAGTGGTTTCACGAGTGGGTGGGAACAGTACTTCACCTTCGAGGCAGAAGGTAGAGACCTCCGTCTTGATTCCACCGGCAAACTCACTTGGGCGGGTGAATCCGTGGAGGATGGCGGAAATTTGTACTGGCCTGGCAACGGTGAAAGTAACAATCTCACTTGGGGAACAGGCGGTGACAATCAATGGGCTACGGGAGCTGATCAGGCGCCGGGCAGTGGGTGGACTACCAACAGCAATGTCTATCTGGGAGCGACAGGTGCCGCTACAGTTACCCTGAAGGATGCCAGCATTGAGGCAGCCAGCATTACCTTTACCGCAGCCAACGCCACGGACGGCTACACCTTTACCTCTGATGCGGCAGAAGGCTCCTCGACCCTCTTGGTCAAGGGAAACATGACCAACAACCCAGAAGGATCGGGGGGAAACCTTGTGAAGGCTGTCTTCGATGAAAAAGTGAACGTGCGTGTGATGGGTAACTTCATCAGCACGGGGAAGAAGGGAGAGTTCACCTTCAGAAAGAAGTTGCAGGTGGATGGCTTGCTGCAGCTATGGAACAGTTCGGTGTTGCAACTAGATGAGGGCGGTGAAGTCGGCACCTTAGATGCATCGTGGAACAACGTTCAAATTAAGCTGGGCGGAGACCTCAAGGTTGGCGAATGGTTCTTTGAAGGAGGGAACTTTGGTGGACACCAGTGCATTTTCGAAAAAACTGGTGAGGCAGAGGAAGTGTTCATTGAAGTGGGCAAGGTGACTACCAATCCCCAATATTCACCAGATCTGTCAGACTCAGAACTTAGGTATAGCGGCAACGGCTCCCTCTCCATTGGCTCGGGAGTAGGCATAAGGAGAAGCACTGGCACGCTGACCTTTGGAGGGAGCAATACCTTTGCCGTGGGCGGCAGCTATGCGGCGGTGGAAGGCGGCAACATGGTGTTTAACGTGGACGCGACGGCAGGAATGAATGTGGAAATCGGTGCGGGTTCAACCATCACCGTGAATGAAGGGAAGCGACTCAGCGCAACAGGAAGTTTGAAGGGCACGGGCGGCACGCTGAGTCTGCAGGCAGGAGCGACGGCGAGCTTCGGCAGTGCGGATGCGACGGCAAGTCTCACGAGCCTGCAGCTGGCAGAGGGATCTTCTCTTCACGTTGGAGGAGGGAACATGCTGAACATCGACACCCTCACGCTCAGTGGACCGGCGACCATCGAGCTGAGCGGCACGGATTCCGGCAAGATCAAACTGGGTCATGGGATTGCGGGCGACTTTACGTTGACGATTACGCTCACGGGGTTGACGGATGAGGAATCTACAAGCTTGTTGAGCAACGGTTACCAGCTCTTCGATGCGGACATGAGCAGCGAGATACTCGACGGGTTAGAGACACTCTTTGATGGGGGTAAATTAGCCATCGATCTGGGCGAATGCACTTACGATGTCGCGTTGGATGCAACCGGCAAACTGACCTTTACCAACGACTCCTCCGAGCTCACCCACACCGGCAGCGGCGCAGAGTTCATTTGGGATAACGCGAGCAGCACGTGGGATAGCAACCAGGCTTTTGCCGCGGGCAACAGCGTAAAATTCACGGGCAGCGGAGCGAACATCGTTAAACTCGGCATTAGCGGTGAGACAACGGTGAAAAACATGACCGTGGATGCTACTGGTGCGACGTACACCTTCACGGCGGATGGGGACAATACCCTGACCGTGCGAACGAAGTTAGACCTGAAGAGTGCAGCCACCTTCCAAGTGGGCACGAATGTGCAGGGAGAGATGACCGGCAGCGGCGCGCTCACGGTGGACACCAAGACTTTCACCTTGGCCAACAGGATGCATAGCTGGACTGGGGTACTCACTGTGCAGAACGGGGGATCCTTCAGCCTGGCGGGTACCGTGAGCGCCGGCAAACTCACCGTGGGTGCGAACGGCGGCAGAATAGACCTCAGTGAAGCGGGGGCGGTTCTCACCGTGACCGGAGATATCGCAGGTGAGGGTAACCAGCTCACCTTAGCTGGCGGAGGCAAACTGGATTGGACCGGCGGCACTGGCACTCTCGGCAGTGTGAGCGTTGAAAACGGCGAGTTTGCCATTGGCGGCACTCTCACCATGGACGGCAACATCACCTTGGGTCAAAATGGCAAACTCTCTGGCAGCGGCACCATCAACAAGAGTAGCGAGGGGGCGTACGTTCAGTTCCAGGTGAGTCAGGGAGCTCCGAACGTTCAGAAGACGGTTGACGCTTGGGTGACGGAAAAGCTGGGCGGCGTAACGCTCGGGGAGGGTGTGGGTCTTCAGAAGACCGGGGAAGGTATCCTGAATTTCCAAGACACGGGCGGTACACTGAACTACGACTTGGATATTGCCGAGGGTGCGGTGCAGTTCAACGGCAACAACTACACCCTGAAGGGCAAGTTGACCGGACAGGGCAACTTCAATGTTGCAACGGCAGACAAGAGGTACATGTTAACAATGGAGAAGGGCGGCAGTATCAGCGGCGATATGGCGCTGTCAGGGTGGGGAGCCAGGTTAAGTCTCGGCGATGATTTCGAAGTTGGTGGCGTCGCGCAACTTGATCCTGAGCATGGAGGTAATGAGGGGTCTACTAAGTTGCAAATAGGATTAGATCGCTACCGCACGATCACAGGAGATGGCAGTCTCACCGTTAACGTAACTGGAGAGGCGACAAAAGAGGTGGACGGCTTGGTGATTGAGCAAGGCGTCACCCTCGTGAAGAAGGGAACGGGCACGCAAAAGTTTACGACATCGGAGGGAACCAATGAGGCGGGCAACGGGAAAACCCAGCTGCAGGGCAACGTGAAGGTGGATGAAGGCGTCCTGGAGTTTGAGGGAGCGGGTTCCGTTATTTCCGGCGCGTTGAGTAACACGGGTGGTTCCACCGGCGGCACCTTGAAGCTGACGAATGGGGACTTGACGATATCAGGTGGAGGAAAACACGGCGGCGCTTTGGAGCTGACGGCCGGCAAGATCACTATCAGCGGAGCGGCTCTGGAGGTGGGCACTTTCAAAGCGACGACCGGTGAGCTGGATGTCCAGAGCAATTTAACCATCGGCACCGGAGCGAATGAGGGGCTGAGTACACTCAAGATAGCGAGCGGGACGACAGTAACGCTCAAGGGAGGTACCTTGAAAGCAGATACATTGGATCTCACCGACACCCAGGGCGCCAGCCTCAGCATCGACATGACCGGGCAGGCCAAGTTGGACTTCGGAGGCATCACACTGGGGGCAGATGGAAAACTGGCTATTAAACTGACGGGGGACAACGGTGATATGGGGGGATACCAGCTGTTTGAGGAAAGTACCTTTGCCAGCGTATGGAACGCCCTGGTGACGGATGACAAGACGTGGGAAGATGTCTTTGACATCACCGTGAATGGAGAGAACGATAAGGTTCTGGGATTGAATAGGGAAGGCTGGATCGACATGGAGACGACAGGAATGGAGTGGAACGGAGGAGGGACGTGGTCGGACACTTCCGGAAGCCAATGGGAGGGAGGCAAGACGCCCAACGGGGAGGACGTGCGCTTCACCAAGCAGGGAGCGCAGAAAGACGAAACTGTCCGGATTGAAGGCGTGGTGGCGCCGAGGAACGTTTATGTGGACGGAGGCGAGTACACCTTTACGCAGCAGGGAGGTACCGAGGGCGGTTTGAACATGAGCAGCGACGATGGAGGCGGTGTTCTGCGAGTGCGCGACGCGAAACTCACGCTCAAGCTGAAGAACACAGCCATTCCGGAAATTCAACTGAAAGACCAGGGTACCCTCGTTCTGGCACATGACGGAGCCTTGCCGGGCGACAGCAAGATCAAATTCCAAGGCGGCGTGCTGGAGTACAGCAATGCCCCACTGGCGAATTCCGACGTAAGCAGGCAGGTAGCCAGTGCCGAGGAGGGCAGCGAAGCCGTCGTCAAAGTGAGTGTGGATGGCACGACGTACACCGATGGCGTGACTTGGGGATCGACGAGTACGGCAGTAGGGGACAACAGTGGCTTGAAGCTTGCCTTGGATGAAGAGGGCATCGAGAAGAGCGGCGCCGGCGACTTCACTTTGGCATGGCGAGGGACAGGAGACACGCATGAAGGGAGCATCGCCGTGAACGAGGGAAGCCTGACGCTGAACGTGAGCAACGCCACAACACTTTCCGGAGAGGTTAGCGGCAGTGGAACATTGAAGATCACCGGCAGAGAAGTGACGCTGAGTGGTGGGAACAACACGGTCGCGAATATTCAAGTGGACAGCGGAGCCACCTTGAAAGCGGGCCGTGCGAATGCCTTGGGCGGAGCAGATACCACGCTCACACTCAACGGTGGCAATCTGAGCGGCAACAATGTGAGCGTCAATGCCGGTCAAGTCAGGGTGATGGAAGCGGCCACGCTGAGTGGAGTAACGCTCGCCGGGACAGTGACAGGAGAAGAGGCGATGAGCGTCGGGAGCGGAACAGCCGGACTGAGCGGAGATATCTCCGGATACACGGGCGAGTTGACCGGAACCGGCACGTGGAAATTGAGTGGAAAAGCGTTGGAGAAGCCGGTGACCAACGCAGTGAGCGGCAGTGGGATCGTGAGCTTCGCGGGAGAAAGCGTCTATGGTGGCGACGTGAAGGGAAGCGTGACGCTGGAAGGGGGCGGAGAAAACGGAGAGCAACTCATCATCACCTCCCGAACAACGAGCAACGGAGCGAAATTGAAAGGGCAGGTCACCTTGGGCAATCAGGGAGAGCAGGCGGCGTGGCAGGGGAGCACCTTGGTGAACGGAGAGATCACGCTGGCCAACGTGGAGCTGGCCGCCGGAGGCATCAGTACCAAGAGGAACGCCAAGCTGTACGTGAGCACTGCGACATCGGGAGTGGCCGTGGCTGCGGCGTACGAAGCGCGAGCTGCGAGACGGACCGCTGAGGTGAACGTTAATGGGATGAGCGGCGAGCAGTTGGACGGCATCACGATCAATGAGCATGGGCGGCTCACCGGCATTACCGGCAGCTATACGGCCGATGCAAACCACAAGCTCGAGCTGCACTTTGCGGGCGAAAATGTGGGGGAGAGCGCGACGGTCGGAGAAGGTGAAAACGCGCTCATAGCCGGGGAAGGCGGCTTTTCATTGAATGCCGAGAGCAAGGACAACGTGGAACTCTGGTTGTCGTCGGATGCGGTGGCAAGTATCATCGGGAGACTGTCTGAATCGGACGGTGAGAATGGGGAGATGGCGGATGCGTATTTGCACCTGCTGCAGGGAGGCGACCTCACGATAGGCGAAGTAACGCTGAGCGACCTGAAGGGAAGCGATGCGGAACTGTTGGAGAGGTTGGATGTCACAGAAGTGAGAGTGGAGGGAGGAAGCATCAGGTTGGTGGGCACAGCGGCCGATGTCTTTGTGGTGAACGAGACGAGCACGCTGACCGATGCGGCGGCGCTGGGCACGTCGAAATCCACCGTATTGTCCACACCGGGAGTAGAGCTGACACTGAACCTGGATGGAGGAACAGCAGATGACCCGGAGGACAACAGAGCCATCGTGAACAACTTGCTGGGTGTGACCGGCAGCCAGTTGCACTTGCAAAACAGCAGCCAGGATGACCCGACAGGAGCGAACCGGCTGGAGGTGACATTCCACAATGCCAAAGTCAGCGTCAATGACAAGGACAAATACCCGAGCGTTGACGACACCACCGTGGAAGGACAACATACCACCTTCAACGGAAGCATCGATGGAGGAGAAGGTGTGGCCGTGAAGAAGACCGGCTTCGGCACGCTGTCCGTGGGAGGAGACTACACGCTGGAGGATGGGACGACTACTATCACGGCAGGAGCCCTGAAACTGCGCGGAGCCAAAAACACCATCAATGGTCTGGCATTCGACTACGCAGACGTGCAACAGCAGAAGGATAAGGGAGAGGATTACCGAGGCTTGCTGCTGGATGGTGGCCGAACCACCGTGAGGGGCAGCATCACCGAGGGCGAAAAGAAGACAGGAGAAATCGTGATGAGCAGCGGAGCGGAACTCGTGCTGAATGGCGAGAGCGACCTGGAGGGCACCTCCATCATGGGCGATGACTCGACGAAACTGACGCTTGCCGTGAAGGGAGAGCAGCGAGCCAGTCTGAAGCTGAGAGGAGGGAAGAATGTGTCGCTGGGGGAGGATGGTAAACGGACGGTGCTTTCCGGAGTGGATGTGGAGGTGCAGGAGGGCGCGAGCATGGAAGTGAGCGGGATTGATGCAGCCATGAAGGGAAGCGACCTGACGGTGCAAAGAGGCGAACTGAAGCTGACCGAGGGAGCCACCATGACGGGAGGTTCTGCGACGCTGGGCAGTAGCAACAGCTTGCTCGACTTGGGCAGCAGCGCGCAGAACTCACTTACCGCGCTGAATGGCACGGGAACGCTGAAGAGCGCTGCGGGAGGGGACACGACCATCACGGGAGAGGCGGGACCGAGTGTGTTCTCCGGCAAGCTCGCGAGCACGGTTGAGGGAGCGGGCGCAGGCAAGCTGACGATCAGCAGGAATGCGGAGGTGACGCTGGACAATGTGGATACGAGTGCGGCAGGAGGCAACACTGCCAACGCCTGGGATGTGGAAGTGCAGGATGGCGGCAGACTCACGCTGGATGTGAGCAAGTCGAAGGCCGGCGAGCAAGTGGTGCTGGGCGATGTGAACTTTGGCAGCGGCAATACCGTCAATCTCAAGGTGAACAGCTCGAACTACAACTTGGAAGGCAGCACCGTAAAGGGCAATACACTGAGCTTCGGTGAGAACACGATGGTGATGCTGGAAGCTGCGGCGGGGGATATCTGGAACGGTAGCGGGGGCAGAGAGCTGACGCTGGGCGAATGGGGTGCTGTAAAAGGAGGAGGAGAGGACATCGACGTGCAGCTGCGCGGCGACGGCTTTATCTTTGCGGATGTGAAAGGAGTTGTTGTGGAAGGAAGAACCGTGATCGTCCAGTTGGAGGGGGCCAAGGAGAACAAGTTTGAGCGAGCCATGCCGAACGGGGAAAAGAATGCGATGGCGGGTGCAACCATGGTGTGGGGATCGCTCAAGGATAAGTCCGAACTTGACTCGTTCGTTGATATGCTGACCAACAGCGAATCTGACTACGCCCGCGTGATACACGGACTCGTCACTCAGATGGACAACGGGCAGACGGGATCGCTTCAGAACGCCCTGGCATCCGTGGCGGGCTCCTCGGTTGCGACGATAGGTCCGGCAGTGATGGAAGACCTGCACCGGCAGATTAAGACCATCCGCAACCGCACCACCACGATGGCCACTGAGGCAACCTACGACAACTACGATCAACTGCCGCTCTGGCATGCTTGGATCAACGGCGAAGGCGGTTATCATAAGATGGATGCGGACAGTCAGGCGCCGGGTTACACGCTCAACAACTGGGGCGGCACAGTGGGTGTGGATGTGGATATGAGCCCGCAGGCGACGATGGGACTGGCTATCACCGCCATGTACGGGAATCTGAAGCCGGAATCGGTGGATGCGGCCACGGGCAATGTGGATATGACATACCTGAGCGGATTCGTGCGGGCGACAGGCGGCGCATGGATCCACACTTTCGTGATGAGCGGAGGCAAGGCCGAGGTGCAGCTGGATCGCACGGTGAACTATGGCACGGGCAGCTACAGAACTCGAGGATCCACGGATGGCTACGTGTTGGGCGCCATGTATGAGGTGGGCTATACGAGGCTCTTCTCCGCAAGCGGAACCTTTGCGTTGCAACCCGTCTTCAATGTGGAGGCGAGACATGCCAGCATCAAGGGGTACACGGAAACGGGAAGCGATGCAGGTTTGCATGTGGATGAAATCTCACAGGATGTGGTCACCTTTGGATTGGGCGCACGTATGCAGAGCCTCGTTGGCGAGAACTCCTTCAATCGCACAGCGATTTTCGAGGCGCGTTTGCTGCTGAAGGCTGACGTGGGCGACCGCTCCGGCACGGCTGACAACACCCTGCTGGGGGCGGCGACAAGAGCGGAGGTGGAGAGCGTGGAGGTGGGAGCGATTGGCGTGGAAGTGGGAGCAGGGCTCACGATACCGTTGGGCTCCTCCTCGGGAAGCATTTTCATGGATGCTTCTGTGGAGTGCCGCCGCGGATGGACCAGCTTGGATGCCTCGGCGGGCTATCGCATCAGCTTCTGACGCATAGAACCGGCGAGTGAGGGGCGCGCTTCATTATCTGTGGAGCGCGCCCTCGCCGTGGTTCGGGTTCCCCATGTTTTACTGCCCGGCAGTTTCGCTTTCACCCCAGTTCCGCACGTTGATTTTTCAGGACGTCGTTTTTTTCACTCGGTGAGAGAATTTGTGCTTGCCAAGGGAGCCCCTCTATGTTACATTTCCTCTCGCTCTGTTCGGAGAGCAACCTAAAGTCTGGATCGTCTAGAGGCCTAGGACTCTCGCCTTTCACGCGGGCAACACGGGTTCGAATCCCGTTCCAGATGCTACATTTTGGGGGTATTAGAGTTTTGTAGCGTGCATAAGTGACTGACAGGGCACTTTTTTATTTTGACAGGGGTGCGAAGGGTGCTATATAGTGGGGTCACATTTAGGGGCACATAAAAAAACCGCCGCAGCCCTAGTGAAATCTATACTTATCACGATTATGAGCTGGATTGAAAAACGGAATAATTGCAGATGCTGGATTGCATGCTGGAAGCAAGGCAATCGCAAGGTGCGACGTTCAACGGGTATCCGCATTGAAGCAGGGGCAGCCGGGCGGCATGCGCGGGCACTTGCGGAGCAGACGGCGGCGGCGATGGAGGCGGCTTCCACGGGTGAGACCCCGGCGCACAAGGCGTGCGATGCGGTGCGCAAGGTGGCGGAGCTTCACGGGTGCGCGGGGAAGATTCCGACGGTGCGGGAGTATTTCGCTGACTTCCCACGGACGGTGGGTAGGGATGTTTAGGAAATGGAAGCGGGTTGTTTTGCTTGATTTTTGGGGAAGGGAGGGTTGTTTAATAGGCGTGTTATGAAGCATGAGATTAGCACGAGTGGTAGCACGAGTTTTTTAGTAAGCAATGTGATTGTTTGCAGGGAGCTGAGAAGGTTGGGGGTTGAGAACAACTTTTATTCGCGCACACTCAGCAAGTGCATTTTACACTCACCCAAATCTTTCGAAGGCACCGCACATCTCGCTGGCTTTGTGGAGTCATTCCGCAAATTATACGAAGGAGCGTCACTTTCCATCCTTTGTGAGTTTTTGATAGAGTTCGAACAGGTGAGTCACGCGGTCGGAATCATCAGCGAACTTCCTCCCGTAGGCGGCATCAACGGCGGCGTCTAAAGCACGGTGGGCCTTGAGCAGCTCCGGAGGCATGAGCAGTGGGTCGTAAAGGTCAGCTAACGTACTTTCGGGGTACTTCGCGCGGGCGTCCAGAACTGCCTGTGCGCAAGCCTCTACCTTCTCGCGTTGCTTGTCGGTAGGCTCCGGCCATGGGAAGTTGTTGTAAACAATTTTGGCAGAATACCGATAGTCGCTCTTAAGTCTTCCCGCCACTGTCCGCATCCATGCCATGTGGATAACGGAGGAAAGAACGCCGAAGTGATAAAGTGTGGCATCGGGGACGAGCTTGAGGAGATTGCTACATATCGTTGTTTCATTCAGAAAAGCCATTGGAATGTACTGACGATTCTCGGACGAAACTTCCGGAATGGCGACATAACGAACAGGATTATTCGTTTCACGGAAGAGGGTGGGAGTATCAGCCAACTTGCGGCGTCCGGGGTCGGGAGCGTTCAATCGATCTTGTCTGCATGCTTCTACTCGCTCCATGACGGCGGGCATTGTGCGCAATTCTGCAGGACTGGCACTAACAAGCCATAAGCACCACCGTTTTTTTCCTTTGATAAATTCATCCGCTCCCATGAAGGATTTGATGAACTTTGCGGCTCGTGGTTCTCGCGCCATAAAAGCATCGTACTCGTCTGCCCCAATAATGAGGTGCCCGCCGTCAGCCGGGCGGTTTCCCGTACTCATTTTCGGTACGTTGCAAAGCGGTAAGCTGCGACTTTCAATAAACAAGAAAGGCGCATCCAGGAGATAGCTGTTAATCTGATGTGTCGTGTGGGCAATCCCCTCTTCGTCAAAAATGGTGCATCCTCTTGCTTGTCCCGTACTAAAACCTATGATAACGCAGTGCACTGCTGCCGTGTCTCTTACTTCATTTGCCCACTTGAACGTGCGATAGGCGAAGTCGATGTGAACGCCGTACTCACTCGTAAGAAGCTTCCAAAGGTTAGCGGCTTGTTCGCCCTGAGTAATGGAATTGGTGGAGACAAAAGCGGCGCGCGTGTTGGAATCATGCTGCAAGATTTGAGCCGCTTTATCGAACCATGCACAAACAAAATCCAGCTTGCCCCATGCTCGTGCTTTGCCGAGAAGACGCTGCATATCAGCTTTCTGTTCCTTCGTTTGAAGGGAGTAGCCTATGAACGGCGGGTTGCCGATGATGTAGTCCACATGACGGTTGGGGAGGTTGTCCATCCAGTCCATTTCCAGCGCGTTGCCCTCGCGGATATTCTCGTAACTTTGCAGCGGCAGGAAGTCCGCCAATTGCTGATCGGTGAACTCCTGCGTTTCTCTCCACATTTGAGCATCGGCTATCCAGAGGGCGGCCTTGGCAACCGACACGGCAAAGTCGTTTATCTCGATCCCGAAAAATTGTTGTATCGTTACTTTCACTCGGGAGAAGTCGCCGCCAAAGGTTGCTTGTCCGTTGGAAAGGTAGCGCAGAGCTTCATTCTCTAAGCGGCGAAGGAAGATGAAGGTTTCGGTGAGGAAGTTGCCAGAACCGCAGGCGGGGTCGAGGAAAGTGAGCGAGGCGAGTTTATCGCGGAAGGTTTCCAACTTGCGGACGAGGGTGTTTCCTCTGCTTTCCTCCATGATGCTATGCAGTTCCTCCGCGAGAGCGTTCAGAAAGAGAGGGTCAATCACTTTGTGGATGTTTTCCACGCTGGTGTAGTGCATGCCGCCGCTGCGGCGCGTGGCGGGGTTGAGCGTGCTTTCGAAAAGACCGCCGAAAATCGTGGGCGAAATGCCGCGCCAGTCAAAGTGCGCCGCATCTCGGATGAGATTGCAGAGAGCCTCATCCAGCGGAGGAATGAAGTCCGTGTCACTCCCTGCGAAAAGCCCGCCATTCACGAAGGGGAAGGCTCGCAGTTCTTCATCGAAAGGATCGCGCTGCTGCGGTTCCACGTTGAGCGCACGGAAGAGCTTCATGATGCGTTCTCGCACAGCCGAGGGCCTCACCACAGCGGATATGTAATCCGTAACGTTTTGTGGGGTCAATTCTCAGCCTCGTTTTGTAGACCACGCAAGCTCCTTGAATGCTTGATTTTTGCCCGAAATGTTGACGTTACCTCGCTTTGGTTGTATGTCCGGAGCAAGGGAAGGTTGGTGTCCCCCTTCATTGTTTGAGCAGCCCGTTGGAGCAGTCCAGCGGGTGTCTGTTTGCTCTTCCATTTTGCAGGCGGTTGTGTTATATTCTCTAGCGTATGGATGCAACTACCGGCCCGACAACAGAGGCAGCGATGAAGAAAGTCGTAAAGGCTTTCGCAGAAAAATGGAAAGAAGCAACGGGAGGAGAAAGGCAGGAAGCACAGAGTTTTTGGAGGGATTTGTTGCAAGAGATCCTTGGCGTGCGCAGCTATGATATCAGCCGCACCGTTCTTTTTGAGAAGCCCGTGCAAGTGGGGAATTCCACGCGCTACATTGACGCTTACCTGCCTGATACTCGCGTGCTGATTGAGCAAAAAGGACGCAAGGTGGACTTGAATGCGCCACAAATGCAATCCGGCGGAGCCATGCTCACTCCTTACGAACAAGCCAAACGATATTCGGATAATCTGCCCGTGGATCAACACGCGCGCTGGATTGTGACCTGCAACTTTAGCGAGATACGTATTCACGATATGAACGCCCCGCAGCCAGCTGTAACGGCGAGCTGTATTACTCTGGAAGAATTACCTGAGCAGTGGCACCGCTTACAGTTCCTCGTGGATGCCGCCAATGCGCGCATTGAGAAGGAGCGCGAAATGTCGATGAAAGCTGGCGTTCTCGTCTCCGAAATCTACAATGCTCTCCTGAAAAAAGCCGGGAGCATGGTGAACGCCGCAACCCTGCAACAGCTCAACCGCTTTTGTGTGCGTTTGGTGTTCTGCCTCTATGCGGAAGATGCCGGTCTGTTCGGAAAAGACTTGTTCACGGATTACATATCCTCTATTCATCACCTACTTGTCGAAGTCAGGCAAACCGCTTTGGGGGGTGGTGCTTCGGGTGGTGCTACCCTATCTCCCCCTCTATCAACAAAATTTGCGTTGCCCCATTTTTTATGTGACCCCGCTATGTGACCCTAAATGTACCCCCTCTCTATCAAACTCCACCAAACCAAGGCAAGCAAAAAGCCCGCCGTCTCTAGGACTTGCGGGCTAATCAAACTCAATCAAACTATCAAATTCGCTACGAAGTATAAGATTCGAACTTATGACCCCATCCGTGTGAAGGATGTGCTCTACCACTGAGCTAACTTCGCTTGAGAAATATTTCCTCCCCTTCTCAGGGAAAGCGAGTGCATTCTACCGAAAAACATGCGACATGGCAAGACTTTTATTTGAGCATGACGCAAAAGGGACGGATTGGCTCCGTGCCTTCCAGCAGTAGGCAGCAGCGGAGAGAGTGGGATTCGAACCCACGGTGACATCTCTGCCACGCTCGATTTCGAGTCGAGTGCCTTAGACCAACTCAGCCATCTCTCCAGGGCATACGCAGGGCGCAGCGCGGGGGCATTATGAGGTGAAGCACAAGGAAAGTCAAGCTCAAAGAAAGGAAAGAGAGCGATCGCATTAGGAAATACGCTTGCTATGTACGGGGACAACACTGCCGATGGCTACAAGTGGTACGCGGAGTTTACCACGGCGGGGGCGCAGCCATGCGGGTTGGCTACGCGCGAGTGCTTGCGACTGGAACGTGATTGCGCAAGGTCTGACCATTCTCCGGGGCAATGAAGCGCTGCGTCGGCACTCCACGCCGCTCCAGCGCCGCCGCTAAATCCGCCAGCGTTTCTGCATAGCCTTCATTCGCGAGTTGCCAAGTGCCAAAATGACATGCGATGCCCTGTCGCGCGCGCAAATCCAGCAGGGCATCTACTGCGTCCGCAGGCCCAGTATGGTGCAAACGAATCCAGTCCGGCTTGTAAGCACCGATGGGCAGCAAGGCCACATCCGGCGCCCCCAAGCGCTCCCGGATGTGGGTAAACCAGCGCGTGCGGGCCGTGTCGCCGGCGTAGTAGAGGCGCACGCCGCCGTGCCCGACCAAGTAGAAACCGCACCAGAGCGAGCGATTGGCCGTTTCCTCAGTGCGGTAGCGTTTGCTCCAGTGACGTGCGGGAGTAAGGTGCACGGTGAGGCGTGGCAGTTCTACGCTCTCCCACCAATCTTTTTCCATCACGCGCACGCCACTGCTCGTATGGTACTCCAACAAGCTGCGCAGACCGAGCGGCAGGATGAAAAGCGGATGGTCACGCTCCTCCAGCAGGCGTAGGGTATGTACATCGAAGTGGTCGTAATGGTCGTGCGAGAGCAGGCAAATGTCAATGTGCGGCAGGTTTTCCAACGCGATACCGGGCGGTCGGGTGCGGCACGGGCCGATGCCTTGGATGGGACTCGTGTAGTCGCTCCACACAGGGTCGGTGAGAATGGTGTAATCCTCGAGTCTCACGAGCACGGTGGAGTGATTGATCATGGTGACCTCCCAATCTCGACCTGTCACTCGTTCTGCGAGCTGCGGCGTATGTGCGTTGCGTTCGATTTCCGGGTATTCGCCGCGGTGCAGGCGGTCTTTCAACCAGCGCAGAATAGGGGCGGATCCGTAGTCGGCGGGAGGGGCAGGTTCCGCCACGTTGTGGAAATACATGCCGTCGAAATGGTCTGTACGTGGACCATGCCACTCGCCCGGTCGGCAAATGGTACGCGGCAGCAGGTAATCCACCCCTTTGCCGGCAGCCGCCAGTACTCCCAACCCCAGCAAAGAACGCAGAAACCAGCGCCGGGTGCGCTTGCGTGGTCGAGGAGGTTGAGGTTCCGATGCAGGGACTTCCGGCACGGGCGCGTTCATATCAGTGCAGCAAGAGCAGTCGCACCGGGTTAAAAAGAAGAGCGTGCAGTTCGGCCGCGATGCGGTTAGCTGCCCTTTCACTTACGCCACCCTGCGCCGCAGCGTAAAAGGTGTAGGGAAGCGTGTAGTTCTGCAGCGTAGTGCGCCCGGCGCGGATACCAACCTTCGGCGTGTGCCCGCGCACCACCAGGGCAAAAGCGGGACGTGCATCCCCGCTCAACTTTTCTGCAACTTGGGCGCGGGTGGTATGGGCATCACAGATGACGATATTGGGACGAAAATTCTGCGGCACGGGTGGGTTTTGAGCACCCTCGCGGGCAATACGGTAGATGCTCATGTCCGCGGCATCTTGCAGGGCAGTCGTCTGCTCGCCTTGATGCTCGAAAAGCAGGAGATCCACCCGTTCCGGTATCCATTCCTCCGTACTCATACACGCTTTCACCATGGCACGCACAATGTAGTCGAAAAGTGAGTAGCGCTCTTCAAGCAGTTTCTCGCACTGCACGGCAATGGGGAAACTGATGCTTGCCAGCGCACTCATATCTACCTCGGCATCGTACACGTAGTAGCCATCCTTCGGCTCGCGGGTGGGTGGCGTAGCAGGATCCGCCAACTGAGTGCCGCAGCGAGCGTTTGGCGCAGCTTTGGTGGCGCATCTAGCCGATTCACGCAGCACATCCGCCGCCATGATACGCCCGCGCGGACCACTGCCACGCAGCTCGGTGGGATCCTTCCCGTGCGCCGCGCAGAGTTTGCGTGCTAATGGCGAAATGAGCATGGCCACGTTGCTTTTGGCTCAGGCTTCGTAGCGCAGCGTGCCGTCAATATAAGTCTTGAGCACGTTGAACTCGTCATCCAGCAGCACCAGATCCGCCGTGTATCCCGGGGATATCTTGCCGAGTCCGCTCAGCCCGAGACTTTCCGCCTGGTTGAGAGAGGTTGCCTTCACAAGCTGGCTAAGCGGTTTGCCGGTGATTTTCCACACATTGTAGAGACCCTTGGCATAGCGCAGGGTAGAGCCCGCTAAATTCCCGCTCTCCAGCCTCGCTACACCGTTTTTCACGATGATCGGCAAGCCGCCCAACTGGCCGGGTCCATCCGGCATCCATGAGCAGGCAAGGGAATCCGTAATCATGATCATCTGGTCGATGGGTTTGTTGCTGAACGTGAGGTTGAGCATATCCGCGCACAGATGGATGGTATCGCAGATGATTTCGATGCGGATGTCGGGGTCGAGCATGCCGGAGCCCACCAGACCGATTTCGCGGTGGTGTTGCGGGCTCATCTGGTTGCAGAAGTGCGTGAGGCGGCGCAACCCGGCGGCCTTTGCTTTTGCAAAGTCTGCGTGCGTGGCTGCGGAGTGACCGGCGGAGCAGGTAATGCCCTCTGCTGTGGCTCGAGCGATAAAGTCGATCGCTCCCGGCATTTCCGGAGCCAATGTGATGTTGAGTACCGGGTAAATCGCGTGCAGCATCATTAACTCATCCACATCGGCAGGGCGTACGAAGGCGGGGTTCTGCGCGCCGCACTGCTTGGGGTTGATGTAAGGCCCCTCCAAATGCACACCGGGAGTTTTAGAGCCATTTGGGGAAGTTGCGTATTCTTTCACGCAGCGGCACACATCCGCCAAAGTGTTTGTGCCGAGCGTCAGCGTCGTCGGCAGCCAGGTTGTCACACCCTCCTTCATTTTGCAATCTGCGATGGTGCGGATGCTCTCCACCTTGCAATCGCAGGTGTCGCAGCCGCCCGCGCCGTGAGAGTGGATATCGATGAACCCCGGCATCAGCATGTGCCCGCCGGCATCGTGCGTGGCATCTGCCTGTGCGCTCTCGCCCGGTTGCAGCACGGCCACCACTTTGCCGTCTTCTATCAAAACACTGCCACCCATAATATCGACCCCGGGAGAAATAACGTGCGCATTTGTAATAATTGTCTTCATAGCAGTATAGAATGTGTGTGCCGGCGCATTCCTCGCGCCTCGTCCTCATCTTACTCGTACCCGCTAGTACTTTCAAGCCTAATCAGCCCAGCTTCGGGAAAAAATCCACATCCGTCCCAAGAAAAAGCACCCCTAATGGGTAGTTCACGGTACATCATGCAGCATAAGCCGTTGGTTATTTACGATTTACGATTTGGAAATTCCCGCGCTTGCGCGCGAACTTGGCAAAGTTTGCCGTCTTGCTGGCTTACTTCCTTCATCCGTAGGAAACGCATGAGGAATGGGTTGAATGATCCCAGAAAAGATTTTATTGGGACACGTGTGATCCTCATGCGGACGTATTACAAAAAATGTTTTATTTTTCAGCTTTAAATTTCCGCGTTTTTTCACTTCAGTAGTTTTTAGAGGTACCAAAATCGTAAATTGGCAACCGCATTTTCTGATGCGGTTGCCCCGTTGGCTCTTCTTGACATACGAAAGGCGCGCGTGTATGATTTCGAGCAGATGCATACGCGTGTAATCTGCATAGATATGACCACCAATGCGCGCTCGGTTTATCGGGAGGTAGCCGAGTTGCTGGCGAGTGGCCAGATTGCGGCATTGCCGACGGAGACGGTGTACGGGTTAGCGGCGGATGCTTTTTGTGAGGAGGCGGTAGCTCGCGTGTTTGAAGTGAAAGAGCGACCGAGCTTTGACCCGCTCATTTGCCACCTGCCGGAGGCGGCGGCCGTGCACAGCATCGCAGAAGTGCCTGCGGAACTGCGCTCCCTCGTCAATAAACTTGCTGAACTCTTTTGGCCCGGACCGATGACGCTGGTGCTGCCGCGCAAGGCTTGCGTGCCGGATATCGTGACGAGCGGACTGCCCACCGTGGCATGCCGTGTGACCCGGCACGAAGTGATGCGCGGTGTTGCTCGCGCGCTGGGGCATCCTGTTGCCGCACCTAGTGCAAACCGCTTCGGGCGCATATCCCCCACATCGGCTGCGGCGGTCATGGAGGAGCTGGGCGGACGCATCCCGCTGGTGGTGGATGCCGGGGCCTGTTCCGAGGGGTTGGAAAGCACGATCTTGCAACCGTGTTTGGATGAGAAAGGCAAACCCGCCGTGCGTTTATTGCGGGAGGGACCGGTCACCCGCGAGAAACTGCGCGGAGTGTGCCGCGTGCTCAAGCCGTCTCGTGCGGGAGCCAGCGCGGCTCTCACGGCTCCCGGTCAACTCAGCTCGCACTACGCGCCGGTGAAGCCGGTTATCCTCTGCGAACCGCGCGAACCCTTCTCCCCGCAGCCAGGAGTGCGCTACGGACTCATCACGTACCAAGGAGATTCCCCGCTCGCCACGCAGGGGGAGTGGTCGCAGGTGATGGCGCTTTCCCCCGGCAGCGGACGCCTTGCGGAGGCTGCTGTGCGACTCTTCGCGGTGATGCGAACCATGGATGCGCAGACGGATGTGGACTGCATTGTGGCCGAGGCTCTGCCGGAGACCGGATTGGGCTGTGCCATGATGGATCGCCTACGCCGCGCGGCGGCCGCACGTCCCACAGCACATGAATGCTTGCCGTCGAAGCCATGAGACGCCGCCTGCAAGCCATGATTGTAGCGGCGGCGCTGCGCCTGGTGCATGCAGCTCTTGTGGCGTTGCAGAAACTGGATCCCGAGGTGGCCGCAGAGCTGCGCCGCATGCCCGTCGGCATGACCTACGCCATTCACACCGGGCATAACGCACCCTCGCTCTTCGTTGAATGGGATGGGCAGAGGCTACTGCGCATCCCGCACCCGGAGCAGGCGGCGCTGTGTACGCTTCGATTGAAAGCCCTCGCTATTTCCTTTCGCCTTTTCACCGGGCAAATGGGCCTGGCGCACGCTTACGCGCAGCATGCTTTCACCCTGTCTGGGGAAATAGCAGATGTGATGCGTTTAGCTCGCCTGGTGAACCGGGCTGAGGCCTACCTTTTCCCACCCATCCTGTCGCGGCGTATTTTACCCGAGCTGCCTGAGCTGCCGGTGAGCAGACTGAGGGTTTATGCGCGCACCCTGGTTGGATTCCTTCAAAACGCCTGTTGATGAAACCTGCCTATTTTGAATTCCAAAACGCTGTAAAACTGCTCTGCGGGCAGAATGCCCTGGAGCGCATACCGGACGAACTGCGCCACTTGGAAGTAGAACGTCCCCTGCTGCTCACGGATGCCGTGCTATTGCGGCTGGGGATAGTAGCCATGGTGCAAGACACCATGCAGGCAGAAGGCTGTGCACCGGCGGCAACGTTCTCGGATATACCGGTGGATTCCTCGCTGAGCGTGGTGAACCGCATTGCCGCCGTGTATCGCGAGAGCGGGTGTGACAGCATGGTGGCGGTGGGAGGCGGCTCCGTCATCGACTCTGCCAAGGGAGCGCGACTGGTGCTCTCTCACGATACGGACGATATTTTAGCCATCAGCGGGATTGAGAACCTGCGATGCGGGCGGCACATTCCCTTCATTGTGGTGCCCACCACGGCCGGCACCGGTTCGGAGTGCACGGGCGTCGCGGTGATTCGCAATGAGGAGCAGGGGATAAAAATGGAATTCCTCTCGCCTTTTGTGGAGCCGGACGTGGCGGTACTGGATGCGCGCATGACTCTGCGTCTGCCCGCCCGCGCTACGGCAGCTACCGGGGTGGATGCCCTTTGCCATGCCATCGAAGCCGCCACCTGCCTGCAGAGCAATCCGCTCAGCTCCGCGTACTGCCATGCGGCGATACAGCTCATTTCTGCCAATATAATCAGGGCAGTGCAGCATGGATCAGACGCCGACGCTCGCCTGAACATGGCGCTGGCGGCCACCATGGCGGGCATTGCCTTTTCCAATTCGATGGTGGGTGCAGTGCACGCCATAGGCCACGCGTTGGGTGGCGTGTGCCATGTACCGCACGGCGAGGCCATGGGTATCCTGATGCCGCACGTCCTACGCTACAATTTACCTGCCGCTGCAGAGAGCTACGCGCGCCTCTTGCCGGAGATGGTGGGATGGGAGAAAGCGGCCGCCACCCCTGCACAGATGCGAGGAGAAGCATTGGTGCAGGCCGTGACTGACTTGCTCGGTCAGCTCCACGCGAGCGCCGGGATTCCGCTGCGCCTCTCGGAAGCGGGGGTCGCGGAACAGCAGCTCGCACGCGTTGCGGAAACGGCCGTGAACGATGGCGCTCTCATCGTCAACCCCCGCGCCATGTCGGTTCAGCAGGTTCTGGATCTGCTGCGCGGCGCACTTTGAATCACTCATACCCCCTCACAAATAATGCAGCAAATTCTCGAAAAACAACGCCGATACTTCATGAGCGGAGCGACCAGACCGCTCTCCTTTCGTCGGGATGCGCTCAAGCGTTTGCAGAGCGCCCTGCGAGAGCGCGAGAAAGGTCTGACTGAGGCGCTGCATGCTGACTTGGGCAAATCACCCGCGGAGTCGTACATGTGCGAGATTGGACTGTGCCTCAACTCCGTGCGTGAGGCATTGCACCACCTGCGCAAGTGGAGCGCCCCGAAGAGGGTGAGCACGCCGCTGGCGCAGTTTCCCGCGGTGGCGCGTATTGTGCCGGAGCCGTACGGCGTGGCGCTCATCATCAGCCCGTGGAATTACCCCCTGTTGCTGAGCCTCGACCCCTTGATTTCTGCTCTGGCTGCCGGGAATTGCTGCGTGCTTCGTTTTTCACGCCACGCACCACACACGGCAAAGGAACTCACCGAGCTGCTTTCCGCCATTTTCCCGCCGGAATATGTCACCACGGTGGGCGGTGGCACTGATGTGGCAGAGCAGCTGCTTGCGCTTCCTTTCGATACGATCTTTTTCACGGGAAGTCCGAGTGTAGGCAGACGAGTGATGCAGGCTGCGGCCGCCAATCTCGTGCCCGTCACCCTGGAGCTGGGCGGCAAAAGCCCGTGCATTGTGGATGACACGGCCAATATTCCGCTTGCGGCGCGTCGCATTGCTTTCGGCAAAACACTCAATGCGGGGCAGACTTGCGTGGCCCCGGATTACCTGCTCATCCACCGCAGTGTGAAGGAGCGCTTTATTCAGAAATATGCGGCCGCCATCCGCGGCATGCTCGGCGAACACCCGGCGGATAATCCCGACTTCACGCATATCGTGAGTGAGCGGCATTTTGAGCGGTTGCAGGGACTTCTGAGCGGGGAGAACATCCGTCTGGGCGGTCGAATGAACTCAGCAACCCTGCGCATGGAACCCACCTTGCTGGATGAGGTCGATCCGGCGACATCCCCTTGCATGCAGGAGGAAATTTTCGGCCCGATTTTGCCGATGATCCCGTTTGATTCCTTGGACGAGGTTGAGCAGTTTGTGCGTTCGCGTCCCAAGCCGTTGGCATGCTATATCTTCACATCCAACCGCCGCAATGAGCAACGTCTGATCGGTTCCATTTCCTCGGGCGGAGTCTGTATCAACGACACCATTATGCATCTCGCGGTGCCCAATCTTCCCTTCGGCGGCGTGGGGCAGAGCGGCATGGGCGCCTACCATGGCGTCACCGGCTTCAACACGTTCTCCCACGCCAAAGGAGTGCTCAGTCGCTTCACCTTCCTCGACTTGCCATTCCGCTACGCACCCATCACCGCGTGGAAGGAAAAGGTGCTCCGTTTCTTCTTGCGGTAACCCACACGTGTCCCAAGGAAAAGCGAATCAAACATGCAATTCATTTACGATTTACGATTTGCGATTTAGAAATTTGGCGAGCCCCCGGCTCGCGGAACTGCGAAGCGTAAGCAAATGGGGAGGGTGGAGCAAGACGGGTGGTTGGTTCGAAAGGGGCGCGAATCATGCGAAGCCAGGTTCATGGCTTGGCAAAATCGTAAATAACCAACGGCTTATGTTTTATGATGTGCCGTTACCAACTTATTGGGGGCGCTTTTTCTTGGGACGGATGTGGACGGATGTATGTATGTTTTTTCAGATTGACAGAGAGGGCGTGCTTTGCTAGCATGAGCGTAAGATGAGGATACTACTCTCGATGCTTGCGATGCTCGTGCCCATGGTTATGGGTGTGGATTCGGAAGGGAAAGCCTGCGGCGCGTGTGCCGGAGGTGTTGGGGGGGCGCCGTCTGTTGATACCGAGGAGGCTGGCCAAACCGAGAATGAATGCCCGGGGCTGCGTTTGGAAGTGCACATTGCCCCCGATGCGCAGGGTAACAAGAGCGTTATCAGCCCCGAACTCATCAATAGCATAGTCCTGATGGCGAAGGAAGCCGGTTGCAATGCCGTGGGCATTGTCGGCGCCGCCGAAAATCAATCGGTGACCGAGGATTTGCAGAAGGAAGCGGCGAAAGTTCAGATGGCGGTTGTGAGTGACGGCGCAGATGTTGAACACGTCAATTTGGGGGACACGGAGGAACTCCCCACCGCGCAGCAGGTGATCAACAAGCTCCAGTCTGCTTTTGCTCGTGGGAAAAAGGCTCTGGCGTTGGATTTGCCGGTGGACGAGCAGGGGAAAGCCGGAGAGAAAGCCATGCAGGTAGTGCGCCGCGTGGGCGGTTGGATGAGCGTGAACGGTCAATCTGTGAGTCGTGTCACATCCGTCGATTTGAGTCTGCCGGAAGGTTGGTCGGCTACCATCGCGCCCGATGAGAACACTTACCTGCATCCGCCTGTTATGCACCCGACCCAAGATGTGGTGCTTAAAATCCCAGCGCATCTCATTGATACGGTGGTGCCGGAGGTACTCGGGCAGCCGGAACAGACGGTGCGCGTGAAGCGTGTTGAGGAACCCGGTGAGGATGAGCCGCGCGCGTTTATGCAGTTTACCTTTCCCGCGGCGGTGTGGGATCAGGCGGTGGAAGGTCTGCCGGTCATTAAACTTCTCAACGCGCAGTAACTTCATGGATAAAACAGATTTTTACGATTTACCCATGCTCGTGGGGGAGCAGTATATGCTTACCTCCGTGATTAGGGAGGAGCGTGATACAATCCTGTACCGCGGGAAGCAGAGAGATTTGAGGCGTGAAGTGATGGTGGAGGTGCTGCGGAAAAGCGCCGTGGGGGACAAACGCAACGTAGAGCTTTTTCTGGATACCGCCCGAGTCCAGGCCGGGTTTCAAGGGGAACACCTGTCGCGTGTGTTGGAGGTGATGGAGGCGGAAGGGACGTGGATGGTGGCCAAGGAAAGCCCGGAAGGCGAGCCGCTGGATATGATGCAGAGTGACGGGCGGTGTTTGTCGGCGCGGGATTTATGCACGTTGATGATGCTCATCTGCCAACTCTGCCTGCGCATGGACGCAGAATATGTGGCGTCAGGTCAATTTCATCTGGAAAACGTATATTACCACGATCATTATTTCCAGCTGGCAAACCCGGCCCAGGCAGGTAAACGTGCCAGGGGAAGCTCTCGGCGCTACATGATAGGCGCGGCTCACGAATTACTGGCGTTGCTGGATTTTCGCAGTGCGCTGGCGACGTCGATGGCGGCGGTATTGCGGCGCATAGCTGAAATGCGGAGTCATTCGACGCAGCAGCCCGCACTCTATTTAGCGGAATTTTCGCGAATTTATACGTTGATGGTGAACGCAAAATGATACCATTTATGATTTACGATTTACGATTTACGATTTAGAAATTTGGCGAGCCTCCGGCTCGCGGAACTGCGGAGCGTAAGCGAAGGTGGTGGGGAAAATTACGCAAGGTAGTAGTTCGAAAGGTGCTGGATTATGCGAAGCCGTGTCCATGGCTTGGCTAAATCATACAAGGTCGTTGGTTTGAAAGGGGCGCGAATCATGCGAAGCTGCGTCCACGGCTTGGCCAAATCGTACATCGTACATAGGCAGGCTCCGTCTGCCTTCATCTGTGTAGGTATGCTGCGGCAGCCTCGGCGCATAATCTGCCATCCAGCGCTGCGGAAACAATGCCGCCGGCGTACCCGGCCCCTTCGGCGCAGGGGAAAAGCCCGGCGAGTTGCGGGTGCTGCAGGGTGTCAGAATTGCGTGGAATACGTACGGGTGAGCTGGTACGCGTTTCCGTGCCGATGAGCAAGGCATCTTCGCCGGTGAAACCGGGAATATTGCGTTCAAAGAGGCGGAGGCCCTCTGCCATACGCTCACAGATGCCGCGCGGCAGCAGTTCCCACAGGTTGTACGGCGTAATCCCGGGGCGGTAGTTACAGGCGCGCAGAGAGACCGAAGTGCGTCGATTCAGGAAATCCTGCACACGCTGGGCGGGAGCTTTCATGGCGCCGCCGCCGGCGCGGGCGGAAGCTTGTTCCAGCTGTTTTTGCCAAACAATGCCGGAGAGAACGCCGTGCCCACGCGCGAAAGTGTCCGTATCCTCCGGGGTGACGGTTACCACGAAGCCGGAATTAGCAAGTGGAGAACTTCGGCGGGAAAGCGACATACCGTTCACCACGACCTCATCGTTTTCCGTGGCAGCGGGCACGATGAAACCGCCCGGGCACATGCAAAAGGAATGCACCCCGCGCTCGCGGATGGTAGTGGATAGCGTATAGCGCGCGGCGGGCAGGTTGTGTGGGCGTATCTGTCCCGGGCGCAAATGGTAGAGAGCGGCATCAATGAGAGCCTGAGGGTGTTCAATGCGCACACCGGCAGCGAAGGCTTTGCGCTCCAGCATCAACTTCTCCTGCACCAACATGCGGTAGATGTCGCGAGCGCTGTGTCCGGTCGCCAGAATGACAGCGTTTGCCTGCCATTCCCGACCGTCAACGCTGCGCACGCCGAGCAACCGCGAGCCGTCCGCACTGCGCAGCAGGCCGCACACGCGCGTGCCGAAATGCACCTCTCCGCCGGCAGCGATGATGGCAGCGCGCATCGATTGGATAATGCGCGGCAGTTTATCCGAGCCGATGTGCGGGTGGGCATCCGTCAGGATAGAGGGATTTGCGCCGTACGCTACAAAGTAGCGGTACACTTCCGCCACATCCCCACGTTTGGTGGCGCGGGTGTATAACTTACCATCGGAGAAAGCCCCGGCGCCGCCCTCACCGAAGCAGTAATTGGAATCTATCGGTACTCGTCCCTCGCAGTTAATGGGGCGCAGGTCGAAGCGTCGTGCGCTCACATCCTTGCCGCGTTCCAGCAGGACCGGACGCACCCCGAGTTCCAAACAACGCAGAGCAGCAAAAAGACCCGCCGGACCACTGCCCACGATGATAAGGCGCGGGGCGTCCTGCGGAGCCGGTGAGGGGGAGGCAGGCAAAGGGGTCGGGGGAGGCAGGGGCTCATCCACCGCCACAAGACAGCGCAACTGCTTGCAGATCGTGCGTTGACGGGCGTCGAGACTCTCCTTGAGGAGGCGCAGTCCGTGGATGCGGCGCAGGGGCAAACGCAGTGCACGAGCAGCGGCCCGCAAACGGGCGTCCGGAGAATCGGCCTGCGGCAGGGGCAGACGCAGATGGAGCTCTCGGAGCATGAAAAAAGAGAGAGGTTAGTGGATGCTTTGCTGCATGCAGAATGCAGGTTCGTCCTCTCCGGGAGCGCCCACCACCACTGCGGGCACGCCGGCCACTGTCGTGTGCGGGCTCACATCATCCAGAACCACGGAGGAGGCGGCAATTTTGGCGCACTCGCCGATCTCGACACGCCCCAGCACTTTTGCGCCCGCGCCGATCATCACACCCGTGCGCACCACGGGATGGCGGTCGCAAAACTCCTTACCGGTGCCACCCAGCGTCACCTCGTGCAACATGGAAACGTTGTTTTCCACGATAGCCGTTTCACCGATGACGATGCCGGTGCCGTGGTCAAGCATGATACCGCAGCCGATTTGCGCCGCAGGGTGAATGTCGATGCCGAAGACCTCGCTGGTCACGCTCTGCAGCATGAGGGCGGGCAGCTGGCGTCCCTGCTCCCAGAGCGTGTGGGCGAAACGGTAGGCGCACAGAGCGTGGAATCCCTTGAAAAAGAGCAGGGGGGTAAGCGGGGAGTGGCTGGCTGGGTCGCGGTGCACCACAGCGTACAAATCCGCTACCATAGCCGGGATGATCTGGGGATGCTCCTCGATCTCGGCGTTGAAAAGCTCTTCCCACTCTTCTCGAGTGAAGTAAGGGCAAGTGAGTCGTTGTGCCAGACGCACAGCTATCGCGTTTTGCAGACCGGAGCGAGAGAGTACGATTTCTTCGAGCATGCCGGCGAGTCGCGCTTCCTTGCCTGCTTCTTCCCAGGCGTTGCTCACTACCTTTTCCCAAAGATCCTCTGCGGACTCCGGCAGTTTGGGAAGCATCAATTCCGGTCGCAGGGCGCACCTTTCGTTTGTTGTCATGAGAGTATCAGTGTTCCGTTGCAGCATTCCTGCAACATTTCATCCAGACGGTAGGTGGTTTCGGCCAGAGCCTCGCGGGCGGAGGTTTCCGGCAGGAGCCACAACACCTCCCGCGCCTCTTCGTTGCGGGAGAGAGCCTCGTTCACCGAGAGCTGCATTGCCACGTGGAAACTTTCCGTCTGGCGCAAGCGCTGCAAGTCGAATCCGCTCCGGTTTTCCACGGCATCACGCACCTCAGCGGCGATGTCCTCGTTATCCGACTCCATGAGGAAGAAAATCGGCAGGGTCAGCTTACCCTTCTGCACATCTGTGCCTAGTGTCTTGCCGGCTTGTTCATCCACGCCCAGCAGATCCAAGCAATCATCGTAGATTTGGTATGAGATACCAAGAAGAGTGCCCATGCGGTTAAGGTGCTCCACCATCTCGTCCTCCATGCCTTGCAGCATAGCGGCGCCGCTCATGGCCATGGCAAAAAGAGTGGCCGTTTTTTTACGGATAATTTCGTAGTATTCCGAGCGCGTCATGTTGACATCCCACAGGCGGGTGGATTGCTCCACCTCTCCCTCGCATAAATCACGAGTGGACAAAGCCATACGCTGGTTGAAGCGTATATCCCCAATACGAGTGCCGAGCACCATCGCCTGCGCTAGCATGGTGTCGCCCAGCAGCACGGCCAGCTCATTCCCCCACAGCGCGTTCGGTGTGGGGCGGTCACGGCGCACATCGGCCTTGTCCAGCACATCATCGTGCACCAATGAAGCCATGTGCAGCATTTCCAGCAGAGCGGCAAAGGATATGTGTTCCTCTTTGATGCCGCCGGTTGCAGCCGCTGTGAGCAGCACCAACCCGGGGCGTATCATTTTGCCTCGCCCCATGCACAGTTGCGCCAGGTACCCGCGAACATGCGGTTGAAAATCGGCTGCTTGCGCGGCAATTTTCTCGCGAACACGCTGCAGTTCGTTCTTGATGAGACGCAGGTGCTGTCTATGGTGGCGCAGTTTACTGAAGAAAGGAAGGCCCATGGGAGCGAAGGATGCCCGCTGAGGCGGGGCGTGCGATACTTTTAGCAGAGAAACGCCTGATTGGCAAGCAGATTGTTGTCATTTACGATTTACGATTTACGATTTACGATTTGGATTATAGCGCGCCTGCGGCGCGGGAAATGCGGAGCGTAAGCAAAGGTGGCGGGGAAAATCATACAAGGTTGTTGGTTCGAAAGGGGTGCGAATCATGTGAAGCCAGGTTCATGGCTTGGCCAAATCGTACAAGGTTGTTGGTTCGAAAGGGGCGCGAATTATGCGAAGCCAGGTTTATGGCTTGGCCAAATCGTACAAGGTTGTTGGTTCGAAAGGGGCGCGAATCATGCGAAACCAGGTTCATGGCTTGGCCAAATCGTACAAGGTTGTTGGTTCGAAAGGGGTGCGAATCATGCGAAACCAGGTTCATGGCTTGGCCAAATCGTAAATCGTAAATCGTAAATCGTAAATAACCAACGGCTTATGCTACATGATGTGCCGTTACCCACCTATTGGGGGTGTTTTTTCTTGGGACAGATGTGGTTGCTGTGGATATTCTCATTGACATTTTGTCACCCGGCAGCTATGCTGACGGCATGCGGATCGTAACATCAAAGAGGGAGTTGCGCGCAGCGTTGGCGAAGAATGCGGCTAGTCCCCGCGTGCTGGTGCCCACCATGGGCGCGCTGCATGCCGGGCACGCCTCTCTCTTGCGACAAGCGCGAGAGCTCGCCGGCGAACAGGGATGTGTGGTAGCATCAGTTTTTTTGAATCCCGTGCAGTTTAACCAAGCATCGGATTTGGCAACCTATCCGCGCACTCCGGAACAGGATGCTGAAATATGTGAAAATTGCGGGGTGGATGTGCTTTTTATGCCGAATACGGAGCAAATGTACTGCGAGGATCGGAGCATTTCTCTGCACGAGTCAGCGCTTTCTACTGTGCTGTGCGGGGCGAGTCGGCCGGGTCACTTTGACGGTGTGTGTCTCGTGGTGGCCAAACTTTTTAATCTGGTGCAGCCTACGGATGCCATCTTCGGCGAAAAGGATTTTCAGCAGCTCATCGTGCTGCGCCGCCTTGTGCGAGACTTGGATTTTCCTGTCGCTCTGCACGCGGCTCCGATCGTTCGCGAGGCGGATGGTCTGGCTGTTTCCAGTCGCAATGTGCGGCTTACGCCCGAGCAGCGCACGCAGGCGCCCCGGCTGCATGCCGCCCTGGAACAGGCAGCTGACGCCTTTCGCAAAGGGGCTACTGCCGGTGCGGTGTGTCGCGATGTGGTGGAGCAGTTGGAAACCCTGCCGGGGGTGAGGGTGGATTATGTGCATTTGGTGCATCCGCAGACGCTGCAGACGTTGGATGATGAGGCGGCCGGGGAGCAGCCGGCGGTGTTGGCCGCAGCGGTGTTTTTTGGGGAAGTTCGGCTCATTGACAACCTCCAAATCATCGTTCGTTCATGATTCGGGCTGTCAACTTGCACCGGAGCTATTCCATCAGTTCTAGGACGGTGGAGGTATTGCACGGCCTGAGCCTGTGCATTGCGCCGCGTGAAAAGGTGTTTCTTTGCGGGCCGAGCGGTGCGGGAAAAACCACACTCATGTACACACTGGCCGGCTTGGAGCAGCCGCAGCAGGGGAGTGTGTTTGTGGATGGACAGGACATTTACGCGCTTTCATTGCGTCGCCGCGCCCTCTTCCGCAACAAGACCATGGGGTTCATCTTCCAGAACTACATGCTCATGCCCGAGCTTACGGCGTTGGAAAATGCCTCCCTCGCCACCGCTGTTGCAGGGCAGGAGGCCACGGAACGCGTCCTCGCTCTCCTCGAGCGCGTGGGGCTGGCGGATCGGCTGCACCACCTTCCCTCCGAGCTCTCCGGCGGCGAGCAACAGCGCGTCGCCATCGTCCGCGCGCTTGCTCACGATCCTGCTATCATTTTCGCAGATGAGCCGACCGGCAACCTCGATTCGCGCAACGGTGCGCAGATACTCGATTTGCTTTTTTCTTTGGCGGATGAGTGCGGGAAAACTCTTGTTATCGTGACCCATGATGCCCAGATCGCCGCCCGTGGCGACCGGGTGCTCACGATTCGCGATGGACGAGTGGATGAGCAAACACGTTGAGCATTTACGATTTACGATTTACGATTTGCAAATTTAGCACGCCTGAGGCGCGGGGATGCAAAGCTGGAACGAACGGAGATTCATCAAGCTACGCACGGACGTAGTTACAAAGCGGCGGGAAAACGGCTGGCGGCTGCAAAGTCAATTACAACTTTGGGGGTGCTTCAAGGCAAACGCATTTGAGAGAGGTAACGGAAGTAAGCCCGACAAGATGTCAAACCATTGACGATTCCGCTCTGCATTCGCTCCGCTTCTCCGCACCGCAGGCGCGCGAATTTTCCAAATTGTACATAGGCGGCGCTAGGCGCCTCCGCCCCTTTCTAACCACCCCCACGCACGGCTTCATCACATTCCGCTCTCCCTTGCTCCGCTTCCTCGTGCCGCAGGCGCGCGAACTCCCCAAATCGTAAATCGTAAATCGTAAATCGTAAATAACCAACGGTTTATGCTGCATGATGTGCCGTTAACTATCTCTTGGGGGTGCTTTTTCTTGGGCCGGATGTGGGCGGTATGACATAAATTTGAACAACTTTCGCAAGCCGTGCTTGACTGTCGGGGATGTTTTGTGTAGAATGGTCGCACTTAACGATCTTTCGTATCACTATGAAGAAGTTCGCTACTACACTGTCGGTACTGGCTGTTGTTATCAGCTCTCTGGTGGCAACGGCTGCAGCGGAGGTAAAGATTGCCTCTGTGAATATGAGTGAGCTGCATATCATGTTTTACAAGCGTGTGGATGCAGAGAACGACCTGCGCAAGCAGATAGATGCCATACGCGAGGAAATCACCACGCGTCAGGAGAAGGTCAAGGCGCTTGAGCAGAAACTGGTGGGCATCCAGAAGCAGGCAGACCCCACGCTTTCGGAGGCTGCGACGAAGAAGTTGCGCGAGCAATTTTCTTCTGTGAAGAATGAGTATGATGCAGAGCGACAGGAGTTTGACACCTTTGTGAAGCGTCGTCAGCTTGCGATCAACGACATGAGGCTTCGCATGACTGCGCTGCTGGCTCGGGAGATGCACGAGGTAGTGCAGACGGTGGCTGCTGAAGAGGGTGTGGATTTTGTGATCGACTCGTCTGCGACCAGCCAGACTCCGGGGGGACGCGTTTTCCCGTATGTGAAGCCGAGCATGGATATCTCCGAGAAGGTCATCAAGCGTTTGAATGCGGACGCTCCGGCAGGTTTTGACGCGCAGGCAGAGCTGCAGAAGGTTCGCAATGCCGTGCAGCAGAGCGCCTCTGAGCAATCTGCTGAGGGGGCAGCCAGCGGAGACGGAGCGGCTCCGGCTGCTAAGTAAAGTTGAATCCGGACGGCGGGGAAATCGGTCATGTACGATTCCCCGCCGCCGATTTTTTTTTGTAGAAAAAAGGCTCCGCGCATGACTCTCTCCGCAGCGGATATCCTGCAACTCACCGGCGGTGTATTGGTTCAGCCGAATCGGGCGGAGGAAGTGCCGGCGATAACTGGAGTTGCGACATTGGCCGAGGCCGGAACCGGAGAGGTATCCTTCTTGGGCAACGAAAAGTACTACAAGGATTATTTGGGGACGAAAGCGGCACTGGTGCTGGTGCCGCAGGGAGTGCCGGATAAGCCGGAGGGAGTGGCGCTCATCGAGGTGGAAAATCCATCACTCGCCTTCAATGCGCTGGTGGATGCTTTCCTAAAAGTGGGCAATGATTTTGAGCCGGGAGTGCACCCGAGCGCCGTGGTGGACCCCACAGCGCAGGTGGATGCGACCAAGGTGCGTGTGCAAGCCGGGGCCGTTATTGAAGCCGGGGCGAGCATCGGCGCGGGTTCGGACATTGGCCCGGGCTGCGTGATCGGCAAGTATGCGAGCATTGGCGAGCACTGCCGCCTGTATGCGCGTGTGGTGGTTCGCGAACGCTGCGTGATCGGTAATCACGTGGTGATCCAGCCCGGCGCCGTCATCGGATCGGATGGATTCGGCTTTTTGCTCAACAAAGAGACCGGGCGCTACGAGACCGTGGATCAGGTGGGTATCGTGGTTGTTGAGGATCACGTCGATATCGGCGCCAACACCACCATCGATCGCGCCCGCTTCGGTCGTACCGTCATCGGCGAGGGCTCCAAAATTGATAACCTCGTGCAAATCGGGCACAACGTCACCGTCGGCAAGCACACCGTCATCGTCTCCCAGAGTGGCGTGGCCGGCAGTTCCCATCTGGGCAACTACGTGACCGTCGCGGCTCAGTGCGGGATCGCCGGACACCTGCATATTGGCGACCAGGCGATCTTGGCAGCACGCACGGGGGTGATGTCCGATCTGGAGGGAGGGCAAGCCTACTGGGGCTCGCCGAGCGCCCCCTTCAAGGAGGCCATGAAACAATCGGCCGCAGTGCGTAAATTGCCGGAAGCGCTCAAGGCCATGCAGGCGCTCAAGCGCGAGGCGGAGGAGTTGCGCGCCCGTCTGAGCAAGCGCAAGTTTTTCTGAGCTGAGTCCGCCCATGTCTTCCGCTGAATTGTATCGCCCGAACGCCGCTATCATTTACCGCCGCAGCAACGGGGAGGTACTCATCTGCGAGCGCGTGAAGCCGCAAGGGGCCTGGCAATTCCCTCAGGGCGGGGTCAAGAAGGGAGAATCTCCCATGGACGCCGCCTGCCGCGAGGGAATGGAGGAGACGGGATTCCGACCGAACGAGTACGATGTCGTGGAGGAGCACGGTCCGTACCGTTACGATTATCCGCCTGCTGAGCGCGAGCGTGTACTGCGCAAGCGGGGCATTCCCTACGCCGGACAAGAGCAATATTATTTTCTGTGCCGCATGCACGATGACGCCGCCGAACCTTGGCTGGATTACAAAGAGTTTTGTTCGTATCGCTGGGTGCAACCGGATCAGTTTGACCTCAACTGGCTCCCGGATTTTAAACGCGAAGTGTATCGCCGCGTGCTGCGCGACTTTTTCGGGATAGAAAAGGCGTGAAGATGGAGCCCATAGCCCACATCCACTCCCCTTATGCGGAAAAGTTCGGTGTGCCGCGCCAAAGTGGTCTGGCTCCGCATGTGCAGGCATCGGTCGTTTTTTCTCCGTCGATCACCCAGGACTACGTGCGCGGCCTGGAGACCTTTTCGCACATCTGGCTCATTTGGGGCTTTCATTGCGTGACAGAGGAGAGCGTTCATGCCACCGTGCGACCGCCGCGCCTGGGGGGCAATACGCGCATCGGCGTTTTTGCCTCGCGTTCGCCGTTTCGTCCAAATCCCATCGGACTTTCTGCCGTGCGCTTGTTGGCGGTGGAGCCGGGACCGGTGTTGCGCGTGGCCGGGGCCGATCTGGTGGATGGCACGCCCGTGTATGACATCAAGCCCTACTTACCGTACGCGGACTGCATCGAGGGGGCGAGTTCCGGCTTCGTGGACAGCGCACCGCGCGAACTGCTCTCCGTCGAGCTGCCGGAATCCATGCCGCAGGGGTTGCCGCCGGAATATCGAGAGGCCCTCTGCGAGTCCCTGGCGCAGGATCCACGTCCCGCCTACCAAGACGATCCCGAACGCGTTTACCACATGATTTTGCAGCCCTGTGAGCTTGATTTCGTCGTATCCGGCGGCGTGTTGCGCGTCACTTCCATCCGTCGCTTGCCATGAGCATCCCTGACCAAGCTGCTGCGGATGCCACAGCGATGCGCCCCGGTGCGGGAGAAGCCATTTGCCAATGTCGTGCCGGGCAGGTGGTCAGATCTATCGTGCGCGGAGAACAGACTCCCGGTGTGCCGTGGACGGAGAGCACTCTCGTCCCCATTTTCTCGGCCACCAAGACGGCATCTGCTGCATGTTTTTTGCAGGCATTGGCAGAGCAGGGGAGTGACCCGAGCTTGGAGCTCGGCGAACTCTGGCCTGATTTTCCTGCCCCGCATTGCACCGTGGAACACCTGCTTTCCCATCAAGTTGGACTGGCGGCGTGGGATGTGTCCGCCCCCGTCGATGATTTGGAGGCATGCCGTGCCGCCGTGGAGCGCAGCAGACCACTCTGGGCGCCGCCGCAGCACGGTTACCATCCGCACACCTTCGGTCCCATGCTGGATCTTTTCATGCTCGCGCTCACCGGTTCGCGCATTGCCGACTACTGGGAGAAGCGCGTGCGCAGTCCTCTCGGGTTGGATTTCTACATCGGGCTTCCGCCGGAACTGTCCGCACGCGTAGCCATTTTGCAGGCTCCGCGCATTCATGGCGCCATGCCGGACACGCCCTTTTACCGCGCGTATTTCGATCCCGCTTCGCCGATTTATCGCGCCTTCAACTGCGTGACGGGGCTCCCTTCCCCGCGTTCCATGAATACTCCTTTCGGGCTTGCATGCGGTTGCCCGGCGCGAGGAGGCATCGCTTCAGCCCGCGGGTTGGCGCTGTTTTATCAAGCCCTCCTTGGGGAACTTGCTCCATCGCCATTTTCTGCGCAGGTGTTGGGTTGGATGAGCCGCCCGGTCGTTTCCGGTCCGGATCTCACCCTGCTCTGTCACACCTCTTTCACCTGTGGGGCCATGTGTGAACCGGCAGAGCTCTTTGGTGACGGCGGGTTTGGTCATGCAGGCGCCGGCGGTTCTCACGCTTTCGCCGAACCCGGCACCGCCAGCTCCTACGCCCGCGTCACGAATGCCATGCAACTTGGCATTTTACCCCCATACGTTCCGAGAAAAAGCACAACCAATGGGTAGATGACGGCATATTATGCGGCGTAAGCCGTTGGTCATTTACGATTTACGATTTACGATTTACGATTTAGAAATTTGGCGAGCCTCCGGCTCGCGAAGATGCGAAGCTTTAGCTGAGGGGGTGGGTAAATCATGGGTGGTTGTTGGTTCGAAAGGGGAGCGAATCATGCAAAGCTGCGTCCACGGCTTGGCCAACATAGGCGCCACCAGGTGCCACCGCCTCTTTGTAACTACGTCCGATCACGGCCTTACGAATACGCGTCCGCATTTGCTTTGCAGTTTCCGCAGCTTCGCTGCGCACTATTTGCAAATCGTAAATCGTAAATCGTAAATCGTAAATCGTAAATGGTCAGTTGCTTCGCTTCACGTTAGAAGTTGTAGCGTGCGCCGACGCTGAGGTTCCAAGCCGTCAGGCCGGAGCGGATGTCGGAACCGGCGTTGAAGTAGAGAAGCGTTTGATCAGAGATGGGAACGCGGAGCGATGCGCCGAGTTGGAGAGCCGTCTTGCCGATTTCCGCAGCACGCATCGTGCGAGAGAGACTCGGATTGGCCTGCAAAGCGGCCTCAACTTCTCCTTGGGAGTCCCCGAAGTCCTGAGCAACGTTAGCGCGCAATTCCATTTGAGCGGGGCGATTGAAGGTCTCCTCACCCACGGTGGCGATGTAGCGTGCACCGACAGTCAACGTCGTCGTCATCCAATCCTGATCACCCACGTTCAAGCCAACGCCCTGGCCATTTGCCCCGGACTCATCGTAGCCACTCATACTCGTCTTCATCACGGAGAGGCCGAGGAGCGGCTGGATGACGCTGGTGGACTCGCGGCTGAGGGGGATATCGCGGGTGATTTCATACATGAAACCGGCGACCCAACCGCTGGTGCTGCCGCTTGTGCGGTAGGAATCTGTTCCGAAGTTCACCGTGCGGTTCAACTTCGCTTGGTTAAGCCCCATCACCCCCACCAAGGTGTGACCCCAGCGCTTCTTGGTGAAGCGGCCCATGAGGGTCAGGTAGTAGCTGTCCAAGTTGCCATCGACCGTGTCGGCGCAGCCTCCATCGAGGTCGCCATACAACGCCGTAATGCCCGCCGCCACGCTGACTGTCTCATCCACATCCATCTCCAAACCGACGGTACCGCCCCACGCATTGTAGGTGAAGCCGGACTCGTAGTCGCTGCCGTCTTGGGCATTGGTGAAATCTCCCGTTGCTTCCAGCCAGAAGTGGGTGAAGGGCATGGACTCGTACGCGTAGTCGTCGTTCAACCCCATCATCCCGGTGCGGTCGCGCATGCGCAGCATCTGCGAACGCAGAGCCTCCCTCTGGGCGGTCCCAAGGATCGGCGCCGTGCTGCCGGCAACTGCAGCCAAGGCCTTGGACGTTTTTTCGGCGCTACTCGGGTTCTGGGATTGATCCGCGATCCACGTCGCCACCCTCAACAGATCCGAATTCGCCGTGCTCATCGGTTCAGACATGCGAGCCTCCCACAACATGTCCGCGCCGGCCAGCGAGTTGCTGGAGTTGCCCGCTATGATGCGGATCGGATTTACACCTTTATCCAGCGCCTTCCCGCTCATCACGATTCCGAGGTCTTCCTTGTACGTGACTTCCACATTCGTCCAGTAGATGAGGAAGGAGCCTCCGAGTTGGACCTTAATTTTGTCCCCATCGTTCAGTCCGGTGAAGTCCTTCCCCCCTGCACTGAGTATCACAAAATTATCCAGATCAGTCGGATTGTCTAAATCAAACGGATTGACGCTCACGGTACCCAAGGCGAGGGTTGCGTTCGGATCCCAGTCTACGCCGGCACTCGCAGAAATTGCGGGACCGGCGCCGCTGTTCTGTATGCCCTGCAGATCGCCATCAGACGTCGCCAAGTTGTAGAACACCTCCAGCCTGCCGCCTTCGCTCACGGAGACCTGCCCCGCTTTCAGCTGAGTAAAGGCAGCGTAATCCTTGCCATAGCCCTGCGCCTGCACGGTGAGCGTGCCCCCTTCTCTGATGGACACCTTGCCGTACGTTGCGACCTGTTCGCGAGCTCCACCAGTTTGCTGCGCGTCATCTATCACTTTTGCCTTGCCGATCAGGGTGAGACGCCCCTTCCGCACATCAAGACCGATCCCTTCGCTTCCCTCACTGCGCAGAATCTGCTCAACCTTTTCCCCGTTAATGATGATGGAAGCATTTTGGCCCGAGATGGATCCGCTAAAGTCGGCGACCCAAGGAAAATCTCCGCTGCTGTTGTCAATTGTCAGCTCACAGTTGGTGAGCCCCAAGGTGCCGCCGACGCCTTGCTCGCCGCCGATCAGACGGCTCACATTGCTGTCCTTGCTCAAAGAGAGACTGCCGTAGCTATCGCTGCCCTCTTTCTTATCCAGCCAAACGGCGACGCCTTTCAACTTGTTCTCATTCAGCGTGAGATCACCCCTCACACGAAGCGTGCCCGTACCGGATATGGTGCCCTCACCTTCACCTTTGGGAGAGGAAGAACCCTCGATATCAAGCACGCCGTTAACGACTAGTTCAGCACCTTCGCCGAAGTCACCGAGCGTGTTGACGCTGCTCGTTACGCCGTCCACGGTAAGACGTCCGTTGGAGACCGTCACTTTGCTTCCCCCGCCATCCACGATGAGATGCCCGTTGGAGACCGTTACCTCGCCGGCGCTCTGCAGGTTGCCGGTGATGTGCAGATCCTCGGGTCCCTGTTTCTTCAGCGTGATATTTTCGTCCTGAACCTTAAGATCGCCCCTCAACCCCCAGCTAGCCACAGTCGAATCCTGTTGGTCAATGATCACCTTCAGCTCCCCGGCCTTTGGATCTCTCTCATCTGCGATGGTGAGCGTGCCACCCCCGGAGGTGCCGGAACTCAGATTCGTCAGCTTCAATTCGGTCGGTGCATTTTCCCCACCGGTGAAGCGGATTTTCATATTCTCGTCCACACGAACCTCCGACCATCTATTCGTGTCGCTAAGTTGGTCAACGCGCGCATCCCCGTACAGACTAGCCAGCCATATGCCGCCCCCGTCTTTGCCCATGTTGACAAGCAGACGCAGAATACCGCCGTTGCGCGCACTTGTGTTGCCGGAAACGATATCGAAGACGCCGTCCAACTGAATTAGCTCCGCCTTGGTGTCTCTGAACTGGAAATGATTCTCGAACCACTTATCCAGCTCGGTCTCATCCATGCCTTCGAGCCCGACAAAGCTGCCATTGCTGAACCAAAGGTCTATATAGCCATTGTACTCCCCCCTCTGGATGATCTTCACCGCATCATTGGTCAGGTAAAAATCAACCTTACCCCTCTCATCATCAAACTCCAGGTTACCACCGCTGCCGGAGAAACTGAGCATGTAGAGACCACCGGGTGTCACCGGCCCCTGCTTCGTTGGACGGGTGATGTTGGAGACATCGATCAGGAATGAAAACTGCCCATCCTTGAGGGTTACCGTTGTCCCCTCCTGTATGCCGGATACCCTGGTGGTAGTCAGGTCCCTTTCCATCTCGGAGATCTCATTCGGGTCATCGGGAGTAATGGGAATGCCATCCTGCTTCACACTCCTCAGGTATTTTCCGTCCAAGTTTCCCAGATCATTGACGCCCGACCTCACATCCACTAATGCGGTCGTGAGATTCTCCGCATGCCGCAAGTTACCGCCGTCCAGAACGATGGTTCGGGACTGACCGGTCGGGAGCTCTGCGAGGTTGTTTCCGTTCAGATCAAATTTGGAGTCGTCCGTCACGTGGATCTCCTCCCCATAGCCGAGGGTGGTTTCGTCCGTGATTCTGACGGTACCGCCACCACGGATGCTCATCCCCGCGCTGCCTTTGCCCGCGCCATCCAACACAAGCGTTCTGCCAGTTGCCACACTCAGCATGTGCATGTGCGATTCCGCATCCCCGTCCCCCCAGTCAATGATAGCCTCCGCCGTTGTGCCATCTTCTGCCGGGGTTGCTTTCAAGGTAAAGGTGCCGGAGCCTCCCTCGGCAACATCGATGGTGTAGCAGACTTCCTTCAGGTTTCCTTCCGTATCATAATCCCAAACCGGCGCATTGAAGGTGAAGCCGGGGGCAATAAGAGTGTAATCCCCCGTATTTTCACGCACCACAATCCCGCCCAAATCCATGTTGAAGTCGGCCTCCACCTCACCCGCAGGTCCCACCGTATCGTCGCCTTCCGTGGCTTCCTCGTACGCTTTCCAGGCTGCATCATATTCCTCCTTGTCCAGGCGGTACGCCCAATCCTGTTCACCGTTTGCGTAATCTTTAGGATCCGGTTCTTTGTCGGGAGGGGGAGCGTCAAAGACTCGCCGTGTGCCCTCAGCCACGAAGCGCAATTTATTCCAAGTCCTGCGATTCTCTTGATGACCGTACAACTCCGCGATTGTCGCTTCCTTATCGTCGTACCCGTACTGTTCGGATACGACCGTTTCCCCTCGGTCCGGATCATCAGGGTCGGTGCTGTACAGAAGGTACAGTCCCGCTCCACCGTTTCCCCGTTCCCCGTTCGTGTCCGCGAGCAAATTCCCAGCGCCGCCCACCACATACTCATTCACCGGGAGAGTCGTATAGGCGTACGATATTATGACTTGCAGCCAACCAGTCCCTTCCCCGCCTGTTGCATATAGATCCGTCAGCCCTTGCCATGATGCAGACGGACCAATGGAAAAGGCACCTGCGGTTTCGTCGAACATGCCTCTATTACCTCCTGAAGCCGTGCCGGTCCAAAAGAAACCGACCTTATCATGAACATCTCCGTATCTTTTATCATTGAGAGAACCATCAGGATTCCACACCAAATCATAACCGTTCTGGTACATGTCGGAGCCATAGAAAGAACCAGTACCGCCGTTGAAGCTCCAACCGTAACCGCTATAGTCCAAACTACCGTAAGTAAGGCCCCAGTTCGGGTCAATATTGACTGAGAAATTATTTCTATCGCTAGTCGTATATTGAACTGATCCAAAGCTGACAGCATGCTCCTTATCCGTTACATTGAAGTGAACAACCCACGCTACGTCGGACGACAACCCGCGGGACAGCCCCGGCAACCCCAGCTTCTCACCTACCTCCGCGAAGTTCAAGTGCACCCAAGAAGTGCCAGGCAATTGTTCCCAGCAACTTGTGATGTCAACTCTTTCTTTGTGGTAAATCCTGGAGCTTCCTGTTTCTGCTTGAGCGATCGGTGTAGCAGCCAACAGAGCTGCAAGGAGACCCAATGGTAAGTGCAGTTTCATTACTGAGTGTAGTTTGATGGTTAGTAGAGCCCGAGGAACAAGAGGAGCACGCGCACCCCGGACCCCCCACAAGGCTTCCCGCAGTCTACCTCTTTTTGGGGGAGATGTCCATCATTTTTTTCGATTTCTCAAAAAAATATCACAGACGGAGCGAGAAAAAGCGGTCCCAACAGGCAGGTAACGGCAGATTATGGAGAATAAACCCATGATTATTTACGATTTACGATTTACGATTTAGAAATTTGGCTCGCCTCCGGCTCGCGAGGATGCGAAGCAGGCGCGGGAGGTGAATCATGAAACCGCGTGCGGACGTGGTTAGAAAGGGGCGGAATCATGCAAAGCTGCGTCCACGGCTTGGTCACATCGTCATAGGCGCCACCGCCTCTTTGTAACAACGTCCGATCACGGCTTTACGAATACGCGTCCGCATTTGCTTTGCAGTTGCCGCAGCTTTGCTGCGCACTATTTGCAAATCGTAAATCGTAAATCGTAAATAATCAGAGGCTTATGCCCCAACATGCACCGTTAACCACTTATTGGGGGTGCTTTTTCCTGGAACAGATATGGGTTTAGCTGGGCAGGGGGAAGTTGCGATTGAAGGCGCTGACTTCTTGGCGCAGGGCATCGTAAGCATCCGGGGAGGGCTGAGTTTTCTGCTCGGCAAGGATGGAGAGGCAGCGGTCGATGAAGAGAGCCACTTGGCAGACATCTTGCTCCTTCATGCCGCGAGTGGTGACCGCGGGAGTACCGATCCGGATGCCGGAGGGGGTAGAGGTGCTGCCCTTGTCAAAGGGGATAGCGTTTTTGTTGACGGTGATGCCGACTTTGTCGAGAGCAACCTGAGCCTCGGCGCCGTTGAGACCCTTCACGCTGAGATCCACGAGGAAGCAATGGTTATCCGTGCCGCCGGCGACGATACGGTAGCCGAGCTCAGAGAGTTTGGCAGCCATGGCCTTGGCGTTACTGACAATCTGGGCGGCATAGGTGCGGAATTCAGGCTTGAGAGCCTCGCCGAGGCAGGCAGCCTTGGCGGCGATGACGTGCATGAGCGGCCCGCCCTGCATACCGGGGAAAGTGGCGCTGTTGAGTTTCTTGGCCCATTTTTCCTTGCACATGACCAGCCCGCCGCGCGGACCGCGGAGGCTCTTGTGCGTGGTGGTGGACACGAAGTCGGCATACGGAACAGGTGAGGGATGAACCCCCGCCGCCACGAGGCCGGCGATATGCGCCATATCCACGAACATGATGGCGCCCACCTCATCGCAAATTTGGCGGATGCGGGCGAAATCGATGGTGCGCGAGTAGGCGGAGGCGCCGGCAAGGATGAGAGCGGGCTTCACCTCGCGAGCCTTGGCGGCCAGGGCATCGTAATCAATGCATTCGGTCTCAGAGTTCACGCCGTAGTGCTCCACCTTGTAGAGCTTGCCGGAGAAGTTGGCGAAGAAGCCGTGCGAAAGGTGCCCGCCATGAGCCAGATCCATGCTCAGGATGGTATCGCCGGGTTGCAAGCAGGCCAGGTACACGCTCATGTTGGCCTGAGAACCAGAGTGGGCTTGCACGTTTACATGTTCGCAGCCGAAGAGAGCCTTTGCGCGGTCGATGGCGAGCTGCTCAACCTTGTCCACCACCTCGCAGCCGCCGTACCAGCGCTTGCCGGGGTAACCCTCGGCATACTTGTTGGTGAGCACGGACCCCTGCGCTTCCATGACGGAGGGGGAGGCGAAGTTCTCGGAGGCGATGAGCTCGATGTTGTTGCTCTGGCGCCGGCGTTCCTCCTCGATGTAGCCGGCGAGCTCCGGATCACTCACTGCCAGGGGAGAGCCGCTCGCTTTCAAGATACGTTGCGCGTGCCGTCCGCCCTCAAACTCCGCGCTGAGCCACGCCTGCAGGATGTCGTCCAAATCGTCCGTCGTGATGAAAGCCGAGGCGAGGCACATGACGTTGGCATCGTTGTGCTGACGGGAGAGCGCGGCAATCTGCGGGGTACGCACCAAGGTAGCCCGCACGCCGCGCCAGCGGTTGGCCGCAATGCTCATTCCCAGCCCGGAAAAGCAGATGAGAATGCCGCGATCCGCCCGACCGTCCACCACGCGTCGGCATACCTCATTCGCGTAGTCCGAGTAGTCGCAGGATTCCCGGCTCATGGTTCCGATATCATCTACCGTATATCCCCATTCCCTGAGCATCTCCACCGCCGCTTCCTTCAAATCAACTCCCTTGTGGTCTGCTCCGATGACTATGCGCTGCTTTGTATTCATACGCCGGTTATTATATAGCGCGCGCGGAAAATGTCAACGCAAACGCATTGAAAATGCGTTTGCCCATGTACGATGGACGATGTACGATGTACGATTTGGGAATTTAGCGCGCTGGAGGCGCGGGAATTTCGCGAAGCAGACGCGAGCTGAATGTGATGAAACTGTGCGCGGAGGGGTAGTTACAAAGGGACGGGAAGCGAAGCGGGAGCGCAGCGAAACTCTCAAAATATTGCGTGTTGTCAATTAGAATGGTTTATGGGTACGCGATGCCAACTTGCCGATTTTTCGTCCGTCGTAAATCGTAAATTATGAACATATTATGCTACAATAAGCGCCGATAACTGCGTGTTGGGATCGCTTTTTCTTGGGACGGATGTGGCGTTTGTCATTACTTTATTGACAAAATTCGGTGGCGCCGCTATGCTCAGGTTATGCGGTTCATCGTGCTTTTAGCTCTGGTCGTTGTCCATGTGGTGTGGGCGGAGCCGTTGCGCGTGGCAAGTTTGCACCCGCTGCTCAGTGAGATGGCGCGGCGCGTGGGGGGGGGAGAGGTAGAGGTGGTGGATCTGTTTCCGCGCCACGGGGAGCTGCATCGTTTTGAACCCGGCGCGCAGGAGCTTGCGCATGCCGCGCGGAGTCGGCTGCTGCTGGCTTGTGGCAAGGGCGTGGAGCCGTACTTGGACGCCCTGCGCGAGAGTTTTTCGGCAGATGATCCGCCGGTGCGCGTGCTGGAGCTCGGGGAGGCCGCACCGGATGTGATGACACCGGAGGGCGCCGCCGACCCGCATTGGTGGAATGCACCGGAAAATATGAAGAGGGCCGCCTACATGCTAGCCACGGCGTTGGTGGAGGAATTGCCCGAGAAAAGGGAGGCGATACGGGCGAGGCTGACCACGTATGCGCAGGCAATGGATGCCCTCACCCGCGAGGCGCGGCTGGCGCTGGCAGGAGTGCCGGCAGAGCGGCGCACGCTCGTGACGGAGCACGCCGCCATGTGTCATTTTTGCGCGGCTTTTCGCTTGCATCCCGTGGCAGTGCAGGGTGCGGCCGTGGAGAGCGAGGGGGACATGGCGAGCGTGGCGCAGTTGATTCGCGAATTGCGCCGCCGAGGGGTGCGCCGCGTGTACGCTGAACTGCGTGAGGCGCCGCGTTTTCTGCAGAATATCGCCGAATCCGCCGATGCCTCCGTGGGGGAATTATCCATGGACGGCGTCGTGCCCGGGCAGCCGTCGTACGAGACTATTTTTCGAGCAAACCTGCGTGCCATACGCGAGGGGTTGATGGATGAGCAAAGATGATCATGAAGCATCCCATAGCCGCGATAGGGTATGCCCTGCTGGGAGTCGTTGCAGCAGGGGCACCGCTGCTGTATTTTGCGAAGCTGCCCGCGCCTGAAGCTGGGAAAGAAACTAGCCCTGCGGCGGAGGCTGCGATGGTGTCCACCCCGGTGCTGGTGCGCTGCACGGAAGGGGCTGAGGAGATCCGCATACGCCGCGAGGGCAGGGAGATTCTGCGCCTGACACCCGACCGCGATGGCATGTGGTGCGGCAGCCTCCCGCTGCCCGACGTTTCTCCGGGTTCCGTGGTGGAGCTGGAGGTGCAGACCCGGTGGACAAACGCGCTTCCTGCCAACAGGGCCATCACCATAGAAATCATGCCGCTCGGTCGGCGCGCTGTGTCGGATACGCAGTGGACAGATACCGGCGCGGGCGAGCTGCACGCTATCTTTATCTTCCGATGGTAAATTACCACGATCACGTATGCTGGGGCGCCGCCAACCCGAACCACCACCCGCATGAGTTGCAGGTGCGAGGCTTGAGCGCGTCCTACTCCTCGCGCATCCGTCCGGCGCTTGTCGGGCTGAACTTCAGCATCCATTGCGGGCATACGCTGGCGCTGATCGGTCCCAACGGCGCGGGGAAATCGACCTTGCTCAATGTGCTGGCGGGCATCATGCCAACCACCGGGGGAGAGGCGCTCTGGGACGGCAAACCGCTGCATTGCACACGGCGCGAAGTCGCCTGGCTTCCACAGCGCAGCCAGGTGGATCTCTCCTTCCCCATCACAGTACGCGAGCTGGTGGAAATGGGGCGCTACCCCTCCCTCGGGCCATGGCGATCCACGGGAGAGCACGATGCCCTCATCGTCGATAAAGCCCTGCACACCCTGCGCATAACCGAGCTGCAGCAGCGGCAGATCAGCGAGCTTTCCGGCGGGCAGCTCCAGCGTGCTTTTTTGGCGCGCGCCCTGGCGCAGGAGGCGCATATTCTGCTGCTGGATGAACCATTCACCGGGCTGGATGCGCCGGGGACGAGTGAACTGGGTACACTGCTCGGTGAGCTTGCGCACGAGGGGAGGTTGGTCATCGCCAGCTACCACGATGTGGAGCATGCCGCGCGCTATTTCGACTATGCGCTGTTGCTGCGCCGCGAGCAGGTGGCATTCGGTCCCTGTGCGCAGACATTGACACAGGAAAATCTTCACCGAGCCTACTCATGAACGACTTTCTTCAATATCTCACCGAGCCAGTCGCGCTGCGCACGCTGTGGAGCTGCGTCGTCATCGGATTTGTGGACGGGTATGTGAGTGCGCTGGTGGTGCTGAGGCGTTCGTCCCTGCAAATCGGCGCGGTGAGCTGCGCGCTTCTGCCGGGCATTGCCCTGGGTATCCTGATTTTTGGGCTGGGGCAATGGAGTGCGTTGATCGGCGCGGTGGTGGCGGGTCTGCTGGTGGGGCTCAGTTCGCTGTTTGTGGCACGCAGTTCCGCATTGCATCACGATGCCGCACTCTCCATTATTCACTCCGCCGCCTTTGCGCTTGGCTACGTCATTCTCGTGCGCCTCGGACTGCAGCAGAGGGTGGATGATTGGTTGTTCGGCAATATTTTGAGCATGAGCTTTGCCGACCTCTGCGTGGCCTATGCCATCGGCGCGCTCGCCTTGCTGGGCATCACGATTTTCAAGCGTCCGCTGCTCCTGTGGCTCTTCGACCCGCGCACGGCTACCAGCTTGGGACTGCCGACCCGAACGACCAGCTACGCCGTGTACGCGCTCATCGTGTTGGCGCTCGTTTCCTCGCTGCAGGCGGTGGGGGCGCTTCTCACCCTGGGGTTGCTGGTGGCTCCGGCGGGCATCATGCGTCTGCTCACCAACCGAGCCTCCACGATGTTCCTGGGCGCCGGCTTGATCGGCGGCGGTTGCTCGGCACTCGCCTTTTTCCTTTCCTATCCGCTGAACCTGCACCTCGGCGCCACCATTATTTTGCTGCTGGGCGTCGTGTTTTGCATCGCCTGGCTCTTTGGGAAAGGGAAACAACAAACGCATTGAAAGACGTTGATCATTTACGATTTACGATTTGGAAATTCGCGCGCCTGCGGCGCGGGGGGGAATCAGAGTGGGCAGTAGTAAATGCGCAGGGGGATGGTCGGGACATGAGCCGCATGCAGGTCAGCCATGATGGAGCAGAACTGCTGCCAGGCGGCCGGATCCGGGGTGGAGATGCAGCCTTCCGACCCGTAACGTTCTGCAAAGTGCACCATGAGAAACGTGCGTCCGGTGCCGGGCGGGTCGGGCACACGAAAGCCGCGTAATTTGCCGGTGCGCTCGGTGCCCAGCTCGGTACTGCCGATGTTCGGGAAGCAGGTATCCGGGAGGTCGGCGGGATTGTAGGCTCCCCACGTTGTGTCGTCCGGGACGAGTCCGGCGCGGGCAAAAGGGCTGTTTGCGCTCATCCACCCACCGGTTTGCACGGGCATTTCGAGCAGCAGGCGGTGCAGGGCAGTGGAGCGTAAACGCAGCACACCGAGGCGTACGCAGCCGGAGGCGCACCGGGAACGACGCTGCTCCTCACGACGAACGGGATTCGCGCTCACGGCGTAGAAAACGACCTCGGCATGTACGCCTGACATTTAATTTACGATTTACGATTTGAGAAATTCGCACGCCTGCGGCGTGGGGAAGCGGAGCGAATGCAGAGCGGAATTTTGAAAGCCATGCGGGGGGGATTATTGCAGAGCTTTGAGGCGGCGCGCGGTGAGCAGCGTGGTTGAGAGCGATTTGCGCAGCGTGTTCACCAGTTCGATGTCCGCCTGCGCCGTTGCGATGGTACGGCCGATTTGTTCGGATTGCTCGAAGTCGGTCAGCTCTGCGACGAGGCAGGACTCCAGCGCGGCAATGCGGCGTGATACGAAGCGTTCCATGGCTTCCCCCACCTTCTTTTTCCATGCATCGAGTCGTACCGCGATATTTTCACGTCCCACACGCCGCCACTCGGGCACAGTCTTGTTGTAGCTGCAGGAGCGATTGATCATACCCAGGAAAGTCGTTTCTTTCAGCTCCCCCAGAGGAATGGGACTGCAATCCAGCGGCACGTGTTCCCATGCGTTGAGCACGGCTTTCACGTAATCTTTCTCAATCTCTTCAGCCGGGCGGTGTTTCAATATAGCGGCGCATTGAGCAATCTTTTCCTTTTCCAGCTCGGTGAGCTCACATATTTTTGCGGGTGAGAGCACGTGCGTTTCCTGCTCAGCCGTCAGGTCGCCCAAATCATTCTCGGCCTTGGCGCGGATGCGATTGAGTTCCTGCGCGAGCATGTTTTGCGTCATCCAATCTGTGGGGAAATAGCCGTCCACCGCGAGGTCGAGGATGGCGTCCAAGCGGTTATTGAGCGCTTGCTTCGCTTGGTCAGCGAGGTATCCGCAGCGCAGACGTCCATCGTGCAGGTTGCTGCTTTCGATCGATTCGCGCAGGCGAGCGGCATCGATAAGCCCGTGGACGGAAGCCTGAATTTCATGCACGTGCGAGATGTGCGTGCGGCTCTGTGCCGCAAAATCCTTGAGCCGGTTGTCCAGTCCCTCCAGGGTCTTGAGCAGGTAGTCCGCCGAGTTGCGCTGCAGCGTTATCTCCGGGTGGCTCAGGTCGGCCAGCACCTCATTCTCCAGCGCATCGAGGTTGGAATCGCGGCGAGAGGGGGTGTCGGCGGAATCGGGGAGCTCCGCGTCGTGGTGTGCATCGAGTTGCCACCAGGCAAGCCCGGCATTGACCCACGAGCCGGGAATGACCTTCCGGATAAAGTCGCCGAGTTGTTTTTGGGTGGTGATTTGCTGGACTTCCTGCTGTTGCTCTTGGTCCGCGGGAGAGAGCCAGAATTGGGCCTCGATGCGGTTTTGCACTACGCGGATGGGGCGCTGGGAGCGTTCCATGGCGGCGCGCAGGTAGTCGCGGGTATCCGGTGTGAGCGCGGCGAAAGAACTCTGCACCAGCAGGAAGTAATCCGCATTTTCATTCATCCACTCATGCAGCTCTTCATCGTGCCAGTTGGACGTGAGGCCATCCATGCCCGGCATGTCGATGATGCCGATGCCGGCCTCGAGCAGGCGGGCTTTTGGTTCTACCAGAAAGATGGCGGCGCAACCGGCGCTGGTGTGCCCTTGCGCCCAAGCATCCAGATTCGCCTGGGTGATGTTGCGGCGGTCAATCGAAACTTTCTCGTGAAATTCGGGAGGAGCAATGTGGCGCAAGTAGTCGATGACCAGCTCAAAGAGCTCCTGCTCGCTCAGCGAATCTGCCGCCAGCGGGGAAAACAGCTCCATGCGCTCTGTGCCGTCATCGCTCGCCAAGATAATCATGGGCAGGCGCGTTGTTTCCAGTCCCAATTTGGTCGCGCAAAGGTTGCGGCGTGACAAGCAGTTGGTGAGCGTGGATTTCCCGCTTTTCACCGACCCGATGGTTGCCATGAGCAACAGCTTGGAATCGAAGCGCGCCAGACTGCGCCGTATTTCTCGACTCCCACGTGTCAGCACGGCACGCAGCTCGGGACTCGCCTCGCTCATCCCCTCAATTCTGTCGGCATACCCCCGCGCTTCTTCGCACAATGCTTTGAGTTGCTCGTCCATCATGGCTTCAGAATAGAGGAAACGCCCGTGCTTGTCAAGTTGCTTCAATGGAGAAGCAGGGCAAACGCATTTGAAAATGCGTTTGCCATGTACGATGTATGATGTACGATTTGGAAATTCGCGCGCGTTGCGCGGGATGCAGAGCGGACGCGACGGGATGTCTGAAGCCGTGTACGGGGGTGGTTAGAAAGGGGCGGAGGCGGCGGAACGCCGCCTATGTACAACACGCACTTACAGCCGTCGTGCGTGTTGTAAATCATACATAGGCAAACGCATTTTCTAATGCGTTTGCCCTGAGAGCTTGGCGGAGCCTGTGGACGATTTACGATGGAGAATTTTCTCTACTTTTCCGCTTCATCCAAATGCGTTTGCCCTACGTGGGCATAAAGAAGAGCGCAGCCACATGAATGACTGCGCTCCCGGAATAGTATTCAGCAATTAGTCTTAGCTCTTGGCGGCTGTCTCCTTCAGAGTCTTGCCCACCTTGAACTTGACGACCTTGCGCGCGGGAATGGGGACATCCTTGGCGGGATCCTTGGGATTACGACCAACTTTGGCCTTCACTTCTTTCACCACGAAGGTGCCGAAGTTACGCAGTACAACCCGATCGCCCGCCCCCAGTGAAGCCGTGATAAGCTCCACTGCTTTCTGGATCACCTCCAGCACATCTGTCTGGGTGAGGTTGCCATTCAGCTCGGTGCAGATCTTGTTGACCAACTCTCTTTTTGTAATTGTTTTTGACATGGTGTGTTTGCTTTATGATGAATAAGGCTGTGCGTAAGATAGCGCATTTCCAGTCATTTGTCACACAAAAAAAACGCCTTCGCCTTATTTTTTTGTGTCAACATGCCCAATTGGTAGCTTCAAGGGCGCAATTTTGGGGTTGACCAAGATGCGAATTGGGTAGATGCTAAGCGACATGGACAATCAATACAGCGGTGAACTGACCGAGGCGGCGGCACAACAGCTCCAAGCTCGCCTGAGCTCTTCTCCCGCTTTTTGCGCTCAACAGCGCGAATACGCCCTCTTCAGCTTTCAAGGGATGGATGTGAACGTGTCCTATTTCGCCAAGCGACGCCGTTTGGTTGTGCAGGGGCACGGCACGCAGAATTTCTTGCGTCTCATGTTGCCGGAGGCTCTTTCAACACCGGGCGACGACAATGCCCCCCCTCCCATTTCCCCGCACTTCGGAGTGGATGAGAGTGGCAAGGGCGACTACTTCGGTCCGCTGGTTGTGGCAGGCGTATATGCCGATGCTCAGCTCGCTGAACCTCTCTTGCGCATCGGATGCAGAGACAGCAAACTGATCAGCAGTGACGCTCAAATTTCCCACATGGCGGAGCAAATTAAAAACCTCCCCGGCATGGCCTTCGAAGTACTCTGCATCGGTCCCGCCCGCTATAATGATCTCTACACCCAAACGGGCAACCTCAACAAACTCCTCGCCTGGGGGCACGCCCGCGTCATTGCTGCTCTGCACGCGAAGGTTCCCGCCTGCCCCCGCGCGCTCAGCGACCAATTCGCCAATGAGTGGGTTCTGCGTCGTGCACTCGGCCAGTACCATCTGCCCGTACAGATCGAGCAATACCCACGTGCCGAGCAGGACATCGCCGTGGCCGCTGCCTCTATTCTGGCGCGCGCGCGTTTTGTCGAGTGGATGAACAAGACTGCCCGAGCGGCGAAATGCGAACTTCCGTTGGGCTGCGCTCCCCATGTCCTGGATGCCGCACGCCGCTTTGTCGCCCTGCATGGCTCCTCTCGCCTGAGAGATGTGGCAAAACTCCACTTTAAACTTACCGCTCAATTGTCGTAAACCACGGCGCCTCTTTCCTTCAAGAGCACTCCGACCGCGACTCGAACGCGGGACACCAAGCTTAGAAGGCTTGTGCTCTATCCAACTGAGCTATCGGAGCGTGACTCGCCGAGTTTACCAGCCCTCGCCCCCTTTGGCAAGTGAATTTAAATTCGCGGGTTAAACGCACACATCCGTCCCAAGAAAAAAGTGATCCCAACATGCAATCCATTTACGATTTGGTAAGTTCGCGCGCCTGCAACGCACTACAATCCAAATCGCACATCGTACTTCGTACATAGGCGACGCTAGGCGCCTCCGCCCCTTTCTAACCACCCCGTACACGGCTTCATGACTCACTTCCCGCCCCTGCTTCGCCAAGTTCGCGCGCAAGCGCGGGAATTTCAAATCGTACATCGTACATCGTACATAGGCAGACCCCGTCTGCCTCCGTCGTAAATCGTAAATGAGCAAGCGCATTTCCTAATGCATTTGCTGCTGGGTCAGGCAGTGAATGGCGCCGCCTTCCAGCACAAAGGGTCGCGCATCGATGCCGATGACCTGTGTGCCCGGGAAAGCCTCGCGGAGGATTCCCAGCGCGGTGTCGTCTTGCTTGTCGCGGCCGAAAATGGGGACTAGAACAGCGCCGTTGCAGATGAGAAAATTTGCATAGCTGGCCGGCAATTGGTGCAGTCGCCAGTCCGTCCGGATAAGGGGGGAAGGCATGGGCAGAGGAATCACCTCCACATGGGAGCCGGAGAGCGTGCGCAGGTCTTGCAGGCGCTCGTTGTTTTCCGCGAGGGCACGGTAATTGGGCGCCGCCGGGTTGTCTTCGCAAACCGCCACCACAGCGTCCTCGCGCACAAAGCGCACCATATCGTCGATGTGCCCATCGGTGTCATCGCCCTCGATACCCGAGCCGAGCCAAAACACGCGCTTCGTGCCGAGCATGCGGTACAATTCACGCTCCACATCGGCTTTGCTGACAGAAGGGTTGCGGTTGGGGTTGAGCAGAACCGCCTCGGTGGTGAGCACCAGTCCTGTGCCGTTGCCCTCAATGGCGCCGCCCTCCAATATCATCTCGCTGCTCAGACAGGGAATGTGCTGGGAGGCAGCCATGAGCGGCGCAATCGCGTCATCCTTGTCCCACGGCGGGAACTTGCCGCCCCACGCATTGAAGCGCCAATTAGCAGCTTGCAGCGAACCATCACGACGCTGCACAAAGATTGCACCGTGGTCACGGCACCAAACGTCATCGCTCGGATGATCAAAAAGCTCAACATTGCATGCGGAAGGAAGCAGGCGGCGAATGTGGGAGTGGAGGTCAAAGGCGGCATTGAGACGTACACAAGCTCGCTGGGCAATGGCTGCGACGAGTCGCGCAAAATGCTGCTCCAGTTCGGCGAGACCGCCATTCCACAATTCAGCGCGGTGCGGCCAAGTGAGCCACACAGCCTCCTGCGTCTCCCACTCTGCCGGCCAGCGCAATGCATCTCCGGTTTGTGTCTCTGCTGCCATACGACTCATTAGTAAGCGAAGCGGATCGAAAAAGCAAGAAAAAATTGACCTCACAGCCATCAGCCAGTTCGCGCGCAAGCGCGGGGATTTTGCACGTAAATCGTAAATGGTCAGGCTCTCTCTTCTTTTTCATTGACATTTTTGCGTGGGATGGTAGAGTACGCTCAAGCAGTCTAGCAGCCTAGCGGAATCATGAAACTTGCATTGGATGCCATGGGTGGTGATAACGCACCGCAAATCAATATTGATGGTGCGAAGCTGGCGCTGGAGCATCTCAGCTCTCTCGAGAAACTCTACTTGGTGGGCGATGAAACGACCCTGCGCCGTGCGTGCGATGCGTCCGGCATCGGCTCAAATCCTCGAATCGAAATTCTGCATGCGCCGGAGGTAGTGTCCATGGAAGAGAGTGGTCTGGCTGCCGTGCGCCAGAAGAAAAACTCTTCCATGAGCATGGCTGTCGATCTTGTGAAGAGTGGAGGATGCGATGCTGTGGTATCCGCCGGTAACACGGGAGCCGCCGTGGCGGCCAGTACCATCAAGCTGCGCCTGCTGGAAGGCATAGAGCGCGCCGGCATTGTCTCCCCCATGCCTAGCGTCCATGGCTATGTGTTGGTGAGCGATACAGGGGCCAATCCCGATGCCAAGCCCAGCCACTTGGTGGGCTATGCGGTCATGTCCGCCATGATGGCACGCTATATCTACAGCCGCCCCATGCCGAATGTGGCGGTGATGAGCAATGGCACCGAAGACTGCAAAGGCAGCGAGTTCTCCAAAGAGGCGCACCACCTGTTGCAAGGTCTCAATGAGAGGGAACTGCTCCCCTTCAACTATACCGGTAATTGCGAAGGACACGATCTCTTCGAAACGGAGCTTGATGTGGCTCTCACTGACGGCTTTACGGGGAATATCCTGCTCAAAAGCGTGGAGGCTACTGCCAAAGCTTTTTCGCACTGGCTCAAGGCCGGCATCAAGGAGAGTCCCCTTGCCATGCTCGGCGCACTCGCCATGAGTAAGGTCTTCCGCCGCATCGCAACGAGTATGAGCGCGGACAGCGTGGGTGGTTGCCCGCTCATGGGCGTGAATGGCGTGTCCATCATCGCCCACGGCTCCGCAAATGCCACCGCCATCCTGAACGCTTGCCGCATGGCGGACGGTATGCTGCTCCACAGCGTGAACGATCGCATTATGGAGTCCATGGCGAAAATCAACGCCGCCAACCGTGCCAACTAACACGGCAAACGCACTAAAAATTTCGCGCGCAAGCGCGGGAACTTTGCAAATCGTAAATCGTAAATCGTAAATCGTGAATGGCATATGGCTTTGTCTGCCAAATTGGATGGGTTGGACCGCGCAGGTTTGCGGCATTGGTACCTTCAGCATGCTGCGCACGCCCGAGAATGCTGGGTGCAGGTGACACGGGTCGCTCAGGCCGCACCGGTTGCTCTGTCCTATCTGGATGCCGTGGAAGAGGCGTTGTGCTTCGGGTGGATTGACAGCGTGGTGCGGCGTATGGAGGATGGGGTGACCCGGCAGCGCTTTTCTCCCCGCCGCCCGGGTTCCGCTTCCAACTGGAGTGAACTCAACAAAGCTCGTTGCGCTCGCCTGATCCGCCTCGGCCTTATGACACCTGCCGGCAGCGAAGCGTTGTCCCGCGCGCGGCGCTTCTGCATTGCCGAAGATGTCCTGGCAACGTTGCGTGCCGATCAAGTCGTGTGGCGGAATTTTCGCTCTTTCCCGGAGCTGTACCGTCGCGTGCGCATTGATACCATTCAGATCAAACGCAAGCAGCCGGATCTCTTCGCCCGGCGTCTTGCAAAGTTTATTGATTTCACCCGCCGTGGCGAGATGTTTGGCGCATGGAATGACGGCGGGAGATTGAGCGAGAAAGATATCTTGCGAGAATAATTCCCGTTATCCTCGAATTTACCTTTCGCGCCGCAGGCGCACGAATTTCCAAATCGTACATCGTACAACGTACATGGGCAGACCCCGTCTGCCTTCGTCGTGCATGGCAAACGCATTTCCAATGCGTTTGCTGGTGTTTTCCTTGCTTATGTTGTAGTTCTGCGCTATGATAAAGGCATCAAGAATATGTCGAGTACATTCGGAGAGCTTTTTCGAGTCAGCACGTGGGGCGAGTCCCACGGGGCGGGGGTTGGCGTGGTGATAGATGGGTGCCCGCCGCGGGTGCCGCTCACCGTAGAAACCGTAGGCGCGGAGCTTGCCCGTCGGCGGCCGGGGCAGAGCGAATTGACGACCCCGCGCAAGGAAAGTGACACGCCGGAAATCCTCAGCGGCGTGAGCGATGACGGGCTGACGCTGGGAACGCCCATCGCCATTTTGGTGCGCAATGCAGATGCGCGCAGCTCTGCCTATGACGAGATGCAGCACACCTATCGCCCCTCGCACGCAGATTACACGTACGATGCAAAATACGGCATACGTGCGTGGGCTGGCGGTGGACGAGCAAGCGCACGGGAAACCATCGGGCGCGTGGCAGCCGGGGCTGTGGCCAAGGCGGCGCTCGCGCAACTCTGCCCGGAGCTGGAGGTGCTGGCGTGGGTGGAGCAGGTGGGCGACATACACTGTACGTTGCCTGCGCAGCAGGTACAAGGATGTGTGGTAGAAGCCAATCCCGTGCGCACGGCTGATCTCGCCGTGGCTGGGGATATGCAGCGCGCCATTATCGAAGCGCGCAGCAAAGGAGACTCCTTGGGCGGCGTGGTGGCATGCGTTGTGCGGCACGTACCGGTGGGGTTGGGTGATCCCGTTTTCGACAAGTTGGAAGCCACGCTCGGTCACGCCATGCTGAGCATACCCGCGTGCAAAGGGTTTGAGGTGGGGAGCGGTTTCCGCGCGGCTCTGCTGACGGGCTCGCAGCACAACGACGCATTTTACATGAGCGGCGACCAAGTGCGCACGCGCACGAACAACTCCGGCGGCATTCAGGGTGGTATCAGCAATGGCGAGGATATCCTGATGCGACTCGCTTTCAAACCAACCGCCACCATTATGACCGAGCAGGAGACAGTGACGGATACGCACCAGCCCGCCGTTCTCCGTGGCAAAGGGCGGCATGACCCCTGCGTCCTGCCGCGCGCGGTACCCATCGTGGAAGCTATGGCGAGGCTGACGTTGATGGATCATTTACTGCGCCAGCGGGCGCAATGCGGCTTCGAAACGCATTAGGAAATGCGTTTGCTATGTACGAAGTACGATGTACGATTGAAAAGTTCGCGCGCCTGCGGCACGGGGGGGCGGGGGTGCTTGGCGGCGCCTATGAACGATTTAGGAATTTTCTTTACCCTTTGCGTCTTATTCAGATGCGTTTGCCTTGGAGGTTGTCGCAATAAATTGGACGGAGTCGGGGGAGCAGAGACAGCGGTTCATGAAGTGCTCTTGCACCGCGAAAAGAGCCTCGCGTTCTGCCGGCGTAGTGTCAGTGTATCCGTGCAGGTGGGTGAGACCGTGCACGATGTAGCGCAGGAGCTCCTCCGGTTCGGGGATGTCGTGTTGCGCGGCGTAGCGGGCGGCAGTCTCGTAGCTCACAATGATTTCTCCGTATGGAAAAGTGATGACGTCTGTGGCCGTCGGGTCATTGAGGAATTCGGCATGCACGCCTGCGATGGTGGCATCATCCACCAGCGAGACCTCGATATGTTGCAACGTGGAGAGCACGTGCTGCGGCCCGCGCGGGGCAGCCAGCAGATCCGGCAAAAGCTGCAGCAAGACATGCTCGCAGGAGGATATCCATTGCTCCGTAGGCCAGGCCGGAGAGCCATGAAGAAAAATGCCGAGGCGAGGGATCATAGCGGTTGCGCAGGTTGGTCCTGCTTTTGCAGAGCTCTCGCTTGGCGAAAAAAGCCACGAAATTGCTCGCTGCATTGCTCTGAGAGCACCCCACCCACTACCGGGCATTTGTGATTAAGCGGCGGATTGCTGTCCAACAGATTGATCCACCCGCCGCAGGCGCCTCCCTTCGGATCGGCCATGCCGAATACCACGCGGGAGGGACGACAATGCACCAGCGCACCCGCGCACATGGGGCAGGGCTCTTTGGTCACATAAACCGTGCACCCTTCCAAACGCCAATCACCCACGGCAGCCTCTGCGGCAGTGAGGGCAATCATCTCCGCATGCGCGGTGGCATCCTTCAGCGTTTCCACCTGGTTCCAGCCGCGCGCTATGATCTTTCCTTCCTTCACAATCACGCAGCCACAAGGCACTTCACCGGCGCGCTCTGCCTTGGCGGCCTCCTGCAGCGCCTGCTGCATGAATTGCTCGTCCTCGGTCATGCAGAGCAGCGGCAGGAATTAGCGCAGCGTGATGCGAGGATCCGTGTCCAAAATCTCCTGCAGCTCAGTCCAGCCATCCGGTGTTTGATTCTGGAACATGTGCAGGTAGAGAGACACCGTGCCCGCCGGGTACTTCTCGAAAAGATCGTCCACACCCTTTTTCAGTTTTTCGGGGTCGAGCGAGTCGGGCAAATTATCTACCACCCCTTGGCCGTTGTGCTCAATCCCCAGCGTATTGAGGAAGGACACGAGCATCTCTGTATGTTTGCGCACTAGCCACACCTGCAACAAGTGATCGCCGATAGTTTCTGCCGGCTTCCACGCGAGCATCTTCTTGAGCCAGGCAAATTGCTCTGCCACAGGCTTCTGCCGGACGTAGAGGGGACGCAATTTTTTTAGCGCGGCCAACTCAGACACAGCGGCGCGGTACACGTTGCGCTCCTGATTACGCATCCATTCCAAAAAGACGTTGAGCGTCTCTTCGTCGATCTTCTCAAAGATGGTGTATGACTTCATGGTGTGAACGGGTGCTAATAAAACACAAATTAGGGAGCTTAGCAAGCAAAAACATTGATTTCCGCGGGCGATTTTCATCCACTTGACATGATGAACGCCATCGCGTAGAATAGCGGCATGCAGATGCTTGCCTATCTCGGATCCCCTACCCAGTGGTTTATACTGGCAATTATTTGTCTAGTTGTTTTTGGTGCATCACGCCTGCCGGAAATTGCCCGTAACTTGGGAAAAAGCTTGGGGATTCTGCGCCAGGCAAAACGCGATTTTGAGCGAGAGCTCATGAATGCTGAGCACCCTTCTCCCACAAATTCCCAAGACGACAATTCTCCGGAGGCGGAGGCCCAAGTTGCCCGCAACACCCCTGAGGACTCAGAAAAGAAACAGGCCTGAGTACACCGGAGCAAACGCATTAGTAAATGCGTTTGCTATGTACGATTTTCGATGTACGATGTACGATTTGGATTATAGCGCGCCGGAGGCGCGGGAATTTCGCCTGGCGACGCCTATGTACGATTCGGGAAATTCGTGTTCGAAGATGAACGTGATTAGGCTTGATCCATTGCCTGGAGAATTTTCTCTACTTTTCTCACTTCACTCAAATGTGTTTGCCTTGAGCCGAGTCCAGTTTCGCTTGCAAAGGGGTCAGGTCCATATTGTTCACCCATTTGGCAAGCTCCGCTTCGCTGTACGAAAACATGGCATCCCCTGCAAGCATGCGTCCCAGCTCGACTCCGCTGATAAGCTCGCAGAGCACGCCTGCATCGTTTCGTCGGGCACACTTGATTTCTCCGTTCCGCATTGCGAAAATGCCATCTTGCGGGCTGAGTGAACATTGCTCAAAAATTGCTTTTTTCAGTTGTTCGCGATCGATGGTCATAGCCGGAGTCGTCATGCGCGCATTCTAGCGAAGCTTGTCCCGCCTGTCAAGTAAACGCCCAAGGCAAACGCATTGGGAAATGCGTTTGCCTATGTACGATTTTCGATGTACGATGTACGATGTACGATTTGGGAAGTGAGCGCGCGTTGCGCGGGATGTGAAGCGGGAGCGAGGGGATGTGATAGAACCGTGCGTGGGCGTAGTTACAAAGGGACGGGGGGAGGGGACGCCTATTCATGATTTGCGAAATTTTCTCTATTTTTCGACTTTATCCAAATGCGTTTGCCTTTTATGATTTAGGATTTACGAATTGTCAACTTGACAATCTGAGGAGGGATGGGGTATGATGAGGGCGGCATGAAGTCACGTATGGATGAGCTGGAGGAGTGGGGGACGGATGTGATATTCAACCGAGCGCACGGATTTCGAGCGTGGAGTATGCGCTGTGCGCTGCGTGTGGCCAGCTGGTTTTTCTACATCATCGTGAAGGCGCGGCTTTTCCTTTTTCGGCGGCGACTGTGCACGGTACATTACCTGGGAACATTTGTGGTGAGTGTTGGGAATATCACGGCAGGGGGAACGGGGAAAACCCCGGTGGTCGAGTTTTTGGCGGGCACGTTGGCGGCGCGAGGGCGAAAATGCGCTATTCTGACGCGTGGATACAAGAGCGCGGACTTATCTAAACCACAGATATGGAAAGATGTAAACGGACGGCGGGTGCGAAATATCCCGAAAATAGCCAGCGATGGGAGTACCCGCTATCTTTCTCCGCTCTATGCTGGTGATGAACCGTTTATGCTGGCACGGAATTTGGATGGAGTCGCCGTGCTGGTGGATAAAGATCGTGTAAAGTCGGGTATTTTTGCCATTGAGCAGCTGGGATGCAACACCTTGATATTGGATGACGGCATGCAGTATCTCAAGCTTCGGCATGAAATTGACGTGGTGCTGGTAGATTGCGGGTTTCCGTTTGGCACAGGGGCGTTGTTGCCGCGCGGTACCATGCGCGAGCCTCGAGGATCGTTGGCGCGAGCGGACTACATCATCCTGACTAAGAGTGGGGGCAAGCCACAGGATGAACTCATTGCTACCATACGCCGCTACAACAAGGTGGCTGATATTATCGTGACAAATCACACGCCGGATTACTTGGAAAATGTTTTCACCGGGGAGAAGATGCCGTTGACCGCGATCAAGGATAAATATGTGGCCTGCCTGAGCGGCATTGCTCGACCGGAAAGTTTTGAGACGCTTGTGGAGCAGCAGGGAGCGCACATTGAGATACGACGCCGCTACCCCGACCATCATTGGTTTGACCAAGCAGAGATGGAGGCCTTTGTGCAGCGTTGTGCCGATCGGGCCATCGATTTCATCGTGACCACAGAAAAGGATGCCGTACGGTTTTTGAAGCCGGAAGAAATGGATGTACCCCTCTTCTTCCTGCGCATCCGCATCGAAATTCTGCAAGGGCGTAAGGAATGGGATCGCTTGGTGGATCACATTTGCGGCCTTTCAAAAACCCAGCCTCTGCCGGAGTGGGGGGATGTGCTGTAGGCGCCTAGCGGCGCCTATGTATGAAGTACGATGTACGATGTATGATTGTGGGGCTGAGATTACTTTTCCGCAGCAGGCAGCAGTTTGCGCACCCGGTTATAATCGGCGTCCCTGTGTTCAGAATAGAGCAAAGTGTAAACGCTCGAATCGCGTTTGTGGTAGGCATCGCCGCGACTTTCAGCCAAACTCGCTGCGGTATCTCCATTGGCGCGGGTGCGGGTTGCATCGGCCCCCAGTTGCAGCAGCTTCTGCACGGTTTCTGCATTGCCACGCATAGCGGCCAGCATGAGAGGTGTAAAGCCGGAGTTTTCCCCCGCATTGATATCCAGTCCTGCCTTCACTAACTTTTCCGTGCATGCGGGCAATCCACTCCAAGCCGCCCAGTGAAGCGCAGTGAAACCGTCGTTGTCACGTTCGTTCATGCGGATACCCGGGACAGAAAGCAGGGCATCAAGGTAGAAAAGGCGCGTTTGATCCTTTTTCTTCGTTTCGGCGGGGTCGTTAAAGTTCACATACACCGTCCACATGAGCGGAGTACGTCCGGTGTTGTCGCGCGTGTTGACAAAGTCTGCATGCTGTGCAATACCGTGAGCTAGCTCGCGGGCAAAGGGGAGGTCGCGACCATCTTTCACATCTTCCTTGCGGATGAGAGAGACGAGGGAATCCGTTACCGCCTTTGTTTCAAATATCTCCATCACCAAACTGCTCAGGTAGCCCAGCAACCCCATCACTCCCATCAGGATCACCATGTCTTGCACAATTGGTCCCCAGTGAATGTTGCGTGTCTCGGGTTTGTCTGTCGTATTCATGTGTTTGGGGAAAAGTAGGGTTAGGCTTGAACTTCCTGGGTGGCGAGTTCTTTTCTCTCCTCGTTTTCATCCGGTACATCTTCTTCCGGATGATCCGACACAAACATATTCTTGGTTAAGATAATAGCCAGCGGCGAGATAACAGCCAATACCAAGTAAATGGTCCACATAAACTCCGGCGAGCTCCAGTAACTCACGTGACCCGTATCAATTTTCGCCGCAATACCGTCGTAGCACATGTAGGAGACCAAGAGACCGCCAACCACGCCGTTGATGGGTTTAGCGATGAACATGGGCAATCCGGAGAGCGACATGTAAGAAGCCACTTTGTCCTTCGGCGCCACGCGCGCCACGTATTCGGTGAAACGCGGGGAAAAGAGAAGCTCGCCGCAAGCGAAAATGATAATTTGCAGGAAAATGGCCACAAAGTAGGCCTGGCTCACGGTATCAATGCCGGGGAAGATGAAATAGCACTCCGGGGGGATTGCCATCAAGATGAGCGAGAGAGCAGAAATGGACATACCCCAGATCATCAACTTAACCGTGGAAAAATATTTGAGAACAGGGATGATGACAATGAGGCCGGTGATGATGATAAAAGGATTGAGCGAGTTCATGAAGCCGAGCTGGAAATCATCGCCGATCGTGCGTGTGTAGTACTGCGGCATGATCATGAACTGCAAGGTGAACACGAGGCGAACCCCCAATGTGAGGACGAGGAAGATGAGCAGCTTCTGGAAAGGTCGTTCGCGGATGACTTCGCCAATGAGTTGCAAGGGGCGGCGTGAAGAGGCTTTGGAAGTGGCAATCTTCTCCTCCGGAACAGCGTAAAAGTTCTCATTGATGAAGCGCGTGAAAGTGAAAGCTATGATCTCGCAGCAGGTGCCGAAATTGACCACCATTTGCAGACCGTCAGGCCCGGGGAACCACTTGCGAATCGGATCTACGATGGCAACACCCGCCAGCAACGCTCCGATGTTCATGAAGAGGTAATAAAAGTTAAACCCAGTTGGTCGAGCGCGCAGCGTGGTGAAACGGCGGATGGAAGTGGAGATGCATGGACTCATGAAGGCGGAGCCGAAACTCATGATGGCAATGCCGCCGATGACGATGTAGCGCGAGTGATCCTGCGAGAGATCCAGCAGGCGCATGCCGAAATCCGAACCAAGACCCAAGATAAGGCGTCCGAGGATGAGCATGCTGAAGCCCACTAGGTAGGTGCGTTTCAGGCCGATGATGTCGCAAATGGTGCCCACGGCGAACACGAACAGGGAAAGGAACAGCGTGTACATGCCCACCCAAAACGGCGCATCCGCATCCCGAAAGCCGCAGTAGTTCTTCAGGAAGAGGGCAAATACGATGATGAGCGTAAAATACGCCAGACCATCGAAGAACTGAATAAAGTTAGTAAGCCAAAAATTGACGCCGCACTCGCGCAGCACGCCAAACTCGGAAAAATATCGTACCAACGGGTTGCGACTTCCGGACGCTGTCTCAGTTGTATCACTCATGGTTCTCTTAGTATCAGGCTTCCAGCACGGCTCCCTTGCTGGCATTCATGGCGAGCTTGCGGTAGCGTTTCAGCCAACGGCTCGGGATGTCCTGCATGGTTGGCTTCCAGTTTTTGCGACGCTCGGCAATTTCCTGTTCGCTGAGCTCGGCAGTGAGCGTGCGCGCGGGAATGTCGATGGAGATCATATCGCCGTCTTTCAGCAGGCCGATGAGGCCCCCCTCCGCCGCCTCCGGGGAAACGTGGCCAATGCAGGCGCCGTGAGTCGCGCCGGAAAAGCGGCCATCGGTAATGAGAGCGACGGAATTGCCGAGACCCTTGCCCATGATGTAGCTGGTGGGCGCGAGCATCTCCTGCATGCCGGGACCGCCCTTGGGACCTTCATTACGGATAACCACCACATCACCGGGCTTCACTTTGTCGGACAGGATACCGGCGCAAGCTTCTTCCTGGCTCTCGAAAATAACAGCCGGACCTCGGTGTACAAGCATTTCCGGCAGCACACCGGCTTTTTTCACGATGGCGCCTTGCTCCGCTAAATTCCCGAAGAGTACGGCCAGACCTCCATCTTTGGAATAAGCATTTTCAACAGTACGAATAACCGCCGGATCCTGAGTGGAGAGACCCTCAATCTGTTCGGCCAGAGTCCTGCCGGACACCGTTGGTACCTGTGTGTGCAGCGCGCCCGGGATCTTGTTGATTTCTGCGAGGATGGTCATGATGCCGCCCGCGCGCAGGACATCGTGCATGTGGTAGCGGGAGCTGGGCGCCACCTTGCAGATATTCGGCGTGCGCTTGGAAATTTCATCGATGCGGCGCAGGTCATAGTTCAGACCTGCTTCGTTGGCAAAGGCAAGGGTGTGCAGCACCGTGTTGCTGGAACCGCCCATCGCCATGTCGCAAGCAAAAGCGTTGTCAATACTCTCCATGGTGACGAGGTCGCGGGGCAGGGGACCTCCCTGTTTAGCTATTTCAACGGCTCGACGAGCGGCGGCTTTCCAGAGCTGTTTGCGCTCCTCGGAAGTGGCTCCGATTGTGCCATTACCCGGCAGAGCGATGCCCAGCACCTCGCACAGGCAGTTCATTGAGTTGGCCGTGAACATGCCGGAGCAGGAACCCGCCCCGGGGCAGGCGTGACACTCCACATCGTGCAGCTCATCCTCGGAAATTTTGCCCGCCGTGCACGCAGCGACAGCCTCGAACACGCTGTTGAGGTCCAAATCCTCGCCGTGGCGTCCCTTGCCCACGGCCATGGGACCGCCGGAGCAGAAGATCGTCGGGATATTGCAACGGATCGCGCCCATGAGCATGCCGGGGACAATTTTGTCGCAGTTGGGGATGCAGATGCAGGCGTCGAATGCATGAGCGCTCAACATAGTTTCCACGCTGTCGGCGATTAGTTCTCGGCTGGCGAGGGAAAACTTCATCCCCTGGTGTGCCATGGCGATTCCATCACATACGCCGATGAGGTTGAATTCGATGGGAGTGCCTCCGGCTTTGCGCACTTCATCTTTGATGAGCTCTGCCACCTTGTTGAGGTGCACATGCCCCGGTATCACTTCATTAAAGGAGTTGCAAATGGCAATGAAAGGCTTCTTGATGTCCTCATCCGTCATACCTGTGGCGCGCATCAAGCTGCGGTGCGGGGCCCGCTCGATTCCGGCTTTCGTTCTGTCCGACAACATAGCGTGGCTATACTACCACATAGCCTCCCGGTTTGCTAGTAAAATTTTTAGAATACAAACCTAAATTATTTACAATAAGTGGGTGATTGCTCGTTACGCTCGGCGCCGCCGGAGCAGGGGAAGAAACGCGGAGAGGTTGGTCAGTAGCGCGCAGAGAGCCACGGCCCAGTCACCAAAACGGGCATAGAGAGTAAGACCGGCCCGCGTGTCCACCGGGAGAACCGCGTAGCTGTAGCCGGGCAGGTGGGGGGTGCCGTCGCCTTTCAGCAGAGCGTGGATGACGGCTCCGTTCGGTGCAATGGAGCAGCACACGCCCATGTTGGCAGCGCGAACCATCGGGCGTCGCAGCTCGATACAACGCAGGGCGGCAGCGCGCGCCTGCTGCACACCGCAGGAGGATTTGCGGAACCAACCATCGTTCGTCACATTGACGATGACCTGGGCCCCGGGGCGGGCAAAAAGGCGTAGCAAATCGCCCACGGTATCTTCATAGCACACCGCCGGGATGACTCCGATGCTCTGCTGGGTACCGGGAAGCGGGGTGGGGAGAGGTTCCGTGCCGCAGCCGGGGCGGATACCCTCGCCCACTTGGGTGCCGGTGATGCGCGAGTAGGCCTCACCGATCCATTTGACATCCTGCGCGAGGGGAATGTACTCGCCGAAAGGCATGAGGTGCTGCTTGGAAGCGGTACGGATACTCTCGAAGTCGCTCGGTATGCATGCCATGGAGTTGAGCAGACCTTTGCATCGCGCATCATCACCGTCGATTTGCAGCAGCATCTCATCCACACCCGTGAAAAGCACGAAATCCTGCCCCCCCAGCTCGCGCACGCGTTGGCGAGCCAGCGGCAGGGCATTGCCCGTGAACAGGTACTGCTCGCTGATACGGTCCGGCAAGCGCTGCAGAGTATCTTCTCGGCGCAGGAAGGGGAAAGGGAGGGCGCTTTCCGGCCAGATCACCCACACGGGCAGTTGCAGGGTCAGCCCGACCTCCTCATTTTGCTGGGCACGGCGCATGGTGTCGCGAGCGATCTCGTTGAAAGCCTGCACAGTGGAGTCCAAGTAGAGGCGGTACTGATCTGGGGAGCGAGGTTCAGTGATGTGCTCTGTCTGATCCTTGTTAATTTGCACGGCGAGTACCGGAAGGGGTAAAACGTCCGGGCGTTGAAGCATATTGTTGGGGGCGTATTCCTGTGCCATCCACAGTCCACCGCTGAAGAGCATGAAGAGCAGAATCACTGCTCCGTAGAAATCCCAAGGACGGCAACCAATCCCAACGCCTTTGAAATGCATCACCGTACGCCGCACAGCGCACCAGATAATCACCGTTGTAGCCACGGGGATGAAGGAGAGCGCCGAACTGCCGACGAACTCAGCCCATTGCACGAAGGAGAGACCGCCGTAGAGGGCGGAGCCGAGACTGTTCCAACTGAAGCCGAGCGTGCCATGTGCGCGGAGCCACTCAATGCATACCCAGAGCGAGCCCAAGCCGATGGCACTGCGGAGAGTGGAGAGCAAATCTGCTTTCGCCCAGGCAGTCCACTCTTTTTTGCGCTCAGCCTGTGGGGCGTCATTCCCGATGGGAGCCGGGGAAAGAAGAGGTCGCAGCAAGGTGCCTGCCAAACTCGCCCACAGACCCGGCAGGCAAGCGTACACCGCCATGAGCGGGACAAAGGCAACAGCCATGAAGAGCGCTTGGGGAATACCGAAGACGTACCCCACCTCGTGGATCCACCAGAAACTGACGCAATACCAGCCCATGCCGTACAGCCAGCCCATGGCAAAGGAGCGTTTCCACCCGATTTTTCCCCGCCAGAGTACAGTGAGCAGAGGCAGCAGAGCTAGCCATACCAGATTTCCCCAATCGTATGGAGGAAAGGCAAAGGCCATGACAACCCCACCTGTGAGGGCCAGGAGGGCATCGACCCACCAGACTCGGTTCGTGGTAGCTGAAGTGTTGGAGTCTGAAACCTTTGAGGGGTCTATCTGCTCATCCCGCCGTGCGTTCATGTCCTCATTCTGCCGTGAAAAAAACTATCTTGCAATAAAAAAGGGTTGCATTTAGCAAAAAAATCAGAAACAATATCTGCGGGCCGAAATGAGCCCTGCACATTATGGCTGAAAAAGACGATAAAAATGAGAAAAATGTACCCGGTAAGTTCTATGTCGATAGCAGCTGTATCGACTGTGACTTGTGCCGCGAATCCGCACCGGACTTCTTTGCCCGTGATGATGACGAAGGCGTTTCATACGTGAAGAGGCAGCCCGGTACGGACGATGAAGTAGCCACATGCACCGAGGCTTTGGAGGGATGCCCCGTCCAGGCTATTGGTGACGATGGTGAGTAATCTATCTTATCAAGCAGCATGACCTCGGGAGGCGATTGCCGCCCGGGGTCTCGCGTTCTTCACATGCCCCGCGAAGGCAATTCATCAGCGCCGCGCCGCCGGATGATATCGTCCGGGCGCAGACGACGTGCCGCGCCATCTGAGCCGCAGCCCCATACCCCTGCGTCTGCCAAGGTTCCGCGTTACAATATGGTACACTACCCGGATGACACTCTTCGTCCGGAGCGTTACGCCACCCGCCGTGCCGGCATGAAGCGTCAGGCTGAGGCGGACATGTTTGGGGGCGTTGCTCCTTTGTCAACCGGTGCCAACATGCGAGATATTACATCTATTCTCACAGAAGTGGTGAGTCGGCTGGACTTGCAAGAGACGCAATTCGCCCCGGAATTTTTGGCAGAGGTGTGGCACCGTGCCATGGGCGACTTCGTGGCTTCGCAATCCACTCTGGTATCTCTTCGTGATGGCTGCGCAACGATCCGCGCCCCCCATCCCACCGTCTGTTTTGAGCTGCGCCGCCAACGTCAGGGGCTCATTCGCACGCTCAACGAAGTGATGGGTGAAAATTGTGTCCGTTCCGTCAACGTACGCAGCAAATGACTTGCGCATTGCACCCGGAAGCGAACTTGTGTATAATGGGGGCATGATCACGACAGAAACATGTCATGGCTTTCCGGTGCAGAAGGTGGAGACACTGCTGGGCACGCTGGAGGTATCGCAGTACGGGGCGCATGTTTTGGGATGGACGCCGAGTGGTGGCAGGCCGGTATTTTACATGAGCGGGACGGCAGTGTATGCCGAGGGCAAAGCCTTGCGCGGCGGCATTCCCATCTGCTGGCCGTGGTTTGGTAAGCATCCAACGGAGCAAAAAAACAACCCTTCTCACGGACTCGCTCGCATCAGCATGTGGCAGTTTGAGCATGGCGAGGAGTTGACGGAGGGAGAGGCACGGCTGGAGTATGCGCTGCGTTTGTCGGGGCACCCTGTGGCTGAGTACGAATTGCACATGAGTCGTGACACGCTGGAAATCACGTTACGCACACGGCAGGCCCCGGAAGATATGCCCTTCTCAGCGGCTCTGCATTCCTATTTCTCGGTGAGTGATTACGAGCGTGTGAGCATCACTGGGTTGGAAGGTGTCCCCTTTACCGAATATGCGACTGATGCGGTTGCACACAGCGAGGCTCCGCTGGTGCCTGCCGGGCATATCGACCGCATCTATTACCCGGTGGCTACTGAGCGGGAGATCTGCGTGAATGATGCAGCGTGGGGGCGCGTCTTGCGCATAACACGACGCGGCTCGAAATCCTGCGTGGTGTGGAACCCCGGGGAAGTGGGAGCTGCCGGCATGAGTGACGTGGAGCCAGGCACGAGCCATTCCTTCTTGGCCGTAGAGACGACTGTAGTTCCGGACGAAAAATTGATCTTGCACGCCGGGGAGAGTCATGAGTTGCACATGGCGGTGAGCGTCCATGCGCTATGAAGCTGGATTCACAGACCACCCGCGCGGAGCTGGAGCGCCTTTTCATGAAGCTCACGCTGGCGGAGTTTCTGGGCAACACACCGCTCAACCTGCGTATGTTTGCGCGCTATGCGGTGCTTTTCGTGTTGTTCCCGAGTATGGTACTCGGATTTCGCGCCGGGCTGTGGATCATGTTGGCGTTCTGTGCGGGCATGCTCACAGCCATGCTTGCCGGGCAGAATGAATGGGCATACGCAGCGGTAAAAATTTGGCTACTTGTCGGGGTGGTCGTGTTCATCGGAGTGGTGATCAGCACGTTGCTGTCGGCTATGAAGCGCTTGAGGGAGTCCCGCTCCGCGCGCCCGGCGGATCGTCCTATCTCTTCTTCCTCATCTCCCACTCCCTGTGGAGAATTACCGATGCCTTGGCGGAGAGATCGGGACGCATATACGGCACAGATATCGCTATGCGTCGATCATGCAGGCATCTACGCATTGCTGATCGAATTGCAGGACTGCGGGCGTGGTCATCTGATGGCCGAGGGAATGCGCGGTTTGTGCTGTCCGCGCCGTTCAGGAGGAGAGGACAATTTGAAACTTCTCGCGCTGCTGAAGTTGGAAACAGGTGAGCACAGCTTGCGATGGCGGTTTGTGGGCGACGACTCACCACGCTGCCCGCGCGGCACAGCTATTCTTCTCTGTCGTCCAAAATGAGCGTCCTGCGATGGATCCCGCAAAAAAGCGCACCTACTCGGGGTGCGCTTGAAAAGAGAGTCTGTCGCCTCCGAAATCAGTAGCGAATGTGGTAATCGCCCGGTTCCCGGGGGGCTTCCGGTTCACGATCACAGGGAGGAAGCATACTGTTGAGATGGCGTTTTTGAATGGTTTTCTTCAGCCCCGCATCATTTCTCTCGGTAATTTCTTTGGCCTCCTTGATAGCCTTCTGCCGTTCTTCTTCGGCCTTGGCTGTTGCCTTATCGTGGGCATCGAGACTGGCTTTCTGCCGGTCGGTTGCCACATCCCTCAGTGCCCCTTCCGACACATCGTTGGGGGTCATATCCGGCGTGGCCATCAGGGAGGGCACGGCTGCTGCGATCAAAATGGCAGGTATGAAAAATTTTTTCATGGCAATAGGTTACTGGCAGTATAAATGAACTAAACGCTAAGTCAAGATAATTTTTTTAGGGTGAATCAATTTTTCCACATACGTCCCAAGAAAAAACGATCCCGACTCGCAGTTATCGACGCACAATGTATCATAATACGTTTATAATTTACGATTTACAATTTGAGGAGTTCCCGCACTTGCGCGCGGACTTGACGAAGCAGGGCCGGAGGGGCATGGTGGAACCGTGCGCGGACGTGTTAAATGGGCATGGAGAAATTTTATGGGAACAAATATGGAAAGAGTCACGATGTGTGCCGCAAACGCAGCTGCCCACACGCAGCGTTGATATCCAAGCCTTTTTCGTAGCGCAGGGTTGTAGGGATGTGGTGAGAAAGGAGGGTGCGACAGAACGAACGGCATGCGTCTTCCGAGGGGCGCTGCCAGTCCAACCCCTGCACGGGATTGTAGGGGATGAGATTGACTTTGGCTCGAAGTCTTTGTGCCAGAGAGACAAGTTCCTGGGCGTGCTGTGGTGCATTGTTCACACCGGAAATGAGAATGTACTCCAGCGTTATTTTGTGTTTGGAACTGGCTTGCCACGTCTCCAACGCAGGAATGAGTTCGGCGAGCGGCCAACGCCGATTCACCGGCATGATGCGAGAGCGAACTTCATCCGTGGCACCGTGAAGTGAGACTGCCAGTCGCACTGGAATGCCGCTATTTGCCAATTTCAGCAACCCTGGCACATTGCCGGATGTGGAGACCGTGATGTGGCGAGGACTGAGGGCGAGAGCGTGCGGATCGGTGATGAGTCGCAGAGCAGGGAGCAGGTTCTCAGTGTTGGCGAGGGGCTCGCCCATACCCATGAACACGAGATTATCCACGCGCTCGCCCGCCTCCCGCTCAGCAGCGAAAATTTGACCAATGATTTCGCCGGTGGTGAGGTTACGTTTGAGTCCGTGCAACCCACTGGCGCAAAATTTGCAACCGAACGCGCAGCCAACCTGGGAAGAAACGCAAAGTGTGAGCCGGGTACTCTGCGTGCCTGCATCACCCACGGCGGCCGGGATGAGCACCATTTCCACCAGCTCATCATCCTGAATGCGGCAGAGCAGCTTGCGGGTGCGACCCGTGGCAGATTGCGAATGATCCACCACAGCGAGGGGGCACAGCGAGTAACGCTCGGCGAGGCCGTGGCGCAGAGCCGGAGGCAGGTTGGTCATTTGCTCGAAATCGGACGCTCGCTTTTTCCAAATCCACTCCATAAGTTGGGTGGCGCGGTAGGCACGAGTTTCGCCGAGCTCGGCCAAAGCGCCGACCAGTGCATCTCGGGTGAATCCGCAAAGTAGGGGGCGAGCCGGGGGCATGGTCGAATCAGAGCAGCGTGTCCACGTAGCTTTTGGCATCAAAGGAACGAAGCTGGTCTTCGCTTTCGCCAGTTCCGATCCATACTGGGGGAATGCCTAGCTCATCCTGTACGGCGACAGCCACGCCACCCTTACCAGAGCCATCTAATTTTGTGATGATAAGACCGTTGAGCGGCGCAGCTTTGTGGAATTCACGCGCTTGCAGCAGAGCGTTACTTCCCGTGGTGGCATCTACCACCAGATAGCAAGCGTGGGGCGCAGAGGCGTCTTGCTTGGCAAGAGATCGGCGGATTTTTGCGAGCTCCTCCATGAGATTGTGACGCGTGTGCAGACGACCGGCTGTGTCGCAGATCAGGAAGCGCGTCCCTTCGCGCAGGGCGCGAGTGTGAGCCTCGTAGCACACGGAGGCGGGATCCTGGTTAGGCTGGCCTTTGTAGAGAGGAATGTGCAGACGCGTGGCCCAACGCTCCAGTTGCTCCACCGCAGCGGCACGAAAGGTGTCCGCAGCTGCCAGCAGCACGCTTTCACCGCGCTTTTGCAGTATGTGGGCAAGCTTGGCACAGGTGGTGGTTTTACCTGCACCGTTTACCCCGATGAGCAGAATGACGCAGGGGTGACCATCCTGAGTCATTGGCAGAGCGGGCGGCGTGGCAGGGAAAGCAGAACGGAGTTGTTGCTTGATATAATCCACGATTTCGCAAGCGTCGTGTTCATCACGTTCTTGTAATTCACCGAGCATGCGCATGACGCGTGCTGCGCCGATGTCAGCGGAAATGAGGTCAGCCTCCAGTTCATCCCAATCGATGGTTGGCTCGCCGAGTAGCTTGTCGATCAGTTTGTTGAAGAAGTTAGCCATGATTGTTGTTAAGCTTCGGGTTGAGGTGCGTCTGGCATGAGTTGCATGACGGCCGTGGCGATAATGCCGTGGATAAAGGGCGCGCTTTTGCCGCCGGAGAATTCATCTGCGAGAACGCAAGCCTCCGAGATGACAATGCCGGGATCGAGCTTGCGCTGTATCAAGTCGTTGAAAGCAATGTAGAGGATGCAGCGGTCCACAGTGTTGAGGCGTTCAGGCACATAGTTGCGCAGAAGGGTGCGCAAAAGTTCTTCCCATTTTCCACGCTGTGAAAATATATCCCTCGCCATTTGTTCGGTGAGAGGGCGGCGTTCGCGCACGGCTTCCGCGTACCGTGCCAAGTCGGTGTGTTCGTTTCGTGGTTCAATTTGTTCCGGATGCGCCAATCGTGCGCAGCCGGCTGCAGCTTTTCGTACGCGGCGCAATACCCCGGCATAGGCCTCGACAGCTTCTCCCGTTTCGCCCTCCAGCGCAGGCAGCATATTTTGAGCCAGCTCGCACATGCGGACGCAGGTGCGGATGACGCCATCGCCGTGCTCCTTCAGCATTGCAACCTCCTGATCACTTGCGACAGTATCCATGTGTCGGCGCAAGTAATGGATGTGCGTAGGTAGGGCCTGCGTAAGACGCAGCAGCTCCCGTGCATCGGGAGGAAGAGCTTGCAGCCTCGGGTGAGTTGTGGCAGTGGCGCAGAAGTTTTCCGTGCGGCTCCGCAGTGAATCCTGTAAGTCGCCGAGCGATCGAGTTTCATGCAGAGTTGCCTTGGCCAGCACCTTGGCGTAACGCTTGGCATCATTCTCAGAGACGAGAGACCAGTAAGAGTCAAAAGGAAAAGAATCTTGGGCAAGTGGGTCCACTCCCTGCGTTTCCATGGCGTAGATGAGCAGCAGAGTTGACTTGCGGATTTGTCGTTGGCTGAGCATATCCGTGAGTGTAGGTTAGTTGGACTGCGTGACTTGGAACATAGTAACTGCCGCACGCGCCGCCTCACGCCCGCGGTTGAGCTCATTGCCAAGGCAACGTTCTTGGGCTTGTTGCTCATTTTGGAGCAGCAGAACTTCATGAATGACAGGCACAAGGCTTCTGCATGCCGCACGCAGGAGCTCACGAGTAATGGCTTCACCAATCAAATCTGCATGCGCTGTGCTCCCACGCAAAATTACACCCAGAGCAATCACGACATGGGCTCGTAAATCCTCGGCTTGTGCAAGTTCGCGGTTGACTATCACCGGCACCTCAAAAGCGCCTGGTACTCGAACCACTTTCACTAGCGATCGAGGCGCGTAAAGCCTCAACTCTTCCTCGCAATTTTTCAACAGACCATCCGTGAAATGCCTATTGTATTCCGATGCTACAATCGTTACGCGCATTTCGCGCTGCTCCATTTGCGGAACCATATTGCTTTCTCGTGACATAACAATTTGAGTGCGTACAGCGGGACGCTTGCGCATCCGTCAAAAAGCATAGCTTATCAGCCCCATCTTGTCAAGCCCAGCAAGCGCATTGCTAGGGCAACCGCATTTCTAATGCGTTTGCCCTGGAGTCAGGTCTTGACAGGTTTCAATGAAACTGCTAGCATGCCCCCCATGGAGACCGTCGAAGCACGCATTGAAATTCCCATGGGGAGCCGCAATAAGTACGAGGTGGATGCAAAGACCGGCCACATCAAACTGGATCGTGTCCTCTACTCCTCCGTTTATTACCCTGCTGAGTACGGTTTTGTGGAAGCGACAAAATATCTAGATGGAGACCCTTTGGATATCCTCGTCTTCACCTCTTCGCCTACCTTTCCGGGTTGTTACGTGGATTGCCGTATCATCGGTGGCATGGATATGATTGACGGTGGTAAACCAGATGTGAAAATTCTTGCCGTCAATGTGGGGGATCCACGCTACGAGCACGTGCGTACCCTGCATGACTTGCCGCCTCATTACCTCCAAGAAATTCAGAATTTTTTCTCCACTTACAAAACACTGCAGAACAAGAAGACGGAAGTGGGCGAATTCTTCGGTATTGAGCGTGCCGTTACCATCCTGCGCGAGTCTCGTGAACGTTACGCGAACGAAGAAGCTTGAGCATAACCACCTGTTTTACTGCCGCAAAATAAGGGCAGCATCTGTAGCGGCATACGCCTTGATTAGCTCCATCGTACAGCGCTCACCCTTCTCTCCCCATGGTTCTGTGTAGATGATTTTTTCCTTACCTTTGGTGGCATCATACCCGATGATAAGTCGAAGGTGAGCACCTTTCGTGTTCCTCGAATCCGTGACGTCCGCGTAGAAATCGCCGCGCATGACTAGCCAAATTACGGGAGTCCCGGCATCAATGCAGGAGCGTATACTGCCGAGCCACTTGTTACAATCTGACTTTTTCTTTGCAAAGAGAGAAAGCCAAAGCTCCGGGTCCAAAGACAGCGTGTCTATTGCGTCCCCATCTCCCATAAGTTTCCCCTCCTTACGCGCTTTGGAAGTATAATCCTTCATATAGTCTTCGCGTCCAGCCCACTGAGATGACACATCTTTCACTTTCAACCGGTATTCGTGTGCCACCTGCCGTATGATCTCATCCATGTCCTCTCGTTTGTATCCATCCTCATCCGGGGTTTCGCAGAACGCTGATATTGCATCCATGCTCACCCCTTCCACTCCGTAATACATGAGCAGACGCGTCAGTTGGGCAGGCAGAGCTGCCGCCTTCATACCTTGCTCCACCATGGGCAGACCCTTAATCCATGTTATGCCATTTTTTTCCTTGACTACAGAGTTCTTTTGGTTGTGCTTCTCCTCTTTCTCATGCGTGACACTTTTCTCCAGACTTGCTACGTCCGGAGCTAATACCAAGCGAATGTACTCCATACGCACCCCCCCATCCTTCGTTTTCTTCTCCTCCTTCTTTTCCTCCTTTTTCTCATCCTTCTTCTTGTCTCTCTTTACCGTAGTGGTTGCCGTATACAGTCGAGCTGCTCCTTGCGGCATCTCCCATTGGAATGCCTCTACCTTGGTGGCGGATTTGCTGGCCGACATACGTACTTTTGTCATTTTCGCCCCGGAGATTCTTCCCACCTCCGTTTTGTAGGAAGATACGTAATTATCAAAAGCCTCTTTGCTAATTTCTCCGTAATCGTTACGGTTGTATATTTCGCAGGTTACCCGGCAAAGTTCACCGTACTTCTTCGCGCGTTCGACTTCCAGATCAGTCGGGCTTTTCTGCTTTTCATCCGTCTTATCTTTCTGATTGTCTTTTGCCGTCTTAACTCCATCGTCGGGTGTCTTTGCTCCACCGGAAGACGCTTTCCAATCTAGTGTGACGTTTCCCTCCACTTGGTGTCGTCCAAAAGTAACAAGGTTGCGTTGAATGACTCTCGTGCACGTGTCACTCACACTCTCGAAGCTCATATCATCTAACTTTGGTTGTCGCTTCATCTTCCATAATTCACCGTTTTTCCACGCCGCTCCTACGTCCAGGGAGTACACATTGTCGGCACACAGCGCCACCACCATACAAGCAGCCATCCTCATCCAACGCATGTTCATCTTAAAAATTCGAGTCATAATTATTTGCTCACCATTCTCCCTCTACCTCCTAGCAAAAGACGAGCTCTGTGTCAAGCGAAATCAACAATCAGCACGCAGCAAATACATCCGTCCCAAGAAAAAGCACCCCCAATGGTAGTAATGGCATATCATGCAACATAAACCATTGGTTATTTACGATTTACGATTTGGAAATTCCCGCGCTTGCGCGCGAATTTGGCGAAGCAGGGGCGTAGCGGAATTTTTGAAGTGATGATGCGTTGATAGGAAGAAAGCGTCTGGTGTAACGCTGTGCCGGGTTCACTGCTATGCCGAATCGTCAATGGTTTGACATCCTGTCAGGCTTACTTCCTTTGGCTGTTGGAAACGCATGAGGAATGGGTTGAATGAGTCCGGAGAAAATTTTATTGGGACACGTGTGCATCCGTCCCAAGGAAGAACGCGACTCATTAACGATGTCATGAAGTATTGACCAATTCGAGCATTTTTCCCTGTCGGTTCCGTTTCTTACGCAATAGTCTTCATCATTCCGGGACTTTGTATTAAAAAAATCGCCTTATTTTTGAACACGCGCACGGGTTTGTGTTATCAAACAGGCATGATGAACAATAACCTGACCACAAAAATGATGGAAAGCTTGCAGGCAGCGCAGCGCGCATCGCAGGCGGCTGGCAGGGCAGAGATTTTGCCGGCGCAAGTTTTACTCGCCATGCTTCACCAGGAAGGCAGTGTGCTCGGTGCAGTGTTGCAAAAAACGGGGGCTGATGCATCTAAGCTGGAACGTTCGCTGACAGATTTGCTGGCTCGCCAACCGCGGCAGCAGGGCGCTGTGGCAGGCAGTCCGGGTATTGGCGCCGCGCTGGATCGCGTGCTCAACGCAGCCGAGGATCAACGTAAGAGGATGAAGGATGACTATCTGAGTGCAGAGCACCTTTTACTCGGCGTCTACGAAGCGGACGATCAGCTGAGTAAATTGCTGACAGAATGCGGTTTGACACGAGAGAAGTACCTGCAGGCACTCAAGGAGGTACGCGGCAACCAGCGTATCACCGACCAAGATCCAGAAGAAAAGTATCAGACATTGGAAAAGTACGGCACTGATTTGACTGCCCGCGCTCGACAAGGGAAGATAGATCCCGTCATTGGTCGCGATGCGGAAATTCGCCGCGTGCTCCAAATCCTCTCACGGCGTACAAAAAACAACCCTGTGCTCATCGGAGAGCCCGGCGTGGGTAAGACGGCCATTGCAGAGGGGCTTGCCCGCCGCATTGTGAATGGAGATGTGCCCGAGGGCATGAAGGATAAGCGACTCGTTTCCCTCAATATCGGCTCCATGCTCGCCGGTGCCAAATATCGTGGTGAGTTTGAGGAACGTCTGAAAGCTTTTATCAAAGAGGTGAGCGCCTCCGATGGACAGATCATCCTCTTCATTGATGAACTGCATACACTGGTGGGCGCGGGAGCGGGAGGCGATAGCTCCATGGATGCTGCTAACTTGCTGAAGCCGGCTCTTGCTCGTGGCGAACTGCGTACCATCGGCGCCACCACGTTGGATGAATACCGCAAGTACATCGAGAAGGATGCCGCACTGGAGCGCCGCTTTCAACCCGTCTTTGTCGCTGAACCGAGCGTGGAAGATACCATCGCTATTCTGCGTGGGCTTAAAGAGCGCTATGAGGTCCACCACGGTGTGCATATTACCGACAGCGCTCTCGTGGCCGCTGCTACACTGAGTAATCGCTATATCACCGACCGTTTCCTGCCGGACAAGGCCGTAGATTTGGTGGATGAAGCTGCCGCTCGCCTCAAAATCGAGTTGGATAGCATGCCCTCTGAAATCGATGAATTGAACCGCACCGGCATGCAGCTGGAGATGGAGCGACAGGCGTTAGAAAAAGAGAAAGACGAAGCCTCTCGCGAACGTTTGGAAAAAATCACCAAGGAATTGGCCGATAATAAAGAAAAAACATCTGCCTTGCTTGCGCGTTGGAAGAGTGAACAGCAGGTTGTTCAACGTGCTCGTGAAACTCAGCAGAAAATTGACTCTCTACGTACCCAAGCTGAGCAGGCCGAACGCAAGGGAGAGCTCTCCCGAGCCTCTGAAATCAAGTACGGCGAGCTCCCGACCGCTGAGCACGCTCTGAATGAGGCTCGCAAAGCCTTGGCTGATCTCCAGAGCAGCGGTGAAGGCTTGCTAAAGGAAGAGGTGACCGAAGCAGACATTGCCAAGGTGGTTTCTTCGTGGACGGGCATCCCCGCTACCAAACTTGCGGAAGGCGAACGCGAAAAGCTCGTACACATGGAGGAGCGCCTGGGGCAGCGCCTCATTGGGCAAAAGGATGCGGTCAAGGCAGTGGCGGATGCTGTGCGCCGTTCCCGCGCAGGGTTGCAGGATGAACATCGTCCTCTCGGTTCCTTCATCTTTCTGGGTCCCACAGGCGTGGGCAAAACAGAATTGGCAAAAGCCCTTGCTGAGTTTCTGTTCGATGACGAGGCCGCTATGGTGCGCATAGATATGTCTGAGTATATGGAAAAGCACAGCGTTTCGCGTCTCATCGGTGCACCTCCGGGATACGTGGGGTACGACGAGGGCGGACAACTCACGGAAGCCGTGCGCCGTCGCCCCTACAGTGTGGTATTATTCGATGAAATCGAAAAGGCTCATCCAGATGTCTTCAATGTGCTGTTGCAGGTACTTGACGATGGGCGCATCACCGATGGACAAGGTCGTACGGTGGATTTCACCAATACCGTGCTCATCATGACAAGCAATATCGGCTCGCGTTTCATCCTCGATGAGAAAGAAGTAGCCACTCGTAATGAAAAAGCGTTAGATGCCCTGCGTGGCCATTTTCGTCCGGAATTTCTCAATCGCGTGGATGACATCATCATTTTTGACCGACTCAGTGTAGATGACCTCAAGCGTATTGTCGATATCCAGCTTGAGCGCGTGCGCAGACGGTTGGCTGCCCGCGGGCTCAGATTGGAGCTCACTGATGCTGCCGCCAATCTGGTGGCAGAGCATGGGTATGATCCCGTGTACGGCGCTCGTCCACTCAAGCGCGCCATTCAGCGCGATATCCTCGACCCGCTCAGCATTGCCATCTTGGAGGGGAAGTTCCCGGACGGCTCCACCATTCACATTAACGCCGAGGATGGGGTCATCACGTTCAAATAACTCTCATGCCGCAGTGACGGTTGCGTCAGACGAGACAGCGCGGGACCGGTACGCACGCGCCTTGTCCTCTACGATGGGCGAGACGTAGCGCGTATGTCTTCTCGACGGATGCGTGCCATTTCGGTCGGTCGTGCTCCGCTGTAGAGCATGAGTTCGACTCCTACTGAATTTTGCAACGATCCTCTGTTGTAGGAAACAAGATATATAAGTGACTTTGTACGTGCGGCACGGAGTGTGATCCACGGGCAAGAAATCTGTAAGTTATTCAACTATTCGGAAACGTGTGTGGTCTGAGCTCTTCAGACACTACGCGATCGATTATGAGAAACAGAAATATCACCCGCTATACATACGAGAATACCGATTTCCAAGGTTGGAGGGTCAGCATCCAGCGCTGTGGACGCATCATCACGCGTTACTTCTCAGATTTACAGTACGGTTCAGAAGAGGAGTCGTATCGACACGCTATAGATTACCGTGATGAGGTGTTTGCTGAGATGGCTCGCCACCGTCATGATCTGCCGGAATACATGGACGCCGAACTGGCACATCTCCAAGAGCTTCTCCGGCAGAAAGAAGCAGTCGGTTCATACGCGAGGCGTCGGAGCTGATCTTACCATCGGCGTCAACCGACGTCGCAGCTCATTATTTTCAAAAAAATTTGCCTGCTCAATTCGTTGCAGTTGCACCATCGTATCTTCCAAAATCGTGATGAGCGGTTGCTTCACCCCGGGCGTGTTATCAATGTAGCGCCACAGTTCTGCATCATTCGTTTTCGCCTTGAGGGTACGAAGTTTATTGAGTACGTGATCCAGTGCGGGTAAACTCGTTTGCACCGTCGTGCCATCCGTCATACTCCGCAACACCTGCAGCTGCTCACGCAAACCCTTTTCCAACTGTTCACAGATCAACTGTTCTCCTCCCGCCTGTGCATCGCACACCATGCACACCCCCATTGCAGGTACGATCAAGTTCAGGAGCATGCTTCGGTCGCACCATCTCATGCTGGGAATCATAGTTGGAGAGCTCTCTGTTGTCAAGCTCATATCCCCCAATTTTCCGAGTAACTGTGCAGAGAAATACGGTCGCACCTTGCCTAGTTTTCTCCATGCTTTTGTTGTGAAACATCTACGCGAGATGGCCTATAACCATCTCGTCTTTTCATGGAGAACCGACCGAAACTTGTTTCCCACTTCAAGCATTATGGCAAACCCATATGATCAAAATCACGAAATTTGGGCAAAACTGTGCTCTAAATTCGAGGTATCGTGTTTCCAGAAAAACTCTATCCTTGTTTTAGAGCCTGTTCGATAACTTTATTTGCGAGGCAATGCGGGTGGTACGGATCCAAATTTTTTCACATTTTTTGCTTGCCAAGGAGGCTTCTTGCCACTATAATCTTCCCCGTTCAACCAAGGAGGGGTATTAGCTCAGTTGGTAGAGCGCCTCAATGGCATTGAGGAGGTCAGCGGTTCGAACCCGCTATGCTCCAGGTTAAAAATCGAGGCTTGTCGGTAACACGGCAAGCCTCTTTTTAGTACGTCAGGCATGACATGTAGGGTTAGGGTCAACGCAAATTTTGGAATGTTGCCGACATTGTGGAATTGCTTCGTGGAGTCATTCCACAAAAATATACGAAGAGCGAAAATCTGCTCAATGCGCACGTTATCAATAAATCGCACGTTGTAAATTGGCAACTGCATTTTCTAATGCGTTTGCCCTGCGCTGACGATTTCGCAGCTTGACATCTGCTTCTGCTGAGAGTAGCCTCTGCGCATGGCGCGGTGGCTCAAACTTTGCTTCCTGATCTTGTGCTGTGGTTTTTCTTCCGCCAGCGGGGTAGAGGTGATTTTGACCGGAGGGGTTGCGCTGAAATCGTGGGAATACTTGCGAGGTCCGGCCAAACACGATAATTGGTGGGCCAACTTTGTGCGCGCTTCTACGATACGTATGCAGATGCAGCGTGCTCAAAACCCAAAACAAGAGTTTGTCTGGATCGTGTACCGCCCCGCCTACGTTTCGCGTAGTCGAGAGGAGGGCGTGGATTATGTGAGCCGTATCCGCGAAACAGCTCGCAAATATGCTGCTCATCTCGTGCTGGTGGATTCTTCAAATGAAGCCTGCCGTGCCATTAATCGCGCGGGGCGTAACAGAGGACTCATTTCTTCTTTCATCTATTTTGGTCACTCCAATGCTCACGCCTTTATGCTGGACTACAGCAACAGCATCATCGGTTCCTCTAAGCAGTGGATCCACGAAAAAGATATCGCCCTCCGCATCTCGCGCACAGCCTTTGCTCCCGGTGCCGAGTGCGTGAGTTATGGCTGCTACACGGGACTGAGCATGAGTAAGTATTGGCATGCCGCTCTCGGTATTCCCCTTCTTGGCAATACAGCTTCCACGCGTTACCAACCTGTCGGTGAGGGGCGTCTTCCTGTCGGCACAGGCTCATGGAGACAGTAAATTTTATTTACGATTGTCATAACAAAAAGCTTGACAAGAGAACTCGGGTGATATAAAAGGGGGTCTTTCCTTCTGCACCACGAATAACAAGAACTCATACGTACCATGTCGTATCTACGTTTTCTCTTTCTGCTTTTCGGTGTCATTGTCACGAATCTTGCGTCTTCGTGGGCCGTCGAGCTCAGCCAGCTTCACATACCTATGACTCGCGACGAAGCCGATACCACACTGAGCAAAGATTACGAGTCTTCAGTGTTGGATGACGGCAGTATTCGCCGCACGTGGAAACAGAACGGCATGACGATATTTGCGGATTTCAACTCGGAAACGCAGGAGGCTGTGCTCATAGCGGTGATTTACGACAAGCCTGTGCCCCGTAAAAAGGGCATAGCTGATGCCCACACTATCGCCGCCGGAAAATTTGACAAAGAGGCGAAATGGAACCCGCCGAAAGATGAACAAGCGCGCCAGATGGTGCAAGACACCTTTGGACTGAAAAATGCTCTGCGGAAAAAACTGAAAGACAAGTCTATGCTTTTTGTGGAAACGGATGAGAGTCGCAAGCGTATTATTCGAGTATCGCTCTTTTCACGCATGCCTACTACCAATCGTTGGACTCTAAAGACAGTTTCCAAGGATACCGAATATACGGCTATGGGGGAAAACTGGACCCCCGAGCATTTGGCCGCTTTGTACAAGGATGAAGATCGTCGCCGCGCTATCCCTCTCAAGTCCGGCGACCAAGCTTCTGTTCCTTCTACCGAGTCTGCCGCTGTCACGCCGTCCAAGCATACATTTACCGTGACCGTCCGCCGTCCTTCTGCGCGAGAGCAAGCGCCTGCTCGTCCCCAAGTAGAATCCACTGCCATGGGCAAGGCCTCCGGGTCATCGTCTGCAGGATCTGCTGGACGAGGGGGTGAGAAGTTACGTATCAAACTCGACAAAGGCCAGCGTGCTGCCGAGACTGCGACTTTCCTGATGACTCCCCCTGATTGGCTCAAAAAGGTGGGTATCGAGGATCCCGCATGGTGGCACTACATCGTACTGGGGATTGTGGCATTGCTACTCGTGATTGCCGTGCTACGTTCTATCTCGCACAGCATGTCGGCTGCGGCAAGCCGTAAACGATTCAGACAAGTCGTTCACCAGACCCCGTCCCGTGGTAATGTGAAACTCCACAAATAATCTCCTCTCCTGCGGCATCTCGATAGTGGTACTGTTGGAGTGCCGCTCCGGGGTGATCGTATGAAAGAACGCGTTTTCTATTCACGAAACTGCTGACGGTTGTAGGTCGTTCGGACAAGATGCGTGAGCATTTTGCTTTCGGGGCAGGGTGGCAGTGAGTTAACTTATGATTCATTGTTTTTTGCGCTTTTTGGCATTACTCAAGTGCGTATGCTGCGGTGCGTTTGCGGGGCAAACGCAATTGAGACAAGTCAATCAGCAGAGAAAATACTCTTATTGGCTGATATCAATGTCTATACGTATCAAAAATCGTGACAGGCAGCGGTCATTATGATGATGGCTCTGAAGGGATCTCAGTACACATTAATGATCCGAAAAAATCTGCTCAATGAGTACATTATTAATAAAATAGTACATCGTACATCATACATCGTACATAGGCAAACGCATTGCCTAATGCGTTTGCCTTGGGCTTGACGTGGTGGGGATCGGCGTGTATGATACGAGTGAATGGTAAGCGGGAGAGCTGAACTGGAGAAAAATGATGAAGTGGAGGTGTTGAGACGCTTCGGCAAAGAGTCGTTGCGACCGGGACAGGACGAACTCATTCAGAGAGCAGTGGAGGGGAAGTCGGTGTTGGGATTGCTGCCCACGGGTTACGGCAAAAGTCTGTGTTATCAAGCGGCTGCGTTGTTACGTGGGGGCACCTCGGTGGTGGTGTCTCCGTTGTTGGCTCTCATGCGGGAACAGGTCGAATACATGTGCAGCATAGGAGTGCGTGCGGCGCGGTATGATTCTACGCTGGCGCCAGAGGAACGGGAGACTCTTTTAGCAGAGCTTGCTGCAGGAAATCTACAGCTTTTGTATGTAGCGCCGGAATCTCTGGAAAGTCCGGTTCTCAACGAGGCGTTGTCGCATGCGCCGTTGCAGATTTTCGTGGTGGATGAGGCACATTGTATTTCGCAGTGGGGGCATAGTTTCCGTCCAGATTATCTACGATTGCCCATTTGGGCAGCGGAGAAGCACTTCGTCTGCACGATGGCATTCACCGCTACTGCAACACCGCGCGTGAGAGAGGAGCTGTGCCGTGCCTTTGGAATCTCCGACAGCTGCGTAGTGGAAATTTCTCCCTATCGAGCCAATATTTTACGGCGTGTTATCTGCTCTGATTCGCCGGAGGAGGTGTTGAGCCAATACCTCAGTGTTCCGTACAATCGCCCCTGCATCGTGTACACCCGCACGCGGAAGAAAGCGGAGGAATTGGCGGCGGCGATGACAAAGCAATGGGGTATACCGGCAGCATGTTATCACGCCGGATTGCCCACCGAGCTGCGCGAGAAGCTTCAAGATGCTTTTCTGGACAACAAACCGGACGTTCTCGTGGCAACTATCGCTTTCGGCATGGGAATTGATAAGCCGGACGTGCGAAGTGTGGTGCATGTGAACATGCCAGCCTCTCCGGAAGCGTACCTGCAGGAGAGCGGGCGTGCCGGGCGCGATGGATTGCCCGCTACCTCGCTGGTGTTGCTCAGTGGCGCAGACCGTGTGAGTGCACATAATCGCGTCCATGCTGCGATGCCGGATGCGGAGGGGATCCTGCGTTGTGTGCGTTGGTTGTTGCCGACAGCACCCCGAGTGGTTTCGCTCTGGGAACTGGGCGTCACGTGCGATGTAGCGGAAGATGTGCCGCAGCGGGTGCTTGAGCTGCTTGTGGCACGAAAGGCCGTGCATGTGGAATCGCAGGGATACAAGTATTACAAAGTACGTCCCCTCTACGCTCTGACCGATATTTTGCGTGGCCGAGATGTGCAGGAAAGCACGCGCTTGCGCTGGTTGGACGGACATCGAGATGGTGAGGTGGAAGATGCTGCGACTGCATGGAATTGCTCCTTTGCCGAAGCCGTGGAACAGCTTACCGAATGTGAGCGTGCAGGTGAGTGGAAGCTTACTTTTCGTCAGCGAGCCCTCTGCATTGTTCCCGGGGAGAGAGATGTGGATTCCGATGCCGTGGCTGACGAGTTGAATGCACTGTACGCTGCCCGCAGAGATGCCGATTTGGAGCGCCTCGCTCTGCTAGAAGAGATGCTTTCCGCCCCCACTTGTCTAAACAGCGCGCTGGAGGCGTATTTCACCGGGCGACCTTTGCGCGCCCCTTGTGGCCATTGCTCAGCCTGCCGTGGAGAGGTTCCTGCACTCCCGCCTGTGCCTGCGGCGCAGGAACTGCCCGTGGATGCCGCATTGCCGACCTTTGATCGCGATGCTCAGCGTCGTCGATTTCTGGCTGGGATTTCTTCTCCAGCCTCACTCGCCCGTCGGCTGTATGCCAATCCCCTTTATGGCTCCCTCGCCAACACACCGTGGGAAGTAATTTGAAGCACGGCATGTCCGGAGGAGGACGCTTTTGCCGCTCGCGAACTTCCCATCTCCATGGACATTGAGAATCTGTGAAAACATGCGCAACGCGTACATTATTAATAAATCGTACATCGTACATCATACATCGTAAATGGCAAACGCATTTTCTAATGCGTTTGCCTTTGGTGTATTGCGCTTTTCATGGACGCCGAGGTGTGCTAAAATGCGAATGTGATGGAGAACGAAGAGCTGAGCATAGGGGTGGATATGGGGGGAACCTCGCTGAAAGCAGCGGTGGTGTGTGGGGCTGAGATTGTGCAGAGAAGTGAGCCTGTGAATACACGTGAATGCAATACGCCGCAGGAGCTCACGGAGCGGCTGGGCGAGAAACTGCGCTTGCTGCGAGAGCACTTCCCGGCAGTGCGCGCGGTGGGAATGGGGTTGCCAGGCTTTGTAGATCATGAGAGGGGAACGGTTGATTCGCTCACAAATGTGCCGGGGTGGTACAATGTGCCAATACGGCAGATATTGGAAGAGATATGCGGTTTACCGGCCTCGGTGGAGAATGATGCAAACTGTATGGCGTATGCAGAGTGGCGATTGGGAGCAGCGCAAGGGATGCGCGATGTGGTTTGTCTGACGCTCGGCACGGGAGTGGGTGCCGGCGTTGTGGCAAATGGACAGCTGTTGCGTGGGCATCTGGGCGCCGCCGGGGAGATCGGACAGGTATCTATCGACTACCGCGGACGCATTGGCCATTACGGCAATCGTGGAGCTGTGGAAGATTACATCGGCAACAATGAACTGATGCGGGAAGCAAGGATGCTGTATGCAACGATACCGGAAGGGACATCAGCCGAGATGGAAACACCGGTTCATTTGGAGAATGCGGCGAGGGCGGGTTGCGAGGTTGCACAAACGTTGTGGGATGATGCAGCGCGTAAATTGGCCACCTGTCTGCTCAACTGTCATTATATCCTCAACCCGCAAGCTTTCGTTATTGGTGGAGGCATTTCGAAGGCGGGAGAACTGCTTTTTTCGCCCTTACGGCGGTACCTGCGGACGCAGATCTATCCGCCTCACTTTGCCAAATTACAGGTATTGCCCGCGAAGCTGGGCAGTGATGCCGGAATCATTGGCGCTGCGCGTTTGGCGCTAGATGACTTGTCGCAAAACTGACGTTTACCACATGCACGCTGAAGATCCAATTACTCCTGCTAGGGCAGAGCAGCGTCTATGCGAGAGACTGCAGTTGCACGGTGAACCTGCGGAGTCCCTGTTGCGCGCTATGCGGGCCGGAAATGCAGGACGGCAAGCCGTGGTGCTTTCCCCGCGTGCGCTGCAAGGGTATGAACCACCTTTTGCCTGCGAGGTCGGAACGGCATTCCCCTGGCTGCCGGCTCGTGTTCGGATACCAGCCGCTGGGGAAATCCCGACGCGGCACGCAGATTACGCGGCGGGACTGTATTACGTGTTGGATCTCTCTTCGTGCTGGGAGGGAGCAGCCCTTTCTGCCTTACCGCAGGAACCGCAGCGTAGTCTGGATATGTGCGCGGCGCCAGGCGGCAAGAGCATGTTGCTTGCTGCTCAGGTGGCACTGCATGATCACACGGCGAACGAGGTGAATGCCGCCCGTCGCGGTATTTTGCGGCAAAATGCTGAACTTTGCGGGCTGCCCAACACACGAATTACAGGTTTACGACCGGATCAGTGGGGTAAATCCGGCGAGCTTTTTGACCTCATTTTGGTGGATGCCCCATGCAGCGGGCAATCCCTGCTGTGCAAGGGTATGAAGAATCCCGGCTGCCTTGGCGCCTCTATGGTGCAGGGAAATGCTAAGCGGCAGCGTGGCATCTTGCTTGCTGCAGTGCGTTGCGTGGCTCCCGGCGGGCATTTACTCTACACGACTTGCACCTATGATGTGGAGGAAAATGAACGAGTGATGGCGTATATTACGCGACGCGTTAGAGGCTTCAAAGCGTGCGAAATCCCGTCGTTGACGCCATACCGAACATGGCTGGCAGATTTCCCAGCGTATCGCCTGTTGCCGCACCACGGGGCAGGCGCCGGAGGATTCTGCTGTTTACTGCGACGCGAAAACTAACAACACACATAAGAAAAATGAGAATACAAGTGATACTCGTTGCCATACTAACGGGGTTGAGTGTTTGTGCCTCTCCCTTGCCGGAAAAAGCAGACTTGCTGGCTTCCAATACCGTGGTAGCCCAGTATGAGGGAATTCAGCATCATCCGTGTCGGCATAGGACCACTCTTTGCCCGGATCGCTGCGACCATGCCGCCACGCTGGCTCATTTCCGCGTGCTGCGCAATGAACATTACAAAAAAAATGGGGAATACGGTGATGAAAAAATCGGCGAAGGAGATACGGCTGTTGTGGAAGTACGCAAAGATACGCCGGGTCAGGATGCGGCGGTAGCTGACTTTATTTCCCGACTTAAGCCGGGAGATATAGTTCGTTTCACCGTGAATCATTATTATGTGCAGGAACATCAGGCTTTCTTTCCCGTGCGTCCCGTCGTCAGAATTGAGGCCATTGATGTGCCGCAGGACCCCGTGCAGGAGAGGAAGCAGTAAGACATAGCAACCGCATTGGAAATGCGTTTGCCATTTGCGCTGCTTGGAGAGTTTTCTCTACTTTTCCACTTTATTCTGAACTCGGTTGTCCTAGTGAGATGAGAAGATAGAAGAGAGATAAAAAAGGCCACTCCGGAGAGAAACGGAGTGGCCGGAAAGTGGCGTGCTGTCTTGCAGATTAGCCGAGGACCTCAGCGCGCTCCTCGAGGAGTTCCTTGCAGGACGCATCAATCTTCTCGCGTGAGAAAGCATCAATGGGCAGCCCCTCCACGATGCTGTGGGAGCCATCCGCATTGGTACGGGTAGGTTGGGAGCAGATGATGCCCTCCGGCAGTCCATACTTGGTACCATCAGAGTAGCTTGCCACAGAGAACCAATCGCCCTCGGCAGTGGGAGTGACAAGGTTCTTCACTGTCATGAGAGCAGCATTGGCAGCGGAGGCAGCGGAGGAGGCGCCACGAGCCTGAATAATGGCTGCGCCGCGCTGTTGCACAGTCTTGATGAACTCACTTTTCAGCCATTCAGTGTCAGAGATCACCTCGGTCACGGGCTTGCCATTGATTTTGGCATTTGTGAAATCCGGGTACTGGGTGGAAGAGTGGTTGCCCCATATGGTCATATTGGTGACAGAGGAAACAGGTACGCCCGCCTTGGCAGCTAACTGACTTTTGGCGCGGAACTCGTCGAGCATCGTCATGGCGAAGAAGTTCTGCTTCGGCAAACCTGTTGCATTGTGCAGGGCAATGAGGCAATTCGTGTTGCAGGGGTTGCCCACCACGAACACCTTGCAATCCGGCGCAGCGTTCTCTGCGATGGCCTTGCCTTGTCCGACGAAGACCTTGCCGTTGATGCTGAGCAGATCCTTGCGCTCCATGCCTGCCTTGCGGGGTACGGAACCCACGAGCATGCACCAGTTGGCATCCTTGAAGGCGACCGCAGGGTCATCCGTCGCCACAATCTCCTTCAGCAGAGGGAACGCGCAGTCATCGAGCTCCATCACAACTCCGTGCAGCTTGTCCATACACGGCGTGATTTCGAGCAACTTGAGCACAACAGGTTGATCAGCGCCCAGCATTTCTCCCGCAGCGATGCGGAAAAGGAGGGAGTAGGCGATATTGCCGGCAGCGCCGGTCACGGTCACAGTTACGGGAGTCTTCATACGCGCGGCATTATGCTCTTTTCGAGGGATTAGGTCAATGCTAAACTGGTGCGGGTGCATTTTTTTTGGAATGGGGCGCATTTTACGGTTGACGTTTCGGTCAAGTACCATTATACTACCTGCGCACGACTGGAGCGGTGGCTGAGAGGCTGAAAGCAACCGTTTGCTAAATGGTCGTACGGGCATAAACCCGTACCGGGGGTTCGAATCCCCCCCGCTCCGTTGATTGGGAAAGAGCGGTAGTCGAGCGGCGCGAAGGGCAGACGCATAATGGGCTTGCAATTTGGAGAACATGGGGTACAATGGGCGCTCCTTTAACATTACCCCGATATGGAGATCACGCTTGAAAAGAAAAATGATTGTGAGGCGACGCTGGGCGCGGTAGCTACAGCGGAAGAGGTGCAGGTGATGCGCAAAAAGTTCCTGGCGAATTACGGGCAGATTGCACGAGTGGACGGATTCCGTCCGGGCAAGGTGCCGGCAAGCGTGCTGCTCAAGCGCTTCGGCAAGGAGATTGAGGAGTTGCTGAAAGAGCAGATTGCTGAGGATGCACGGCAGAAGATGTTCGAGGAGAACAAGGAACTCCGTGTTCTCAGCCTTTCTGACATGGAGGTGAAAGAGGTAGAGGGGGGCGCTTACGAAGCGCACGGCAATTTGACGCTCCTGCCAGCCTTTGAGTTGCCGAAATACGAGGGGATAGAGGTGACGGTGGGGAGTACGGAGGTGGGCGATGAGGAAGTGCAGGAGGCGCTTCAGAAGTACGCAGAGAGCAATGCGACGCACGAACCGGTCGAGCGCCCTGCTACGGCGGAGGATATGGTGGTGTTGGATTTCAAGACTAGCGTGGAGGGCAAGCCTACAGCAGAATATTGCGGCAAGCAGGTAGGCTTTATGGAGGGGTGTGAAGATTATCGCCTCTCACTCACCGATACCTTTTTGCCGGGATTGAGTGCAGGATTGGTGGGAGCAGCTCCGGGCGAGCATCGCGACATCAATGACAAACTGTCGGACACTTTCCCCATCGCTGAGTTGCAGGGCAAAGAGATGCAATTTGCCTGCGATGTGAAACAGGTACTCGAGAAGCGAGTGCCTGAGATTACGATAGAATTGCTCAAAGATTTGGTACCGGGTGAAAGCATGGACGAAATGCGTGAGGAAGTGCGCAAAAACATGAAGGCTTCCAAGGAGCGGAACAATGAAGACTCTAAGGCTGACCAAATTACCGATTACTTGGCTGACAAGCTGGACTTCTCGCTACCGGAAAGTTTAGTGAAAAGTCAGACTGAGGAGATGCTGTGGCGTAAGAGATACGCTGCGATGCGTGCCGGCAATTTTAACCCCCAGGAGGATTCGGACAGTTTGCGCAATGAAGCGCGCGAGGATGCTATCCGATCGCTGCACGTGTACTTTGCTCTGCAACAGATTGCGGACAAGGAGAAAATCACTGTGAGTGACGGTGAGCTCACAAACGAAATCTTCCGTATGGCCAAGCGCGACGGTGAGAGCAATATTAAGACCTACATCCGCAAGTTGAAAAGGGAGAACCGCATCATGGGTATCCGTTCCACTCTCATTACCTCCAAAGTGATGGATCAACTGGTGAAGAAGGCGAAAGTGTTTCCCGCCGCAGAGCAGCAAGGCGAATGAGTACTCACAGGGGTTAAATAGACCCTGATTGTGAGCGGGTAACGAGGGGCGATCGTATTAGAGAATGCGGTCGCCCTTGGTGGTTCACGATTTTGAGATCAACCCAATTTTGGGGAGAACGAGATGCAAACGCATTTGAGAGAAGTCAATCAACGAAGGAAATGCTTTTGCAGCCTGATTTCATTGTTTATACGTATCAAAAATCATAACAACAAGCGGTCATCATGATGATGGCTCTAAAGACGCCCCTTCATACGCTGATGATTCGAAAAAATTGCGCAATGCGCACGTTATCAATAAATCGTAGATCGCACCTCGTACGTCGTAAATGGAAAACGTATTTTCTAATGCGTTTGCCTTGACGTATTTTCACCTTGAGTTGGTGAAGATAAAGGGTATAGTGGCTAGGGTAGAGTACGCATGGAAGCAGGCAACGTGAAGAAGAGTATCTTCGTTCTCCTGACCGCTCTGGCGATCGGTAGCTGTGTGGCGTACCGACCGCAAGCGGTAGACCTGCGACGTGACACCGAGCAATGGTTGGCGATTTCGAAGGAGGTATTGCCGACGGGGTGTGTGCTCAAACAGCAGCGTATGCGACTCATTGGATTGTTCTTCAACCCGCAACTGATGGAAGCAAGGCTTGGCTGGTTAAACAAGCGGAAGGCGGCACGCTATGCGGGATTGTGGGAAGATCCGAGTTACGAGTTGGGTGGCGAGAGGGATATCACCGAGCGCTTGTACAACTTCTCCCTCTCTCCCACGCTTAGTCTGCCTGTGACCGGCGTGCCGCGTCTTGCCAAACGGGTGGCAGAACTGTATAGCATCAGAGATTTGCAGGAACTCAGCGCCATGGAGCAAGACTACCTCGTGCGCCTTGACACCTTGGCGAATCTCATCCGAACCGCGCATGCCAAACTCGCTATCATGCGGCAGAGGGAGAAAATGGTGGCAGCAGAATTGGAGAGCCTCAAGCGCTTGCAGGAGATGGGAGAGATTTCCCCCGCTGATCTCTATGAGGCGGAGCAACGCTCTATCTCTGTCGTCAAAGAACGTCAGGAAGAGGAAACGAATCATCAGCAACGACATTTGGAACTCATTTCTATGCTGGGGCTGCACCCGGCTGTTGGCGAAATCGAAATCGGAGGCGAACTGCCCGCCACTCCGCCCGAACCCATGCCGACGCCGAGTGAAGATGAACTGCTGCGGCATCCACGCATCTGCGCTGCTCTTGTGGCGCACAAAGCGACTGAAGAGGAACTGCGCATGGAAATCCGAAAGCAATACCCTAGTCTCGAGATTTCTCCGGGGTACGCGAGGGAAGACGGAGACAAAAAGCTCACTTTATCGGTTGGTTTTACCCTGCCTCTCTGGAACAGAAACCGCGAAGCGATTGCTCGTGCGGCCGGCGGACGCCAATTGGCCGCAGTAAGCACCGTTCGGCAGTGGCACGAATTGCTGCAGGAAGCGCATGCTCTTACGGCTCGGCAAAAGCTGCTCACCGAGCATTGCCGCGCCGTGTATGCACGTTTGTTGAGCTTGCAGCAGAGTGCGGAAAACCAGGAAAAATTATACACACTTGGGGAAGTTGCCCTGACCGTTCTGGCCGCTACGCGACATGAGACTTACATGAGCAAGCTCGCTTATTTGGATTGTCTTGCCCAGCTGCTGGAAGTACGTACCGCCCTGTTTTTCCTCCGCATTGGCTCTCCTTGGGGGCAGTCACCCGTACCTCTTAACCACGAAAGCGGGAATTTGCCCTCTAAAACATAATTCGCCACGTGGGAACCCGGCATAACGACGCATAAAAATGAGTAACCTCATCTTCACATCTTCTCTGATGAAGGCAGCCCACGGTTGCCTTCCTCTGCTGTGCTCTTACCTTGTACTCGCCACACCGATTCTCCACGGACAGGAGGCAGATCCCGCCCCAAGCGGGCACGACCACGCCGCCGAGGCAAAAGTAGTCGAAGTGGATTCGTACTCCCGCTACATTGTAAACCTGCAGGTGGAGACAATCCCGGAAACGACACTTTCCCTCTCGCGCTCGCTCTACGGCTATCTCACGGCACCGGCGCATGCTATGCAGACATATTCCCTTCCGTGCAGCGGCAAGATTCACCTCTTGGTGAAGAGTGCGCAAGCTGTGAAGAAGGGAGATGTGCTCTACAAGCTTACTTCACCGATCTACGCGGATCAAGCGGCAGCAGTAGAGAGTGCGGAAGCAGATCTGAAACGCTGCAAAACGGAACTTTCTGCTCTGAGGGAGCGTACTTTGAAACTTTCTGAAGTCGGTGCGAAAAACAGCGAATTGGAAGTACAATTCTCTTTTAAGTTAGCGGAAACAGCCCGTGCGGAACGGGAACTCTCCATCGCACAAACGCGCCTTCGCTCCCTCGCTCCGGATGCCGAGCAAATTACGGAGAACGGTCTCCCCGTTCTCCTCATTCGGGCGCAATCCGACGGCATTGTCAACGACATTGCTGCCACCCAGAATAGCTGGGGAGAACAGGGGGCGTCGGTTATCACCATGAGTGACCCTGCCGCCATGGAAATTGTCGGTTCCCTCTATGCCGCCGACACCCCATGCATCGCGGAGGTACACGCTTTTCTACCTGTAGGGAGGGAGAATGTACAGCTCACGGGCACATGGCGACTCTCCGACCAGGTGAACGCCGGCACTCAAACGAGAAGCCTCTACTTCACCCCGTCCTCCCTGCCGCAGGAAGCACGCGCCGGACAGCTCTGCCGCATCGATCTGTATAACGCGCCTGCAGAGCCGGGCATGGTGAGTATCCCGGAATCTGCCCTCGTGCGCGTGGGAACGGATGATGTCGTTTTCATCGAGTTGAAGGAAGGAAAATACGCCATGGTAAAGGTGCACGCCGGGGAGAGTCACGCTGGGATGGTTTCCGTTGCAGGTCTTAAGCCGGGGCAGAAAATCGTCGTCAAGGGCGGCTATGAACTTAAGTACAGTATCCCCTCGGCAACGGGGCTCAAAAAAGTGGGGCACTTCCACGCCGATGGCAAATTCCACGAAGCGGATGAGCACGATGGACACGAAGAGGGTGGAACCGAGGGGGAGCATGAGCACGACCACGAACACGAGCATTGAGCCATGAACTTCCTCGTCTCCTTCTGCCTGCGCAATAGATTGACCGTCCTTCTTCTGGCTCTCGTCCTGGCCGTATGTAGCGCGTTGGTTGTGTGGCGGCTTCCCGTGGATGTATTTCCGGAGTTGAAAGTCCCACGTGTCACGATTCAAACGGAGGCCGGGGGGTTGAGCGCGGAGGAAGTGGAGCAGTACATTTCCATCCCGCTGGAATCTGCCCTGCGCGGCACGACAGGTGTGAAGGAGGTACGTTCTTCTTCCGGCGCAGGACTTTCCTTTGTGTGGGTGGATTTTGACTGGAACACGGATGTGTACCGTGCGCGACAGATCGTCTCCGAGCGGCTTGCCGTGGTGCGAAGCTCCCTTCCGTCCCAGGCAGAGACAGAAATCGCTCCGATCGTCTCCGTAACCGGGGAAATTATGCTCATTGCCATCACCGGAGATGCAGATGCACTGGAGATGCGGCGCGTCGCAGAGTACCGCCTGCGCAATCGCCTGCTCGCTATCCCGGGAGTGGGGCAAGTTACGGTGCTGGGCGGACGCCTTCCGGAGTTCCAAGTTCTTTATGACCCCGAGAGGATGCGCCAGTCCGGCACGATGCTCGATGATTTGCGCAATGCTCTGGAATCCGCCGGCAGCACAGCCCCGGCAGGATACCTGGAAGATGTCTCGGGGCAGGAACTTCCGGTGCAGCAGGACTCACGAACTATGACGCCGGATCACCTGGCGCGCACTCCCATCCCGGGACGCGCAGACAGCACGCTGCGCGTGGAGGACGTGGCCAAGGTTGTGGTCGAAGGAGCCCCGCGCCGCGGCAATGCCGGTTTCAATGGGCAGCAGGCCGTCATCCTCTCCGTTCAGAAAGCGCCGGGAGCCAACACGCTCAAACTCACCGAGAAATTGGAAGCAACGCTGGAGCAATTTCGCAAGAGCGAGTTGCCGAAGAACATGCAACTGCATGCGGATGCGTACCGACAAGCGGATTTCATTTCACTTTCCATGGAGAACGGGAAGCGTACGCTTCTCATTGCAGCCGGGGTAGTCATGCTGGTCATTCTGCTTACCCTGCTCAACTTACGCACGGCCATCATCACCCTGCTCACCATGCCCCTGTCCGTGTTGCTCGGCATGGCGTGCTTTCCTGCATTCGATCTGGCGGTCAATATCATGACGCTCGGCGGTCTGGCTGTGGCTGTGGGAGATGTGGTTGACAACGCCATCATTTTCGTGGAAATCGCGTGGCGGAGTCTGAATGCGAATGCTGTCTTGCCCCCCGAGCAGCAGAAATCACGCTTTGAGGTGCTGATGCAGAGCAAGGGGGAGATCATCAATTCCATTACCTATTCCTCCGTCATCATCCTGCTTGTATTCGCTCCCTTGCTGTTCCTGAGCGGGTTGGAGGGGCAGTTCTACCGTCCCCTCGGCATTTCGTACATGCTGGCAATGGCGGTTTCTCTTCTGGTGGCGCTCACTCTTGTTCCCGCTCTCTGTACGCTTTGGTTTAAGCCCTCGCGACAAAAAGGCGGGGAATCTCAAACTATACAGCTCACGAAGCGTCTCTACCGACCAGTCCTTGGGTTTTGCCTGCGCTTCCCCCGCACCGTCGTCGGTTGCCTCACGCTGTTGACCATTGCCGCTCTCTGGCTTGCCTCTACCTTTGGCACAAGTTTCCTGCCCCCCTTCAATGAGGACTGCTACACGGTCTTTGTGAATACCGTACCGGGAACCTCGCTGGCGGAGACGCAGCGAATCTCGGACCGCGTGATGGTTGAGCTGGGGAAAATTCCCGGTGTCAAAAGTGTGGCACAGCGAACGGGACGCGCAGAGAACGATGAGCATGCCGAGCCTGTGAGCGCTTCCGAGCTGTTGGTGCGCGTGGATCTCTCCCACGACCAGGAGACGCTGCAAAAGGATATCCGCCGCGTGATCCACGGCATTCCGGGCGCCGGCGGCATGATTGGCTTTCCTCTTGCCCATCGCATCAGTTCGGCTCTCTCGGGCTCAAACTCCGAAATAGCCATCAATATCTACGGCACTGAATTGGAGCAAATCCGCATGGCGGCTGAACGTGCCGCGCAGATTCTCTCTTCCATGCCGGAGGTGGCGGATGCGCGCGCCAATCGCGAGGTGCTCGTGGACTCCGTCCGCATTAATTACAATCGCGAGGCGCTTGCTGCCTATGGTCTCTCCATGGCCGACGCCGCGCAGCAGGTCTCTGCCGCGCTGAACGGGCTTGTCGTCGGCTCTATCACCCGCAATCTCGACCACTGGAATGTCGTGTTGCGCCTTGATCCTGCTTTACGCCGCAGTGTGGATGACATCCGCAATCTGCAACTCGTCGCCCCCGGCGGACGAGCCCTTCGTCTCGGCGATGCTGCACAAGTGTATCGCGAGGAGGTCACCAATCTCATTCTACGCGATAATTCACTGCGAAAGGCAATGATCTCCTGCAATCCCGCGCCGAACTCCAACACGGGTGATCTGGCACGCGCCTGCCGCGAGAAGCTTGAACCCGCCATGCATGAACTCGGCTGTAGTGTGGATTACTCCGGCACCATCAAGAGTCGCGAGCAAGCCCAAATGCGGCTGCTCATCGTCGGCGGCATCGTCTGCGTGCTCATCGTGATGCTTCTGGCCGGTTCATTGGGAGGCATGCGGCGTGCGCTCATCACGCTCATCAACATTCCGCTCTGTCTCGTGGGCGGCATTGCGGCGGTGTTTCTCGCCTCGCCGGATACCCTTTCCTCGCTTCTGCACGGCTCCGCCTACATCCCACCCATCCTCTCCGTGAGCTCCCTCGTCGGCTTTGTGACGGTGATCGGCTTTGCCATCCGCTCCGGGCTTATCCTGCTGAACCGTTACCGCTCGCTGGAGAGGGAGGGCAATGCCCCTGAGACGGCTATCCGCATCGGCTCCCTTGAGCGGGTGGTGCCCATCATGATGACGTCCCTCACTACCATCCTCGGTCTCCTTCCCCTCGTCTTTGCAGGGAACCAACCCGGAGGTGAACTTCTCGCCCCCCTCGCCGTTGTCCAGCTCGGAGGCCTCATCAGCGCCACTATCCTCAACCTCCTCGTCCTCCCTGCCGTCTATAAAATCTCTGCTCCCTACCTCAGGGAGAGCCAATAATCGTGGAAAAAGAAGGGCTCCTCGGATGCTCCTATCGGCGAACGATTAATGCCTCCCTCAAACAACATATCATCATCGCATCCCGAAAGAAAGCAGGCGAGGCTTCGCGAAACCCCGCCTGCTTTGTGATTTTTGCTGACTGCTTCCTCAGAACTGGCAGCTGTAACCCAGCCGCACGCCGAGGTTGAGTTGGCTCTCTGCCTTAGCGCTTTCGTACTCATCCCCGAAATCAGGGCGTCCCAGCATCTGCATAAGCTGTACGGAAAGGGTCACGGATCCAGTATTGGCAATTTTCTGCGCCAATCCGACTTCCGCGCTCCATGCGAAGCCCCATTTGCTCTTGCTCTCGCTGTAGCTTTCTCCCACAAAACTTTCCTCAATTTTTCCTTTTGTCTGAGCGAGACCCACATTGACACCACCGAAGAAACTCAAGGAGTCGTTCAAAGAAGTCTTCAGGCGATATCCGGGCATAATGTAGATATTCTGTACCTCCACCTTTATATTATCCGAAATCACGATTCCATTGTATGAATCATACAAAGTATGCTCATCATCGCCCGTTGCATAGCCAAAGCGGATATTCACGGCATGATGTTCGTTGAAGGCGTAGAAGGCGGTCAAATCCACGCCATATGTATCCACCTTGAAAGCAGGCACCCCTTCTTCAGCTTTCGAGATATCCTTCAGCGCGAAGTTGTAAGCGGCGTTCAGTTCGAGACCGAATCCGCTCTTCTGCTGCTCTTCCTGTCCGTATGCGACGCCGAGCGCAGCACACGCCAATAATGTAATAGCTGTCTTTTTCATAGGATCGTTGTCCACTTGGACGAGGGAAGTATAGCGTATTGGGAATACGCACAGCTTCGAGCGTATCTCACTCGCAATGAAGCGACAAGCCAACCACTAATTGCACTCTTTTCTTTGCCGAAAGCAATGACCTGACTTTGCAAGTCACTGAAAAGAAAAGATTGTTTTTTCTGACTGATGGCTTGACATACGTATTCCCAATACGTTAGCCATTCATTCAAGCAGATATTTCACCATTCACGCGTCCCGAGAATTCTCTCCTTGCGGAGGGGCGTCAAGGTTGCTCCTTTTTCTTGCAGCGTCCCTCCAGTTCCAACAGGTAGCGGTCGTAGTCCGAAAGGTACTCGCGATCCTGAATCACCCGGTATTTCTCGAACTCGCTTTCGGCGTGCAGACGCGCGATCTCCGCTGTTACCTTGCCCGCATCGGCGAGCACATCGTATTCAAACAAGCGGATGAATCCGTTGAGTCGTTGTTCCCAATCCTGCATCGTCATGGGAATTTTACGTTGAGCCATCGTCTTAGCATAATTCAAGTAAGCATTCACCGGGCGATTGAGCTGCCTCATTTCTTCCTCTGACAGGTAATTTTTCACTACGACAACATCGCTCTCGATGGTTTTGCCCTCCGGTGCATCCTTCCATGTGGTCAATCCCATGTGCTTTAAGAGGAGTTCATCAACGGAAAAATGCTCTTATTGACCGATATCACTGTTCATACGTATCAAAAACCGTGATAACCGGTGGTCATCATAATGACGGATCTAGAGGAATCTCAGCACACATTAATGATTCGAAAAAAATCTGCGCAATGCGCACATTATTAATAAATCGTACATCGTACATGGCAACCGCATTTTCTAATGCGGTTGCCCTAGGATGTTTAGTTGACAAGCAGGGAATTCTCATGGTGGTACATGCCCTCCATCGCGATGTAGCGAGTGCGCAGCAGCTCGGCAGAGCGGTGACCCATTTCGAGCTGCAGCTCGGCGTAGTTGCGAAAGGTGGCGAGGTGGTGTGTGGCGAAAGTGTGGCGCAGGACATCCGGTTGCCATGCGGTGAGGCCGGCTTCGTGGTGCAGGAGGGTTTGGAGTCGTCTCCAGTTCGGCGGACAGATTCGTTCAGCATCAGGGCGGCGGATGCGCTGCAGGATGCGAGCTAATGGTGGGAAGATGGTAACGTGGCGCGCGCCTCCGGTCTTGCTGTGGCGCGGTGCGATAAGAATCCTGCCGTTTTCAAGCCGCACGTCGCCCCAGCACAGCCGCTCCACTTCGTTGGGGCGTACTCCGGCGTAGAGCATGATAGCCAGCGGAGCGAGACAAGAGCCGCCATTGAATGTCTCGGCGGTGTGCATTAAACGTGTGAGTTCCTCTTTGCTGAGGATGCTGATGCTCTTTTCTCGGATATGAGGCACAGGGATGCTGCGTATCGGGTTTTCGGAGCACCAACCGCGACGTTTGGCTGTGCTGAATACACTGCTGAGCGCCACGCGTGCCTTCTTGCGTTGGCTTGGTGTGGTATATGCCCTCTCCAGCCATGCGGCGCATTCCTCGCTGCGTATGCTGCGCACACGTCGTAACTTCACCTGCGGACACTCGCGCATCAGTCGTCTCATCGCTTGCCGAAAGCCACTCTGCGTGCGCGCCCGTCTCTCCTTTTTCTCCTCCGCTGCTGCTTCTACCGCCTGTGCAAAAACTCACCGTTTGCCGGTTGCGTTTCATTCCCTCCTCTCCCAGCTCCAGACAGCGTTCCGCTCGCCGCAATTTGCCGCCTCCTCGCTTCAGCCCCTCTTGCACAAAGCGCATCACTTCATGCGCTTGTACTTTGATAGACCTCATCATGATAATGAGCGCTCGCTCTTCCTCAGTTATGTTCTTGCTTTCTTCCTTCATTTGTTCTCCTTTTCCCTTTGCTCTGCGTTTTTAGAATACGTATGTCAAGTCTCTATTTGAAAAATTTTTATCTTTCATATTCAATGCTTTATTGAGAGGTCTCTCTTACCATAAAGGCGAAAAATATGATTGTTTGTGTTTTTGCAAGATTTACATCATCAAAGATTTATGCATGCGTTAATACGTATTCTAAATACGTAGACTCTCCCCGGAGATGCTGCAGCGATAGAAATCGCAATGCTCCTTCTCTTTCAAAAAACAACCAATAAAAACAATATGAAACTCCATTTGCCCGTCGCATTATTATCTGCTCTCTTCGCCGTGCTGTCTGCTTCCCGGTCATCGGCGGAGGTTTCGTTCACGTATGCTCCGCAAGAGAAAATGCCAGGTGGAGCTACGCGTGGCACTGGATTATCAGACGACAACATCATCCAACAAGGATACTATCAAGATGTCACGCTGACCATACAGAAGGACGATTCGGAGGGTGAGGTATGCGTGAAGACGGCATCGGGAGATTTAGATTATCATGTGACTTTTATTGGAGATCACAATCAAATCACCGTAGGTGCTGGCTGTGCTTTGGAAATTTGCAGAGGGAAAAATGCCACTACTGGCACCACTTTGGGCTACACACGGTACGGTTGGGGGGCAACCGGTCGAACAACCATCGATTTAAGTGGCGAGTTGAGGTGGAGCGATTCATACCCCGATTTGTCATCCAACACGCCACCGGATCTTTTTAGTGCAGTGGCAGGAACATTGACGGGCATTATCAAAATCCATCAGGGAGGAACGTTGAATTGCGCCAGAAAAGACGGAAAGACGCTAACCCTGTCGCGAGCAGCTGGCGGCCGTGGAGGATGCGAAATGATTACCAACATCGAGGTGGAGAAGGGAGGTGAGTTCCGTGCAGGCTCTGTGATCGTTGGAGAAGCGCAAGCTTTTAATGGTACGGAAACTACGTGTACAGCAACAACAACGCTTACACTCAAAGGAGGAGAGTATAATGGGGAATGCTCCGGGTCGGATACGCTCGGTAAGGGAGCACGGAATCCCGCTTACGCAACAACTTCTGGAAAAGATATTCTCACCACAACGATTCAGATAGAATCGGGGGGCAAATATTGGGGCGGCGATTTCTCGCGCATTGCCGACACTTCAGAAGTGGACAACGAGACCTCAACGGTGCTCATCAACGTAGACGGTAAGAATAGCAAGTTCACCACCAAAGGCGACATCGGCATCGTCTCGAAGGGAACTTCCTCCGGCGTCACCATCAACGTGACAAACGGCGGAGAGTTTGTCCTGCACTCGAAGACCACGGGCGAGGCAGCCACGGTAAATACTTCTGCGGTGCCGGATCAGGTAGGAGCGTGCTCTACGACAATCACGGTTAGCGACGCCGTCTTTGCCATTGCGGGCGCAGCTACCATAGGCATGGAAGGGGTTTCTGAAGCCTCGATCACCATCTGCGGAGGTTCCACCTTCAAACTGGATTATACTGATGAAGAAACCAATCCGACGACAATCTACGCCGATGTCGTCATGGCAGGGGGAAAACTTGAGCTCTCGAACAAGGCTCTAACAAGCGACTACCAGAAGGCAGCATTCCAACGTGGGGTCTTTGTCCGATCCGACGTTTCGGATACTCTGGTCACGGTGGATTTGGGGGGACTGGACGCATCGCTGGTAAAACAGGTTTCGCTCACCAACGCTGGTGACAGTGGAATTGTTGGGCTTATGAAAGATACCACACTCACCTTCAGGAAGGGGGATCAGATGGTGGTGGGCAAGCAACACGTGTACCGCAAAGGACAAACCGAACTGGCAGGAGAAACGATGGTGCAGTTCCAGGAAGGAGGAGGACAAATCGCCTTCGGTGAGGCCGGTAAGCTACAGTTGCACCTGAAGAGCAAGGTACTGGAGGGCCTCGAAGGGCAGCTGGAAATCCTCTTCACCAATGGCAGCTTCAGCGGAATGCCGGAAGGAGGACAAAAGGAGTTGGAAGCGTGGCTGGGAGAGCACTTTGTGCTGGATGCAGGACTCCCGGTGCTACTGTTGAGTGGTGCAGAAGGTGGACGCTTGATACTCACGGGCAGCTCGTCGGGCATCTGGATCGCCTCGCGCAACGGGCAAAACGTGGACGTGGCGGATCTGTTGAACCACTACAGCGCAGTTATTGCGGACGAGGACCTGACCCTCACACTGCCGGCCACGCAGGAAGAGACACCCACCATCGTCAACCAGTTGCAAAATGAAAGAGAGAAGCACGGCGACTTCATCGTGAAGACAGAATCGGGAGCCACAGCCAACCACACCGTACAGCTGCACAGTGAGAATGCCGACGGCGACAATGGCGACACGGAATTCTACGGGGATGTTCGCGTAGAAGGAACAGGACTGGAAGCCGCGACCCTCGAAAAAACAGGAGATGCGGCACTGAACGTGCATGGGAACGTGGAGAGCAGCGGCACCGTGGAGGTGAAAGGAGGCACCCTTGCTCTGGGTGGAACAGCCAACAGCATCGGAACACTTGCCATGAGCGGAGGCAAGTTGCAGGTGGACGGGACGCTGGAGCTAACCGGGGTCACGGAGATGAGTGAAGAGAGTCACGGAAGCATAAGCGGCAAGGGCAATGTGAAGCTCGGCAGCGGGGCAAGCCTGACCTTAGCCGGCGGAGTGAGCTATGAGGTGCAAAACACGCAACTCGAAAACGGCGCTCAGATGAGTCAGAAAGGAGAGGCAGCGATCAAAGGCGGCTCCATTAAACTGAGCGGGGAAGGCACCGGCTACACCCAGGCGGGTGGCACAATCGGCGGTGCGACCTTCACCCTGACCGAGGGCACTAGCTTCACCCAGGCGGGTGGAAGCATTGGTGAAGGCGCGACATTCTCGTTGAAGGACGGAGCGACCCTCACTCTCAGCGGCGGGAGCATGAATGGCGCTGTCTCCATGGAAGGAAAGACGAGCCTCTACGACCTGGGCAATCAGGCCGCGCAGGGAAGCATCACCATGCACGGCGGAAATCTGGCAAATGCTGAGAAATACGCGGGGAACCTGGCCATTCAGACCGATGCTACATACACCGGCTCGTTGGATCTTGGCGGAGTCGATGCTGCACGCATCACCCAGGTCCGGATCGGGGCCTCCGGAACGGAACTGCGCAACTTGAAGAGCGGCAGCACGCTCACCTTCAGGGAAGGGGATGCGATGGTAGTGGGCGTGCAACACGTGTACCGCGAAGGACAAACCGAACCGGCGGGAGGAACGATGGTGCAGTTCCGGGATGGAAAAGGACAAATCGCCTTCGGTGAGGCCGGTAAGCTACAGTTGCGCCTGGAGAACGAGGTGCTGAAGGACATCGAAGGGCAGCTGGAAATCCTCTTCACCAATGGCAGCTTCAGCGGAATGCCGGAAGGAGGACAAAAGGAGCTGGAAGCGTGGTTGAAAGAGCATTTTGTGCTGGAGACAGGACTGGACGGTATCAAGGTACTGCTGCTGAGTGATGCAGAAGGCGGACACCTGATCCTCACGGGCAGCACGGAGGGCGTATGGATCGCCTCGCGCAACGGACAAAACGTGGACGTGGCAGATCTGTTGAACAACTACAGCGCAGTTATTGCGGACAAGGACCTGACCCTCACACTGCCGACCACGCAGGAAGAGACGCCCACCACCATCGTCCACCAGTTGCGAAGTGACGAAAAGACGCACGGCGACTTCATCGTGAAGACAGAATCGGGAGCCACAGCCGGCCACACCGTGCAGCTGCACAATGAGAATACCAACGGCGACAATGGCGGCACGAACTTTTACGGGAATATTCGCGTGGAAGGAACGGGGTTGGAGGCAGCGACCCTTGAAAAGACAGGAGATGCGGCGTTAAACGTGCATGGGAACTTGGAGAGTAGCGGCACCGTGGAGGTGAAAGAAGGCACCCTTGCTCTTTCGGGGGGAGCCAACAGCATCGGAACACTTGCCATGAGCGGAGGCAAGTTGCAGGTGGACGGGACGTTGGCGTTAACCGGGGCCACGGAGATGAGTGAAGAGAGTAGCGGGAGCATAAGCGGCAAGGGCAACGTGAAGCTTGGCAGCGGAGCGAGTCTGACCTTAGCCGGCGGAGTGAGCTATGGGGTGCAAAACACGCAACTCGATAACGGCGCTCAGATGAGTCAGAAGGGAGAGGCAGCGATCAAGGGCGGCTCCATTAAACTGAGCGGGGAAGGCACTGGCTACACTCAGGCAAGTGGCACAATCAGCGGTGCGACCTTCACCCTGACGGAGGGAGCCAGCTTCGCCCAAGCGGGTGGGAGCATCGATGGAGGTGCGGCATTCTCGCTGAGCGATGGTGCAAACCTGACGCAGAGCAACGGGACAATCAACGACACCTCCGTCACATTGAGCGGGGGAGGCACTGGCTACACCCAAGCAAGTGGCACAATCAGCGGTGCGACCTTCACCCTGACGGAGGGAGCCAGCTTCGCCCAAGCGGGTGGGAACATCGGTGGAGGTGCGGCATTCTCGCTGAGCGATGGTGCAAACCTGACGCAGAGCAAAGGAGCAATCGACGGTGCCTCCATCACACTGAGCGGCAGCGCGAGCATGAGACAAGATGGAGGTCAGATTACCGGTGGCACGTTGGATCTGAGTGGCGGCGCGACCATGACGCAGAGCAACGGGACAATCAACGGCACCTCCGTCACACTGAGCGGGGAGGGCACCGGCTACACCCAGGAAGGTGGAAGCATTGGTGAAGGCGCGAAATTCTCACTGGGTGAAGGAGCGAAACTCACCCTCAGCGGCGGGAGCATGAATGGCGCCGTCACCATGGAAGGGAAGACGAGCAGCTACGACTTGGGCAATCAGGCAGCGCAAGGAAGCATCACCATGCACGGCGGGAGCCTGGCAAATGCCGGGAACTACGCGGGTAGCTTAGCCATCCGGACCGGTGACACGTACACCGGCGCGGTGGATCTTGGCGGAGTGGACGCCGCGCGCATCACAAGCATCCAACTGGCGGGCAAAGACACTTACCTCACCGGACTGAAGGAGGGGAGTACCCTGACCCTGCATGCCGATGACAGCTTCAAGGTCACGGAGCAAAACGTATGGGAAAGTGGAGAAGAAGCGCTTGAAGGCAAGCAAGCCATCATGCAATTCGGAACGAATGCAGGTGATGCCGGTGATCAGAGTATCGTAGATGTAGCGGATGGTGTCCAAATTAAATTGGATCTTGATGGGAAGCTGGTCGCCGCCCAAAGGGGCCACATCACTCTGGAGGTTTGGCTCACAAACGGCAGGTTGACAGGCGAGAATTCCGAGACTTGGGCGAAGGAGCACTTCACACTTGGAACAGGATGGGGATTGAGTGTCGAGAGCTGGAATGCCGAAAAGGGTAAGCTTATCTTGTCCGGCAAGAGCAATGTATGGGATGCGGCCGCTGACGGAACTGAAGATGCCGTGGGTCATGTGAGTGTGGATGCCGAAACACTTTCTCAATTCGACAAAGTGGTAATTGATGAACGGACAACGGTGACGGCAGAGGGACAGGATGGAGTCGTCAGGCAGCTCGAAGGCAGTACAGACTTGGAGATCCAGGGAAGCGGCATCGTGGCATTCGAAAACAAACATGAGGAGTCCGCTTTTGTTCCCACGGGCGATACAACCCTCCACGGCAACATAGTTGCCGGAGATGAAGTTGATCTCAGAAAGACCGGAGACGCAAGTCTGACTGTGGACGGCGATCTGAAAGCCGGTGGGGATGTCGCCGTGGAGGAGGGCAAGCTGGCGATTGGCGGCAATGACAGCTTCATCGACGGCGAGCTTTCTCTCGGCGACAAGGAAAATGCTAAGAGTGGCGAACTGCAGGTGGACGGCAAGCTCACGCTCTCCCAAAGTCAGGATTTGACCGGCAGCCAGGGTAGCATCACCGGCTCCGGCACCGTTGTGCTGGATGGTAACTTCACCATGGGTATGGGTGAGGGTGTGAAGCTGGGCGAGGAACTAACCTTCCAAATGGGCAAAGCTAAAAGCGCCGACTTCGGAAACAACGCGGTCACCCTTCAGAATCTGGAGGGGGAAAAAGAGGTGACGGCAAGAGAAGGCGTCACGCTGACAGGGGAAGGCACGTTCTCGGGCGCCATCACCGGCGATACGACCATGCAGGGTGAATATGCACTTAACGGAGCGAACATTGACGGCACACTGGACAACAGTGGCGAGAAAAGCGTCATGATCCTGTCGGATGCTTCAGAGGAACCGCTCCGGGTGCAGAAGGATCTCGTCCTGCGCAAGAATGCGACAACGCGCATCTTCATGGATCTGAGCAATGGAGATCTGTGGCAGGACAGTGCGAGCGACACGATGGTCAGCGTGAGCCGGAACATCATCATCGAAGCCGGAACGATCTTTGAGATCCACAATTTGAAGGATATCATCGCCTCGAATGAGGATTTGAAGAACGTGGTCATCATGAGAGGAGCGCATGTGTACGCGGTGCATGGGACGTACACGGACAACACTCTACTGGAAGATACTATCGGAGAACAGCTGGACAAGGACGTGAAGGTGAAGCTGACAGGCACGCTCAATTGGCGCTACAAGGAGGCCTACGTTTCGTTCATGAACAGCGAAGCTGCTGTTGCGGAAGCCAGGGAGAAGAGGATCGCTTTGTTCCGGCAGGCAACGCCCGCGGCAGAAACGGAAACATTGGGTAGCACCGTATCACTCACCCTGATGGATCAGGATGTCAACCCGGTGATTGCCTTTGCTGAAACATTCAACGAGAAAGCCGGTGCCGCCTTGGTGTCCGGTCATGTACTGCGCAGCAGTATCAACGGGGTTGATCCGGATGTGGAGCGTATGGCAGAATTTATAGCCGGTGCCATGGAGAGCAATCCGGCAGTCGCCCACCGGACTCTCGCCGCCATGGCGGGTAGCACGCTCACCTCAGTCTCCGCGGCGCAGGGCGCTGCCCTGCGCAACCAGACGAGCCGCGTGCGCGATCACGCCCTGCAGGCTGCACGCCTGCGCTGCCAAGGCAACGATGAGGCAACGCAGCAGCAGCGCCCATGCAAGACCACGCACGTCTGGGTGGAGGGCACGAGCTTCTTCTCCGAGCAGCACAG
>CANQSS010000001.1 GCA_947626545.1 uncultured Akkermansia sp. | reverse complement strand
ACATTGGCGCGTCGATGATAGTCGGACGATAGGTCCCGCGAAAGTAGATCGCCGCCAGGACCAAACGCAGCCCGCAGTGCTTACCGCTCTGCGGGCTGCTCCTTTTCAGTGATTGACGACGGAGGCAGACGAGGTCTGCCTATGTACCGATGTACGGACGTACGATGTACGATTTGGGAAGTGAGCGCGCGTTGCGCGGGGATGCGGAGCGGGAGGCGCTTGGCTGCGCCTATGTACGATGTACAACACGCACGACGGCGGTAAGTGCGTATGGACAGCGCGGATGCGCTGCCCCGGAGGGGCGAACCGGCAGGGTGGTGCCGGTGAGTCAATTTGGGAAGTGAGCGCGCGTTGCGGAGCTCAGCAGCGCCCGGACTCTTTGCAGAGCGAGAGCAACCATGCGCTTTGCGGGAGATCTGCAGCCTGTGCAGCCGTGAAGGGAATGCGCGGACGCCAGTTGATCCCGCCTGACGTGCCGGGGAGATTAAGCCGTATGGGAATGTCTCAAAGGACTCTCCAGTTTGTTGATCGCGTTTATTTCCGAACAAGAAAACCGCAATGGCAGTACACTCTACGATGCGAAGGAAGTTGTCCCTCTCCTATTCTTGAGTGCACCCTCCATCCAGAACATATCTGCGCGATGCGCTTGTTATGCGCCCACAAAAGATGTCGATTAAATAAGGCCAAGTTGGGTGGCAAGGCTCTGGAGCTTTTTCGCAGAGGCACGACCTTTGAGGGAGAGGGAAGGAGCAAAGAGAGAAAGGCGGAATTCCTCGACCATGGATGCGTAGTGTAACCATATGGCGGAGTCGGTATGGTTTGGGTACCGTTCGTAGAAGCCGGCTGGTACGACAACATCGAAGTTGGCAAGTCGGTTGAGATCATCTGCGAGTGGGCGGTGCGAGAGACGTTGCAGTCGCTCGATCACGCCGCGCACAAAGCGCAGGTAATCCGGGAGGGCACTCGCTTCATCGGCACACAGAAATCCGGGGCGAGTGAGCCAGCTCCACTGGCGCTCCAGGTCGCTGAGGATGCGTGCGGCAGCGGGAGTGCCGGCCGAGGTGATCCTGAAAAAGTTGAGCGCTTCTTGGGCGGCAGCGAGCTGCTGCCATACGCGAGAGATACTACCCGTGAGGATGTCGTAAAGATGGGCATGCATATGTTCGCAGGCATTGACGAAGTCTTCTGCAGAGCGCGGAAGCGGATCAATGGTTGCGTCGATGGCAGCGTAGATGGAGAGTTGGGCATTTTCTTTTGGGCGAGCGCCGATGGTGGAAAGTGCGAGGCGTGCCTGTATGTCTGTAATGGGCAGGCGTTTTTTAATGCTTTGAAGAAAATCTCCGCAACGCAGGCAGACTAAACGCCGCACACCCGCGCGATGCACGAACTGAGCCTGTTCTGCCGTTGGGCAGATGCGCACGCGCACGCAGTTGCCATCATCCGCAAGAGCGGGGTAACCGATTCCTGCGCCCACGGGCACGGTGAGGGGCAATTCTCCGCAATCCCAGCGCGTCATGGGAGAAGCGGAGAAAGAACGCGCGGCTTGCTTGTGGAAGCGCTTTTGGCGGTAGGCTGAGAGGGAAGCTCGCAGTTGCTCGACATCCGTACCCAGCGCAAGCTCCCGCCCCTCGTCATCGCACACCCATATTTTGGTGACGAACTCCGGGAGCATGCGGGCAGAATCGAACTCATCCGGGTGATAGAAGCGACCTGTGCGACGATGCACAAAATCGGCGAGCTCGCGCAGCAAATGTTGCTTCGGTTCGCGTCCGGCATGTTCATCACAAAAAGCCTGCGCGGTTTCGGAAAGAGGCATGAGCCGCTGACGGTCCGGCTTGGGCAGTGTGCGCAGCAACATCTCCACACGCAATGGCAGATGAGCCGGCACGCCCCAACTCGGCAGATAATCCGGGAAGGCATCCAGTTGATCGATATGCACGCCAATGGTCACGCCGTCGTCCTCCTCGCCCGGTGCGTGGCGGTAGTAGATGGGGTATTCTTCGCCGCCGATGCGGAACTCGTCGGGGTAGAGATCCGACGGCGCATGATCCTCGCCGGGATAGATGCACTCCTCGTAAGGGATGTCGAGAATGTGCGGGTTCTTTTTCTGCGCTTGGGAAAGCCAGTTGCGCAAGGCTTTTTCGGATGTACAATCGGCGGGGATCCTCTCATCGAAGAAGTGGAAGATGGACTCTGGACAGCGGATGAGATCGCGGCGACGCAGCTTGTGTTCCACGTCCGCCACGCGCTCTGTCATCTCGCGCAGATGAGTCAGGAAGGGGTACTGCCCCTTCATCTTCTGCGGTAGGATGCCATCGCGAATCATGATGGCGCGGGCTTCAGCGGGGTGGTAGCGGGCATAGCTGATGCGGCGAGATTCCACGATGGTGAGGCCGGCGCACACTACGCGCTCCTGCGCATACACCACACCGGCTGAGGCATCCCACTCCGGTGCAAAGGCGTGGCAGGAACACAGCTGAGGAGCAACCTGCTCCACCCAGGCGGGATTCAAAACTGCCGCGCGGCGCAACCACAGTCGTGAGGTCTCCGCAAGCTCCGTTCCGAATATCCAGGATGCGCGGCTTTTGCGCCGAAAGAGTCCGCTGCCGGGAAAGATGGAGAAAGCGCGTCCGGCAGTACTGCGGTAGAGCTTGTCCTCGCGATTCCAGACGCCGATTTGCAGTGGGGCGCCGGCGAGTATGGCGCGGTGAATGCAATCTGCCGGGGCCTGCTCATGTTCTGGCGTAAGGCGTGGCGCCCGCCAACGCAAAGCGAGGGCAAGGGAATCACGCAGATCCTGCTCCAAGTTATACCACTCCACCATGCGCGTGAAGGAGAGATAGCGCGTAGTGCACCACTTGCGCAGTGCGTTACGACGCAGCTTGCGTCCATCCCGAAATTCATCCATCGCGCGCCACATGCGCAACATGGAGAGAAAATCACTCTCCTCATCCCTCCATTCGGCATGAGCGCGGTCGGCTTCTTCCGCTCGGTCCGCCGGACGCTCCCGGGGGTCCTGGATGCTCAGACCTGCCACCAGCACGAGAGCCTCTGCCGCCGCGTTCTCGCGCCGCGCTTCCAGCAACATGCGCCCGAGACGCGGGTCAAGAGGCAAGCGAGCGAGACTTCGTCCGATGAATGTCAATTTTTTTGCGGCGTTCATGGCGCCGATTTCACGCAGGGTTTTGTACCCCTCGCGGATGAGTCGATCACTCGGAGGGTCGGGCAGGGGAAACTCGCTGAGCGGAGGAAGATGCAAGTCGGCCATGCGCAGGATGACCCCGGCCAGCGCGCTGCGCCGTATCTCAGGGTCGGTGTGCGCTTCCCTCTCATGGAAATTCTCCTCGCTGTACAGACGGATGCAGACACCCTCTGTCACGCGCCCGCAACGTCCCGCCCTCTGCCGCGCGGAAGCCTGGGATATCGCCTCCACCTGCAAGCTCTGAATTTGGCGTCCCGGCAAGTAGCGAGAAATTCGCGCCAGACCGCTGTCAATCACATACACGATGCCGGGAATGGTGAGCGAGGTCTCGGCCACATTCGTAGCGAGGACGATGCGACGTCTGCCGGATGCCGGGTGGAAGATGCGTTGCTGATCCGCAAGGCTCAGGCGTGCAAACAACGGCAGAATATCCGTGTGCGGCAATTCCATCTTCTCCAGAGCTTCCGCACAGTCACGGATTTCCCGCTCGCCGGGCAGGAACACGAGCACATCTCCGTCCGCATCATATTCCGTGAGCCATTGCAGCGCGCGCGCCACATGGGCAGGCAGCTCTTCGCGGTCGTCTTGCTGTGGCATGTAGCGCAGCTCGACCGGATACGTCCTCCCCTGCACTTCAATGACCGGGGCGCCACCGAAAAATTCCGAAAATGCCGCCGCGTTCATCGTGGCGGAGGAGATGATGACCCTTAAATCCCGCCGACGTTTCAGGAGCAGCTTCAGATACCCGAGCAGAAAATCGATGTTCAGACTCCGCTCGTGCGCCTCATCCAGGATGATGGTGTGATACGCGCGTAAGTTGGGGTCCTGCTGCGTTTCCGCCAACAAAATCCCATCCGTCATGAGCTGGATGCGGGTGTCCGGTCCCGTGCGGTCATCGAAGCGCACGTGGTAGCCCACCAGACTCGCGCCCTCGGTTCCCAGCTCTTCAGACAGTCGGCGCGCTACAGCAACCGCTGCCAAGCGGCGCGGTTGAGTACAGCCTACCTTGCCCGGCTTGTCCCCTGCTGCGAGCAGAGCCATCTTCGGTAGCTGCGTGGTCTTGCCGCTCCCCGTTTCGCCCACCACGACGACGACCTGATGCCTCCGCAGAGCCGCCACGATTTCTCGTCGCCGCTTACTGACAGGCAAATCCGGGAAAGAAAAGGACGTCATTCTCCCCAGCGTTGTGTGATGCCGCTGTACGAGTCGATGCGCCTGTCGCGGAAGAAAGGCCAGATACGTCGGTGGTCTTCCAGTGCCGCAAAATCGAGGTCGGCATACAGGATGGACGCCTCCCTCACCGGGGCCTTCGCAATGATCTGACCATAGTAATCCGCCACAAAACTTTGCCCCCAGAATGTCGTTTTCCCCTCCGTCCCGCAGCGATTCGCCGCGCATACGTAACAGCCATTCGCTACAGCATGCCCGCACTGCACGGTCTCCCATGCGTGATGCTGAGCGGCGTAAAGTTCCTCCTCCCCGGGAATCCAGCCGATGGCCGTGGGGTAGAAGAGTACCTGAGCGCCCTGCAAAGCCGTGAGACGCGCCGCCTCCGGGTACCATTGATCCCAACAGATGAGCACGCCGATTTTGCCGAATTTGGTATCAAAGCACTTGTAGCCTGTATCGCCGGGCGTGAAATAAAACTTTTCCTCAAATCCGGGATCTTGCGGAATGTGCATCTTGCGGTACACACCGAGGAATTTGCCATCCGCATCAATCACCATCGACGTGTTGTGGTACACCCCCGGCGCGCGTCGCTCAAACCCCGCCACGACAAGCGTCACCCCAAGCTCCGCCGCCATGCCTTGCAGCTCCTTTCCCCATGCTCCGGGCATCTCTTCTGCCAAGTCGAACGCTGCGCAATCCTGCGTGCGACAGAAATACGGCGTTGTGCACATCTCTTGCGTACAGACAATCTGTGCCCCTCTCGCCGCCGCCTCGCGGATAGCGGCCTCGGTGCGTCGCTTGTTTTCCTCCATCGCCAGGGCGCTGGGTTGCTGAATAAGGGCTACTTTCGGCATGTCCGAAATATACCACATCCCACCTTGCGTGGCAAGGATTCCATGCCACAATAATCAGGTCGAAGAGATGCTCAGCAACGAAAAGCGTGATTCCGAAAAGCGAAAGAGGGACGGCTTTACAACGTGAGACGCATCGTGATAACATCCCACCAACTGCGTTCTTTGGCGCGGTCTCGAATGCTGCGCGTCCCGAGACGATCCGGCGAGCACGAACGTATCAATTTGCCCAGTCTATCGGCCCAAACGCGCAAATTCACGTCGGCGTTACCTCCCCTGCGGTAGGCCTCCTTTTCAATAAGACCGGTCATCTCACGGTTACTGTCTTTGCACGCAAAGAGCAAACGTCCGTCTTTCACGTTTCTGATGGTCATTTCTATCCCTATATCACCTTGCGAATAACGCGTAGCCACACTGCTCACTCCCGGCACAGGACTGAAAAACCCACCCACCGTAGATGCCACTCGCAGCAGGGGTTTCTGGGGACGAAAACTCGCGATAGCCATATCCACGCGGATGTCGGCTTCAGACTCGTTTTCGGTGAGTTGCCAGCTAGCCTGATTTGCGGCGTTACTCTCCTCAAGAGCTTTTTGCGCCGCTTCCGAAACATAACGGCGCATCCTCCGAACCATAAAATTGGCGCCACGAGGGTACTCATCTTTAATGAGATCGACTCTTAGCTCGGATATGTAAATTTTGCCCTCTTTCTGATCAACGTACGGATTCCCCTTTCCCCAGCTCCATACGCCATCCACACCGCTTTTCATGGTGTGAACCAGCTTCACCTTGTAGAGTCCGGTCTCAGATTCCAAATTGTACATCTGGCTGCAGGAACTCAGCCCAAGCAAAATCCACACCGCCACAACCACCCATTTTATCGACTGCTGACAAATCCTCATCGACTTCTTTTCAATCATGTACCGAAGCAGGGAAGGAAATGGATTTGCCACTTCCTTCCCTGTTCATGCGTTACTATTCTCTATTCTCACTGATCTACGCTCGAAGGGAGGGAGATTCAAAACCTCCCCCCCTTACGGCTTACTGTTTTATGCCGCTCACAATAATCAACGATGGTGATGCGGCCCCGGTCCAGGATGTTGCGGCCCCGGTCCAGGATGCTGTGGCCCCGGTCCAGGATGCTGTGGCCCAGGCCCAGGATGCTGTGGCCCAGGCCCAGGATGCTGTGGCCCAGGCCCAGGATGATGCGGCCCCGGAGGAGGCGGCACGGGATGATGAGGACGTGGTCCCTGTGCGAATGCCAGCGGCATGCACATGCACGCGATTGCTATGATTGTATTTTTCATGGTATTGTATTGATTGGGTGAAAGAGAGTGAGAAGCTCCGTACGGGCTTACTTGATGTAATCCGCGTTGGCCATGGCCGCTTTAAGCGTGGGAGAGTCAAAGTAGTTGTGCTTCACAATACGTTCCAGAGTATCGTTGTAGGTCTTCTTTACATTTTCAGGCACATCCATGCCGAGTTTTTGGGCGCTGGTGATAGCCATCTGAACCTTGTTCCAGTTGGAAGCGAACTTTTCCGCTTTCTCCTGGGTGTCGATACCTTTGGCATCGGCGAGGTAGCCAATCGCTTTTTCCATGCTCTTGCCGATGGCGCATTCCTCCGGATTACTCGCCGTAAGGCAGCTGAGATAATCACAGGAGGAGAGAACGAATCCTGCCAAGCAGGCCATTGCTAGTGTCGTTTTTTTCATGATATGGTTCGGGTTTGAAAGAAAGATTTAATCAGAGTGTCATGCCGTCCGGGACAAAATGAGCTCCAGTTCCATGATAATAAACTCCGTGCGTTCCGACGCTGATCTCTCCGATTTGCTTGTAGATCGGTTGAACGAAGCTGTACATAGCTCCGGTGCCATCCACTTGGACAGTGAGCTCTTGGCATTTTGTGCGACCCATGGAGTCCGCCAAATAACGCCCGGCCAGAGCGCCTGCCGCCGCCATGCCAATGGTAGAAGCTGCGCGCCCCTTGCCACTGCCGAGCAATTGCCCACCACCCAGGCCAATGCCGGCGCCAATCAGTGTACCCATGTTGTGTGTAGAGGCAGAGGACTCCTGCGTCACCTGTCGCGCAGACGTCACCGTGGCGGCAAATGCCTGTTGAGGCACGCCTACTTGCGAGCTGTTCACCGTGTTGTAATCACTCATACTTGCGCAGCTCCCCAGCATGAAGCATGCGAGAGCCCCGATGGTTAATTTCATTTTCATGGTGTTGATGTGGATGAGATTCATCTTTTTTTGTAGGAACTCGGTGGATTACCGTAATTCACACACTTTTTGTTGGTACACTTCTTGATGAGTGTATCGCCCAAGCTGCATGACATGCAGACATACCCGTCCGAAGACGCAGGCTTTGCAGTCGCCGTGGGCACCGGCGCCACCCTCACCCCTGCAGGAGCCGCGAGAGTTGACGTGGCAGGTTTCCCCTTTTGACGACCCGGTCCGGAACCTGCATTGGGGCGTCCCTGCTGAGGACCGAACCCCGGGCGTCCCAGATTCTGGCCGGGTTGCATGCGGTGATTGGAATTCGAGTGTGGCCCATGTCCCGACACACGAGGATTGCGCGATGGCGGAGTGGCGCGATCGGGATGCGGCGCCGGCTCGGACGTACGGGTATTGCTCGGTGGCAGCGGAGCTGCGCGATCCGGGCGCGATCCAAGACCGGATACATGAGGATTGAACGGCGGAGGAGTGGCGGCGCGATTGGGACGATGAGATCCGTGGGCCACTACAGGGTGACGGTGTTTGAGCGGTGCATGGTGGCGAGCCTGTGGGGGCGGTGTGGCTGCGCGCCGGGCTTGCGTCGGGTAGATGATTGGGACGCCGGCTTTGGGCTCCCAGTTTGGCACGCTCGCTGCAGTTGCAAGCAAGGCTATGTCGTATATCGGTTGATTGTTGCTGTCATACCCGTACACGGCATTGTTACCGTCATATCCGTAAATCGGCACGCCGTTTGCGTCGTACTCCTGAACAGCAGAGTAACCAGCGGCGGCAACCTCAATAGCGGTACCCGCCAGCGACCCCAAATCCCCACAAGAGCAGAGCCCCAGAACAGTCAGCGCCACAAGGGGCGTATATAATTTCGCTTTCATATCAGAGAAACATGAGCCTTTCAGAAATCACGCCGTCAATCATACACGCTTCGGCTCCTTCTGATCCAACCCGTCATCCCCGTACGGGAACTCCGCCGTCGGAAGCTCTCATCAAGCCCTTAATATGTCTTCTCAAATCGCTTCATCATGTTGCTCTCAACTCCGATCTCCGCAATACCTGTGTCTCCTGTGGCAACACACTCATCTTGAGTATCCACATTCAAACTCCCCTTGTAGGTATTGCCATCAGCCGTCTTGACAATCAAATTTTGACTCCACCCCTCTGAGGTCTTTATTTCTCCCTTACCCTTGCCCATGATGTGCTCTCCGCCGGCATGATATACCGGAGTCGATGCGTGCACTACTGTCGCAGAAAGACTGTTTGTCTTCTCAAACGGATTGAGTCCCATCTTGGTGAGCGAACCCCCAAGGGACTTCATTGAATCACATGAACTCAATCCTGCTACTCCCACTGTGGCGGCAGCGACCGTTGCTATGATTAGTTTGTATTTCATCGTTCTCGCTAGGTTAAAATATCCGGGGACCATCCCCCTCGCACAGCCGATGCTATATGATTTCAAATCATATGTCCTAAAACCCCTCCCGTACGCATATATTGAATAATTATTGTGGAAAAACCTGAAAAAATTAGATCGTAAAATGCAAAAAAATTGCCTTTGCGGAAAAGCTGGTTTCCCCGCAAAAAGCAGAAAAATTCGCAAAAAAATTTGCAAAAAAGTTTGACATGTGATTTGAAATCATATGAAACAGAAAGTAAGCATAGATAGGATGGGGGTGGAGCTCATACAGGCACACGGATTGAAATTGATAGAAGCTGCAGAGATAATCCGTGAACTGGCGGAATGTATGGGAACAAAACATAAAATTAAGGCGAAAGAATGCATCCAAAGGCTGCGTGACGCGCGTGAAGTGCTGCAAGAAACGGATCCTCAGCTCACGCTGGAGAGGGGAGTGGTGTATTTGCTGAAGGGGAAGCAGCATCGGCGTGCGGCGACGCGTCGAGAATTGGAATATTACACGAAGAAAATTTTGATGTGTAACCCTGAACTCGCCAGGCGTGAGATGCGCCATATCTCAACGCAAATGTGTCGTGAAATGCTTAGGAAAACATTTCAGAGGACAAGCAGCCGAAGTAAAGCGCGCACTATCCTGCATGGGTTATTCTCATATTGCTGTCGCATGGGGTGGCTGCAAAGGAATCCAGTGCAACCCATCCAGGAAGCGCCCTCAAGAGAGCGAGAGAAGGAACCGCTCACGTTGGAGCAGATTCTGAGACTCTTGCGCACCTCTCTCTTGCCAAAGCACCGAGCGTGTGCGCCCGCCGTTGGAATCATGATATGGAGCGGGATGCGACCGACGGAGATAACACGACTCAGATGGCGCAATATCCACATCAAGACGCGAACGATTACGCTCTACGCAACACAAAGCAAAACGGGCGGCTCACGTTGCGTAAGCATGCCCCAACCTCTTCTGCGCTGGTTCAGACGCCTCAACCTGAACCCGCATGAGGATGAACTTATATGCCCCAAAGGGTGGATTAAGCGATGGGGAGAGCTGCATCGGGCCAGTGGCCTGCATCCGTGGGTGCCTGATGTGCTACGGCACAGTTTTGCCTCCTATCACGCTGCGCACTATCGCGACATGGAACGATTGCAATATGAGATGGGACACCGATCGTCGCAGATGCTGCGGTTCCGTTACATATCCGCGTCACATATATCGCGCAAGGCTGCGCGCGCCTACTGGAGTGCCAAGTACTGGGATAGGCTGCTCGATTAGCGCCGATGCACGCAACGAATCACTCCTTCGTTTCGGAGGATTCGGCAGTCGCAAAGTGATGCGACAGGAAGACGAACTGGTGCAGGATGGCGTTGTTCCAGTACGCGTAGTTGTGCGTGCCTGGGAAAGATATGTAGGTGTGCGGCACATGACGCGCCAGGAGCAAGCGATGTAAATTATCATTAACCTGGTGAAAAAAGTCCTCCGTGCCGCAATCAATCATGATGTCAAGCCCGGGGCGGATGAGATGTGCAAGATCGACGACATTGTATTCCTTCATGCGCTCGGCATTCTCTTCAGCCTTGCCGAATATTTCCCTCGTTCCCCAGCGATTGGGAAAGGGAGTGAAATCCACGAGGCCGCTCATGGAACCAGCTGCGCTAAATACGTCTTGGTGCAGGATAGCGAGGCGCAGGGATCCAAAGCCACCCATGCTCAGTCCGCAGAGAGCGCGGGTACGGCGGTCAGGAATGGTGGGCATGTGGGCGTCCACGTAATCCACCAACTCCTTCGCCACATAGGTTTCGTATTTAGAGGCAGGATTGACCGGGCTGTCCATGTACCAGCTATTACTGCCATCGGGGCACACAATGATGAGGCGTAGTTTGTCCGCCAAATCGGGAAGCTCAGGCTGCACGTTCAGCCAATCTCTCGGTATCATGTTGTAGCCGTGCAACAGATACACCACGGGAAAACGTTCGCCCTCCGAGTGTCGTTCCGGCGTGATCACCATGTTGGTAATCTGTTTGCCCATGGATGTGCTGGTGATGGTTACGTCTCTTACTTCTGCGGCATTGAGCAGAAAACCTAGCAGGGCAACGGTGGTAGAGAGGAGTGTAAGGACTTTTTTCATGATTAAGGGAGGTCATTATTCATAGGTGCAAGGAACGTCAGGAGGTAGGGCGCGCAGAAAATGTCGTCCGTAGTGCTTGCGGCAAAGACGTGCATCCAGCAGAGTGATAGCTCCCGTATCTGTTTTGGAGCGGATAAGGCGCCCTACCCCTTGGCGGAATTTAAGGATAGCCTCCGGCATAGAATATTCAGTAAAGGGAGAGCCTCCGCGCGCCTGGATATCTTCTGAGCGTGCCTCCACCAGCGGCGTACTCGGCGAATCAAATGGAAGTTTGGTGACAATGACATGCGAAAGCGCATCGCCGGGCACATCAACGCCCATCCAAAAGCTATCCGTACCGAAAAGGACACTGCCCATTTTTCTGCGAAAGAGAGCGAGCATATCCGAGCGGCTGATACCGTCTCCTTGCACGAGCATCTGCCAGCCATGCTCGGCACAGGAGGGGCGCAGTGCCTCGGCCACATTGCGCAGGGTGCGGTAGCTGGTAAACAGAACGAAGGCGTGGCCGTCTGAGCTTTCCAGCGCGTGCAGTATCCGGGCGGGCAGCTCTTCATCGTAGCCTTCTTCATTCGGTAGAGGCATGCTGCGCGCAATTGTCACGCGCATTTGGTGCGCAAAGTCGAAGGGACTACCGATGCGGATAGTGTCGACACTTTCTGCACCTACGCGACCGGCAAAATAGGCGGTCCCCATGTCTCCAGCAGAAAGAGTGGCACTGGTGCAGATGCAGGTTCGGCCGCTTTCAAAGAGTTTTTCGCGCAGTACAGGGGCCACGTTAACAAGCGCGGAGCGCAGAGTGAGAAAGCGCCTCTTGTCATCTCTTTCGCCGCCTTTTTCAGCCCAATATACGGCATTGCCGATGTTGTGCAGGGAAACGACGTCTTCTGCGGCGGTACGGTAGGCCAACAAACGTGCGGCCGTGTCCATTAGCTCGGCACGCGTCACTTCATTCTCCTCGCATTTGGCCATGGAAAGAACTTCGCGCTCCAACTCGCATAGGGCAGGAGTGAGCACATCCTCCGTCCACTTTGGCTGGCGAAGACGCACTTCCTGCCGATTCTCCGCGTTTTGAAAGCGGGCATCGAGCATTGCTCGGTCAAAAAACTCATCGGAAGCGAGCTGAGCTTCTTCAATGAGTTGAAGGAGGCGAGGCGTGGCGGCATGGCGCAATGTCCCTTTGTGAGTTCGTGGATTGTAAAGACGCCACAAATCGCGCCGTAGTTCGGCTTCAGGCAACACGGTGCCGAATTGGTGCGCGGCCACGTTTTCGATGGTGTGCGCCTCATCCAGGATCACAAAGTCGTGCGGAAAGATAAAGCCCATGCTCTCCAAATTTTCCTCTTCATCAGCCTCCAATGCTTGGTTACGGGCCTCTTCAGCGAGACTCATCAGACCAAAGAAAAGGGTGTGGTTGAGTACCACGATCTCTGCCTCTTCTGCCTTGCGACGGGCAGCTTGGTAGGGGCAATTTGGTCCACAGTTGCGCAGGGTACACACATAATTCTCACTGCACACCTGCGCTTTCACTTTTTCAGATACACCGAGTCCTGTCGGGATGGAGGAAAGCCAGCCTTCTCCGCAATCGTGAGCCCACTCCTGCACGGCGCGCAGCTGACGCACTTCTTCTGGATTGAAAAGATCTTTCGCCTGTTCCACGGCACGCTGCAAGCGGGTGCGGCATAGGTAATGTGAACGACCTTTGAGTAGTGCGGCTCGCACGGGAAGTTCCAGGGCTTTTGCTGCAGTGGGTATGTCTTTGCCGAAGAGCTGCTCTTGTAGGTTGATCGTGTGGGTAGAGATGACTGCTTTGCGTCCATGTGCCAGCGCAAATCGGATGGCGGGAACGAGATAGGCGAGTGATTTGCCGACACCGGTTCCGGCTTCAGCGAGAAGGGGACGCTCATTTTCCAGAGCACGAGCTACTGCCGCAGCGAGCTTCTGCTGTTCCGGGCGAAACTCATAGCCCTTGCCGCCCGAAAGGATACCATCCGGAGCAAAATCTTGAAGGACCTGTTCGATGAAACCCGGCACGGAAAGAGGGAACGTTAGCGGAGCACGCGCTCACCGCTGCTGGGCAGGGTAATATTGAGCGGTAGTCCGGGGAAAAAGGTGCGCAATGTGTTGATGTCTGTGTTACCATCCACGAAATACCATTTATTGATGCGCGTTTCGCGTGGAGTGAGGCCATTGCGATCTGTTTCGCCACGCACGACTTCATCACGGATGGCGTAAATGTACGAGCGACGTTCCACGCGCACGGTCGTACCATTTTTGCCGGGGCCATTTACCACGAGCACCGTGGGTAACACCACCAAGCGACTTTGTTCTCCGTTACCTTGCAATTCGTCAGCTCGCACGCGTCCGTCTCTATCCTGCTTCACGGCAGTTACCACGCTGGATGGCGGCGTGAGTACATATTCGGCCACAGGTTCACGGACGGTGAAAGACTCGATCTTGAGACCGCTACTAATCATTTGTTTTCCCATCTTCACGTAATGCTCCCGCAAGGCTCGCATGCCTGCCTCCACGCGAGTGCGAGCTTGCTGCGGAGTCTCATGCGCGAGTCCCATAATGCGACGGGCATTGTCGGCCTCCTTTTCGCCACGGCCGGCAAATTGCTCGGCGTACATGCGCTTGAGCGGCGGATACATGTAATCAAGAGCCCAACCCATATCGCAGGATCGCACGGCGGCTCCGTAGCTACGCGCAGCCTCGGCGGCGCTGTTGGCCGTTTCGCTTACGACAGCTAAGGCAGTGGAACACACACCGACCAGCGCGCACAGGAGTATCGCAACGCTCATTCTCATGCCCACATCCTAGCACGTACGTGGGGATGTGTCAACCGACGAGAATGGAGTACAAACGACTGCGTAAGTCATCCAACCCAGTTCTTTCAAGGGCGGAAATGGGAATGATTTCTATTTTCGGAAAACGCTGGCGAAGGATGTCAAGATTGATTGTGGCTGTTGGATCATCCATTTTGTTGGCGATGATAAGCCATGGACGGGCAGCGAGCTCCTCCGAGTATAATTTCACCTCTGTTCTCAAGGTTTGTATAGCTTCCACTGGGTCATGTTCTAAGCCTGTCATATCCACCACAAAAAGCAGCACGCGACAGCGCATAATATGGCGCAAGAACTCGTGTCCCAATCCGCGATTGCGCGAAGCCCCTTCGATGATACCCGGTATGTCTGCCACCACGCAACGCGCGTAATTGTCAAATTCCACGACGCCTACCACTGGTTGCAGCGTGGTGAAAGGGTAGGCTGCCACCTTAGGTGTGGCGCGCGAGATAGCTCCTAGCAGCGAACTTTTACCCGCATTCGGATAGCCCACCAGTCCGGCATCCGCTATGCGTCGCAGTTCCAGAAAAAAAACTCCGCTTTCTGCGTCGGTTCCCGGCTCAAAGGTGGTAGGCGCCTGGTCAGTGGACGTTCGAAAATGCCAGTTGCCGCGACCGCCCTTGCCACCTTGGCAGAGCACGAAACGTTCGCCGTCTCGAGTGAGGTCGGCAATCTGCTCAGTTTGGATACCCTGTCCCTCTTTTTCAAGCCACGACGCCTCTTGCAGGGTGGCAGCATTGCTGCGATGCACGATAGTACCGGGTGGAACCTTCGCGATCACGCTCCTGCCGGACTTACCGTGTTTGAGAGCGTGCATGCCGGGCATGCCATTACCAGCCACTAACTTGGGCTCAAAAAAGTACTGGCGGAGGTCATTCACGCTGTTGCTCACTTCCAGTGTCACATTCCCTCCATCGCCGCCATCGCCACCATCCGGCCCACCCCGCGGCACAAACTTCTCCCGACGAAAACTCGCGAGACCATCCCCGCCTTTTCCGGCTCTCGCATAAATTCTGATGTGATCCACAAACATCTTGCCTGATATCGAAAATTTTTATTGCACGCGAAAGATGGGTGCAGGGAGAGCAGGGGGATCGGATGAATCGCCGATCATGTCGCCCACGTCTTTGAAAGTCACAAAGATGAAAAACGCGAAGAGAAGGAAGATGAACGCTGTCATAATCCATCCCAAGAAACGCCCGCTCACAGGCTTGCCGCGCAGCATCTCAATGATGCCCAATGTTACATGGCCTCCATCCACTACTGGAAGGGGCAGGATGTTAAGCACTGCCAAGTTTACGTTGAGCACCACGGCAAACCAGAACGCAAGACGCCAGCCAATGCCCTCGCCGGCTTCCATCATGCGGTAGATGTAGTTGCCGATGCCAACTGGGCCGGAGAGGTGTTCCATTTTAACACTGCTGCCGGGTGCGCAGATTTTTTTAAGGGTGTCGTACATCCACTGAAGGCTGAGATTCACCTGTTGTTGTGGGGAGGGATATTCCATTTTGACGCGAGCGGGTTCAGCCTGCCAGTCAAAGCCGAGCAGCGGAGTAGCACCGGGTAGCCCCTGCCAATTATCGGGAACGCGTGGCTGCACACTGAGCTGCAATTCCGTTCCATCCGTTGCGGTAACAGTAAGTTGCAAGGGTTCGCCTTTTTTACTAACTGCCAGCACTGCCAGCGGGGAATAGACTGGCTGTCCGTTGACGGCGATGATGCGTTGTCCCTCCTTCAGTCCGGCGAATGCTGCGGGTGAGTTGGGGCGTACCTCCCCAACCACAGCCGGGGACGCCGGCACAAAGCCCATACGCCTCATTCCTTGGCGTTGCCACCATTCTTTCTGCGGTAATTCATAGCCGGATTCTATGGTGATGGGCTGCTGGACTCCAGGTCGCGAAATGGTAAGACGTATGCGCTCGCCCTCGCTCAGAGCGATCAATTCGCGAACACCTTCTAAGTGCCCGGTCCATTGGGAAACGGGTTTGCCATCCACTGCTAGTATCGTATCCCCAGCGAGGATGCCTGCCCGTTCCGCTGGACTGCCCGGAGCCACGTAACCAACTTGGGGTTCAATGGACTGTATCTCGGGATTTCCGGCTATCCACACCACCACGGCAAAGGCATACGCCAGCAGCAGGGAGAAAAGAGGCCCTGCTGCGGCGATGATGACCTTATCCAGTGGCTTGAGTGGCTTAAGGCCCTCGGGTACATCAGTTCGTCCTTCGATGCCTTCCATGGACTCGAGCTGTGGAAGTGAAACGAATCCGCCGGCAGGAATCCAACCGATGCCCCATTGCACACCTCCTATTTTCCTTTTCCACAGCGGCTTGCCGAACCATATTTGAAATCGATCGATATAAGCCCCACGCCACTTGCCAGCTAAGAAGTGCCCCAACTCATGCACAAATATCATGAAGTTGAAAAAAAGCACCACCACAATAATCAGCCAAGTGGTGTGCAAAATGCCGCTGAGTGTTTCCATCATTATTGAATTGAGTTTGCGTAGTTGGAGCGGCGAAGTGCCAAGCTACGTCCGGTAGCAGCATCTCTCACTGTGGTGCGTGCCAGACGACGCGAGGCTCCGTGTCCTGCCGCAGGGTGGTGTGCTATCCGAAGCGTTGTTTCCGTCGGCAGTTTTGCTACCACCGAGGGCGGTACCACGATGGATCGTGCATGCTCCCGCTCCGCTTTCATGTACGTGGATTGCGAACAACTTTCAATGGCTACTGGCATACCGCGATACACGTAGGGATACAGTTCCAACACATCCTTACTGCGCATGCGGATGCAGCCGTACGAGGCCGGTCGCCCGATAAAGCGTTCCTCCGGGGTACCGTGGATGTAAATGCGGCGCTTATGGGAGTTGCTGTTGAATGGTTCCAACCCGGCGAGTTGGATGACTCGGGTGACAATGGGATCTCGCCCACTATCAGTCCCAACCACCTCTCCAGTTGGTCTGCACCCCTTAAAGACCATACCGGAAGGTTGGCCTTCTCCAACTTTTTTTGTGACAGCGTGGATGCCCAGAGGGGTACGGTGGCTGCCAACGCTGCTACCCATGCCAAACTTGGATGAGCTGATTTCGTAATCCTTAACCACTTTACCATCGCGGAATACGGTCAGTTTTTGGTCGCGCAGAGTGATGGCGACGCCATCGCGCACCACAGCGCGAGGCGGTGTATCGGGCATCTTGTTGTGGCGGCATGAAACACAAGCAAGTAAACTTACTGTAAGGCATATTAGCGTAGTGTGTCGATTGATCATATTATCTGGTGTTGTATGTTAATCGTTCATGAAACAGCGACAGAGGCGCGGCGGCGACGCAGCATGCCATGAATTACACGCCAGAGTGAACTGGCGCCCGTGTAGAAAAAGCCCAAGAAAGGGCTCATCAGGATAAAGTTGACAAGACCCATCAGATTCTGAGTAAGGCCGTAATACAGTGTACCCATTTCGACGAGCAGGAAGAAGACTCCAAACAGGAGTTCCAAAACAGGTAAAAAAACAGATTTGAGCGCTTTGTAGCCTTTTGCTCGCTGGTCTACGGCGAGCGATATTTGAGCGGATTCGCCGAACTTGGGTGTACGCTCGAAAACAACAGATTTGCTGAAGAGTGCTTCCAACACAGCTTTGGAGTTATTTACCGCCATTCCCACGCCGAGCGCCATGAGCGGAATAAGCAGAAAAAATACCGCCCACCACCGTTTTGGATGCACGATGTATTCTGCTAGCACATAGAACATGCATACCGACACTGTGGCAAAGAAAAACAGCGTAAATGTAAGCAGCAGCATGCGAGGTGAATCCCAGCTCCATACTCCACTTGGCCTCACAATTCCCGTGCAGATGGGCATGACTAGCACGCATAGCAAAATGAGCCCCAAATATGAGAAATTACACGTCATGTGTGTGGAGGCTTCCAGCTTTACCTTCAGCGGAAGGCGAGCACGCCATATGGGCAGCAGCATTTTGAGGCATACCTGAATGCAGCCCTTAGTCCAGCGATGTTGCTGCGTTTTAAAACCATCAACATCCTCTGGCAGCTCGGCGGGAGTCACGTAATCGTTGAGGTACACGAAACGCCAGCCCTTGATCTGCGCGCGGTAGGAGAGATCCATGTCCTCCGTAATCGTGTCGTGTTGCCAGCCTCCAGAGTCGGCGATAGCACATTTGCGCCAGACGCCAGCAGTACCATTGAAGGTGAAAAAGCGACCGGAACGGTTGCGGCAAAGCTGTTCGAGAGCGAAATGCCCATCTAGAAAAACAGATTGCAAACGGGTAAGCAAATTTTTACAGCGATTAATATGTCCCCATCGGGTTTGCACGAGCGCCACCTTTTCATCTGTGAAGTAGGGCATCACCACGCGCAGTATATCCGGTTCCGGCCGGAAATCCGCATCTAGGATGAGTAAAAACTCACCTCGAGCCGTCTTGTTAGCTTGCTCCAAGGCGCCTGCTTTGTAGCCGGTGCGATCAGTGCGGTGAAGGCATTTGATGTCAAATCCCTGTTTGGAATAATACTCCACCTGTTGCTTACAAAGTTCCCAAGTATCGTCTGTCGAGTCATCTAAAATCTGTATCTCGAGCTTATCTTTCGGATAATCAATGGCCGTCACTTTCTTGAGCAGACCCTCCACCACATAACGTTCGTTGTACATGGGCAGCTGAACTGTCACGACTGGCATCTCTTTCCATTCCCCTTTGGGTTGAGGTTTCTCCTTGTGGTGTACTGCATATAACACCACCATGAGCAATCGGTGCACGCCAAACCCTGACATGCAGACCAGTACCACGAAGTACGCTGCAAGCCATATCAGATTGAACCAGAATTGTCCTTCCGTATCCACGTTGCCTATGCTCTTTAACACCCACTCAGCGGCTTTTCCTCGTCAGCTGAACTTTCCATCGTGTCGCATCTCTACCCACTCGCGTTTTTTGCGTCAGCTGGGAAGATATGCTTGACGCACGGGTATAATAGGGTAAACTTAGCCTTAAGTCAAGCAAAAAAAGGAGCGCTTCGTTGCAGCGGCTCACCCAATCGTATATGAAAGTTAGATTAACCACAACCATTCTGGCATTGACCTCGGGGTTGCTCAGCGGCGCTTGGGGACAGGGGGAGGTTGAAGGCGAGTTTTTGCCAACATCGGTGGAGCTGGGAGAGGATGTTGCACGGCAGGAGCAACTAGGGTCCTGCGGAGATGGAGATGAACTTGAGGCGGTAGACGGGACGCCGGAGTCGGAGGAGGGATTGTCAGAGGTGCGAAAGCCTGGGGAGGTGCCGGCTATGTTTCGCGATGACTCCAAGTTGGATGATTCCTTGATCAACCAGGAGCTTGGCATCAACATTTATACAGCCCCCTCAATTAGCAAAATTTTTAATCAGTTGGATAATCTGCCCGCTATCCCGGAGGAGTATGTATTGCGCGAACGCCCGGAAAAATTATCCACGGAACCAGGTCAGTTGGCACTGGAGATGGGATATTTGATGGCTGATGGGTTTATTGCTGTACGTAGCGGTCATATGAACGACATCAAGCCCATCGCTTTGGAACTTGCTCGCTTTGGTAAAGCTCTCGGCGTGGGTGATCGCATGAATGCGCACTCCGCCAGTTTATTGGAAAATGCGGAAAAAGGACAGATAGAGGATTTTAAGCGTAACTTGGCGAATACGCAGGAGGATGTGAATGCGGAGCTTGTCTCCTTGCGCGACCCTGATTTGGCACATCTCATTGCTCTAGGTGGGTGGATTCGTGCTTTGCAGGGCGCTACGGCAGCTATTGGTTCTAAATTTGATGCTCGGCAGGCTTTGGTAGTATTTTATCCGGATGGCCCAACCTATTTTAGCGAGATTCTCAGCGGTCTAAACCCTCAAACGGCAGAAAAGATGCATGTGGATCACATGCTTGACCTGCTCAAGAAGCTCGCCCAAGCCATGGAACTACCGGAAGGCGCTTTGCCGACGGCGGAGCAGGTGGAAACTCTGCGTGCCATTATTCAACAACTTACCGAGGCTACGACGCGCGTCGAAAAATGAGCTATGGAGCAGCCTTGTCGGACCGTGCTTATTTGAATGTTTGCACGCTGTTTTTTGAAGCTCAAACGATTTCGTTTTGGGTGCCGTTATTTTAGTGTGATGAGACTGCCTCTCATTTCACTTCTCCGACTCATGTTTTTCCGGTGCAGAATTTAACGCTGACGCAAGAAAAATAACTCCAGACTTGCATAGGTACGTTGCCTATATTATAATGTGAACGCGTAGGCAAGTATGATTTCTGTCACCATAACTCATACGAACGGTGAGACCACAGCGTATCATTTCGCTCTGGTCGAGGGCGTGCGGTACCGCATTGGACGGGATACTTCGTGTGAAATATCCTTGCCGGACGAGGAGTATCTCTCGCGTGTGCACTGTTTCATTCTGTACTCGAATGGGCAGCTCATGATCCAAGATAACCAATCCAGTAATGGTGTCTTCCTCGATGATCAGCGTATTACGTCGGATTTCCTGGTTATGAATCAACCGTATCGTATCGGATATTGCTACATGACAGTGCAAGAAGATGACACCCTCGATGAGCAGGAAGTGCCTTACCAGGCTCCTCCGGCATATGCGTCGGCCTATCCGCCTTCGTCGGCTTATCCGGTGCCCACTCAGGCTTATCCTACGCCCACTCAGGCCTACCCGGTACCGCAGGCGTACCCGCCATCGGCAGGCTACCCGCAAGTGGGAGCTTATCCTGCACCTCAAGCTTATCCGCAAGCTGAGGTGTACCCTACACAACAAGTCTATCCGCAGCCTGTGGCTTACCCACAGGCGGAGGCGTACCCTGCACGGCAGGTCTACCCGCAGCCTGCGGTCTACCCCCAAGCAGGGGCATATCCTGCACAGCAGGTCTACCCGCAGCCCGGGAGCTACCCGCAGGTAGAAGCGTATCCTGCGCAGCAAGCCTACCCGCAGGCAGTGCCTTATCCCGCGCCGATATCCTATCCACAGGCGTACCCGGCCTCATCGTCTTATCCACAAGTTTTGGATTACTCGCAGGCAAACACCCAGCCCTCTGTTTATCCCCAGCAAGGTGATTACACTGTGCCGGATCAGCAAGCATACCCACTGCCGGAATATTCTGCTACGCCGGAGCAGCAAGCTTATCCACTGCCAGAGTCTCCCGTCGCGCCGGAGCAGCAAGCCTACCCGTTGCCGGAATCTCCTGCCGCGCCGGAGCAGCAAGCCTACCCGTTGCCGGAATCTCCTGCCTCGCCGGAGCAGCAAGCCTACCCGTCGCCGGAATCTCCTGCCACGCCAGAGCAGCAGGCATACCCACTGCCGGAATCTCCTGCCACGCCAGAGCAGCAAGCCTACCCGCTGCAGGAATCTCCTGCCACGCCAGAGCAGCAGGCATACCCACTGCCGGAATCTCCTGCCACGCCAGAGCAGCAGGCATACCCACTGCCGGAATCTCCTGCCACGCCGGAGCAACAAGCCTACCCATTGCCGGAATCCTCAACCACGCCGGAGCAGCATGCGGAAGAGAAGTCGGGATCTGGGGAGTCGACCGCCAGTATGGAAGAGATGCTCGCCAGTGAGTTAGCTGCCGAGAAAAAAGCCGATTTGCGTGGAAAGCTTTCCAGTATTGTTTCTGCCGGGAAGAACAAGTTTGCTCATTGGGGGCTTGGTCGGCGCAAGGACAAGGGGGCGGCCGACAAAGAAGAAAGTACGCAGCCTGCGGAGCAGCCCCAGCTGCCTGCTGAAGAAAAATCGCATGAACTGACAGATCAGCTTTCGTCGGATCCTATTTCCGATGATACGAAAGAGACTGCATCCCCACGGGAAAAAGCTCCCGAACTTTCTCCCTCGCCGGAACCGGCGCCCACCTTGTTGCAGAAAAAGCCGGAGCAATTGCCAGTCGACCATAAGAAGAAACAGTCGGCGCTCGTTCACAAGAAAACGGGGAAAAAAACTCTCCCACCTGAGCTTCAGTTGAAGGGTCTTCCTGGGAGTTTGCTCGATCTTCCGACTGATTTCATGGTGCATTTTCGCGTTACTACTCCTGCTGCTCGGTTTGAGGAAGGTGCTCCTTTGCGCTTCTATGTGAAAGCCGATTGTGACTGTCGGGTGTATATCGTGGCCCATGATAGCCAGGGTGGTGCAGAGCTTATTATGCCTGGTGAGGATGGAACGGATAACATGGTGTTTCCGGCAGTGGAGGCGAAGTTCCCGAATATTGGACGTACAGGATACCAGATGGTGGTGGAACCTCCTTTTGGTACGGAGACTGTCGTGCTTTTGGCTGTGGCAACGACTCATAAGTGTGATTTTGCTAAGGAGCTGCATGAAAAACTTAAGCAGAGTACTCCTGATCAACGTCCCGGACAGATTGAGAACCAAGCTCTTCTTGCTTTCCGAGAAAAACATGCCAAACATGCCAAGTTCAGCAAGCTCGCATGGTCGAGTGCTGTGCTTAACATCACCACCGTTCCCAAACAGGAAGATCCCGCTCAGGATTTTGTGCCTTTCAGCAACTTATAAGTCTGTCCTCGTGCCGCGTGCAGGGCAGACGCATTTCGATGAAGTGTCGGTAGATCACGCTTATTTTTGAACGCGAAAACCGTATTGTATGTCAACGAGTAACATGGGAAAATGGAGTTGTCGTGAGTGACAACGAAAGTTTAGAGGCAGAGGAGACTCAGGTCGGTGGAATCCGGAATTTCTAGGAGTTTGATGTGTCCGGAGGATCCTTGGACAATATGGACAGAGGATTTTGGGATGCGCAGGAGTTCAGCGAAGAAGAGTTCAATGGCCTTGTTGGCTCGACCGTCGATGGGGGGAGCCGCAATTTTGAGTTTGAGGACGCGGCCGATTCCAGGGTAGTTCGGTTCCCAGCCGAGCAGTTGATTGCGGCGTGCGCCGGGAGTTACTTTCAGGGCAATTTTCATGTCTTTTCATGTGGTGTTAGCAAAGCTGCCACCACGGGTAAGCGCTGCAGTGTTTTTCCGATAGCTTGGGCATCTTGTTGCGTGGGCAAATCTCGGGTGGTGTGGATTCCCTCCGTGAGCAAGAAAGGCAGCAGTAGCACATGGCGTGCCCGCATACTGCGCAGCACAGCGCAAGCATCCGGCAATTGATTGCCGAAAAAGCCAAGCTGCACTTCGGTGTTTTGGGGTAGCAGTTCGCGCAGGCGGCGGCAGAAGAGTGCAGGCTCTGGAGGCGCCTCGGGCAGTTCCGAGCCATGAGCTACGACCAATATGCCACAGTCCGGAGAAAGCAGGGGATGCAGGTGTGCAGCGGCGGCTTGCGCCAGCCAAGGTGAGGCCCCTAAGACGGGCTGGAAAAAGAGCTCCGGCATGCGTGGCATTTCAGCGTAGGCCTGACGCAGCATACGCTCGAGTCTTTCGCCACTGGAGCGACCACTGAGCATAAACATGGGATACACTACAACGGGTGCGTTTGCGGGGGGTAAGTCCTGCGGTGTCAAATGGTGCAGGTGGCAGCGAAACACGCGGCGCGGGGGCATGAGTACGCCGGGAGGGTCGAGCGACATGCCGTGTTCATTGTAGCTGACGATGAGGTAGGAGCGCCTCCAATGGCGGTGTGCCGCATAGATAAGTGAAATAGCCGCTGCCAGTGCTAGTTGCGAGAGTAAAAAATGCGCGTAGATGAGCCAGCGCAGATGGGCGGCATGTGATGTGTCCTGTACATGGCCCATCCGCAGGCCACAAGCTACGGCTCCCGTCACTGCAGCAATGAAAACGATCGCGCAGCACAGCAGTATCCACAAGTCTCTCCGGTTGGCGCGGGCAGACATGGCTTACACCATGGAGTCGGCTTGAGCCGCTTCCTGCACCTCACGCACCAGCGTGTTGCGGCGGTCACACATATAGACCACCGGAGCGGCAATGAAAATGGAGGAGTAGGTGCCCACCAAGATACCCAGAAGCATGGTGATCGAAAAGTCGCGCATGGCGGGGCCGCCGAGTGCAATGAGAGCTATGAGCACCGCCAGCGTGGAAAGCGAGGTAAGCAGTGTACGCGGCAGGGTAGAGCTGATAGCTTCGTTGATGATATCTTTCAAGTCCTCTTTTGGCTCAGCGTAGCGCAGACGCTCGCGAATACGGTCGAATATCACGATCGTATCGTTGATGGAATAGCCCGCCACGGTGAGGAAAGCGCCGATGTGGATGATGCTCAGCTCGGTGCCCATGACGAGGACAAGCCCGAGGATGGCGAGTACGTCGTGTGCTGTGGAAAACAGCGCACCTACGGCGAAACTCCATTCAAAACGCACTGCTAAGTAGATGGTGATGCCTAATAAGCCCGCCAGCAAAGCCCAGCATGCCGTGCGGAAGAATGTGGATCCCAACGAGGCACTCACCTCATCAATCGAGGGCATGGGGATGACCTGCATTCCCTGTACCTTTTCGCGCAGGGTGCGGTCGATGAGCGAGGCTTCATCCTTTGTGGCACAACGGATTTTTATGTTGCGGTTGGAGCCGGCGTTGTTGAATTCCTGCACGGTGGGGAGCTTGGAGAGCTTCATGGACATCACGGTGTTTTCTACCTCTCTGTAGTTGACGTTAGAGTCCGTAGGAAGCACGTAGGTGACGGTCGAACCTCCGGTGAAGTCAATACCTAACGCAGCATCCCTGCGCACTAGTACGCCGTACAACAGGGAGCCCACAATGACCACCAGCGAACACACGAGCGCTACCTTTCGCCACTTCATAAAGTCAAATTCCCTGTTTTGGAAAGGAGCATGGCTGAAGGTAAACTCGCGCAGCATGCCGGTATGTTCAGCCCAGAAGAAGAGTACACGCGTGACCACAATGGCGCCGATGAGCGAGGTGATAATACCTACACTGGTGGTGACGGCAAACCCCTTAATGGAGCCGCTTGCCAGCCAGAAAAGAATGACGGCAGTGATGAGCGAAGTGATATTGGAATCCCAAATAGCAGAAAAGGCTTTGTCGTACGCTACGCGCAAGCTCACTAGGAAAGACCTGCCGGCAGCGCGTTCCTCTCGCATGCGCTCATATATGAGCACATTGGCATCCACCGCCATACCCATGGTGAGTACAATACCGGCGATGCCCGGCAGCGTGAGCACGAAACCGAACAAGCTCATGAGTCCTACCAGAGTGGTGGCATTCAGCGCCAACCCTACCATGGCCACGATACCTGCCGTTCTGTAGTACCAATAGCAGAACACAAACACAGCCAGCAGTCCCACAATGCCCGCGAAAGTACCTTGCTCCAGCGCAGATTGACCGAGCTGAGCACTCACATCTTTACGTCCCTCAACCTTCAGGTCGCTGGAAAGAGGATTAGCCAGAGCCTTGGAGATATCCTCCGCTTCGCCTTTGCCGTTGAGACCTGAGATTTGGAAATCCTTGGAAAGCGTAGCTTGCACTACTGGAGCACACTTCACTTGCCCATTGAGCACCACCGCCAGTCGGTCGCGTCCTTTCACCATTTTGCCAGTCAAACGCCCCATGCGGCCGGCCCCCGTGCGGTTGAGGGTGACGTTCACATAACCGCGGCGCGAATAATCCGGGTGAGCAGCGGATACCTCTTTGCCGGTGATGTACACATCCTGCTGCATGGCAGCATGAGGTTTCTGCAGCACAAAGAAGCGCATCACCTGGTTGCCCTCGGCGTCCAGGACAGGCTGGCCGGTTTCATCATCGGTGACGGGATTAGGCAGCACTTGGTAATCATTGAGTCCCATTTTGGCGGGGATGCGCAACACAGGCATACGCTTACTATTATCCCCAACTTTTTGGGCAGCGAGGTAAGCGTTGCGATTGTGGATGAACGCATCAAAATCAACTAGCGGCTTGCCGGTGGCAGGGTCGATGCTCATCATCTGCGCAATTAGCTTCTCGCTTTCCGGGTGGACTGCCAGTAGCTCGAGCTTGGCCATGCGGGTGAGCATGCTCACCATCGCGTCTATCTTCTCTTTGTTAGCTTTTTCGTCCTTGGTATCTTGCTGGGGAATCTGGATGAGAATCTTGTTGTTGGTGTGGATAATTTGCACTTCACTGGTGCCGGTGGAGTTCAGACGTTCCTCCAAAATATTGCACGCCTGTTGCATATCTTCCTCAGTGGGAGGTGTAGGCATGCCCGTTTGATCATCCAGCTTGGGTTGCACTTCCAGCGTAAGCTCAACGCCACCGCGAATATCGATCCCGTAGTGCATCCCATTCACAAAAAGTGACATAATGGAGAAGCTCGCCAGCCCCAATATGAAAAAGGTACCTGCATTCCTCTTCATCTTATCATTCTCCGATGCCATGTACCAAAAAAACAGCACCAGCAACAAAATGCCGGTCGCAAAGTAAAACATCGGTGATTGTGTCAGGTTGTACAGAGAGGAGAGCATATCAGCGCAGAATGACGGTCGCGCGACATTCTGCCAGTTTTGGCTACATACGTCAAGCATAATCACAAGTTCATACGGCAAACGCATTTGGATGAAGTAGAAAGGGAGAGAAAAACTTTCTAAACGATTGATCATGAGTCTATTTACGAACACGAAAACCGCAATGACAGCACACTACGTGATGCGAATGAAGTTGTCCCTCTCTCATTTTTGAGTACATCTTCCATCCGGAATACACGTGCGCAACGCGTACGTTATCAATAAATTATAATTCGTAAATCGAAAATCGTAAATGGCAGACGCATTTTCTAATGCGTTTGCCCTGCAAATTGGCTTGCTAACAAGCGGTAGAATCTGCTATATTGCGGACGGGATGAAACCGTTAATCAAACGTGGAGGACCGACTGCGGATGCCGAGGGGCACGAGTGGGAGCTGTGGGAGCGTGATGGTGAACTGAGTCTGATGAAAGACGGTGCGCCAGTGGCGTCTTCGCGGGCGAGTGCGAGCGAGGCAAATATGGCGCTGCTGGCGGTTTCTCCTGTGTCCCGAGCTAACAAGCCGCTTATCATGATAGTTGGACTTGGGCTTGGAACAAGTGCGACCGCTGCCATAGCGGCGCTGCCGAGGGCCAAGGCACGCTTCATTATTGCTGAGCCGGTGGAGCAAGTGGTGCGCTGGAACCGTGAATTTAGCTCGTGTAAAGAAGTGTTGGAAGACGAGAGGGTGAACGTGGAGGTTGGAAAGGCGGCAGATTTATGCCGCAAGCGTGTAGGTTCGTTGCACGCCATCATCATGTGCCACACGCATGCACGCTGCGAGCTGAGCTTGTCAGATGCACAGGCATACTTTCAAGCGCTGAAGGGGGGAAGCCTTCTGTCCATCTTGTTGACGCGGCCAGACAACAAGCTATGCAGCACACTCAAACGCGCCGGATTCGAGATATCCGTATCTGCCCTGCCGGTGAATGACAGAGGAAAGCAGTCGCGCATGCACACGTTGTTGTTGGCGCGACGCGGACGTTTTGTACCCTTTGCTGAGCGGTGATGGGAGAAAGATGTCGATTCTATTCACCAGAATTCGCAGACGCGCAGAGCAGGATCGTCGCCGCGAGGAACGACTTCTGGCTGTTTGGCGCATGCTGAGCATTTGTGGGTTGATATTCTTGGCCTTTGCGGCCTTTTTAGGGTTTACGTTAGTGCTGCCTGCTTCGCTGGAGTTGCAGAGCCTGCAGCAGCAGCGTGAATCGGTGATCCAGCGTCTCAATAAGGCCCAGGAGGAGGAAGAGGAGGCGCGCGACCGCTTCATTTGGATGATGGATCCGGAATATTTTGAGCAAATCGCGCGTGATCGTGCCAACCAAGCCAAGGATGGTGAAACTGTCATCCGCCGTCCCGATCCGGCATCTCGGCCTTTGCGACAGACTCAACCTTCACCGCGCAATTAGTGCTTCCCGTAGCGGCGGTGGCGTGTTGCATATTCACACAGGGCTTTATCGAAGTCAGCCTCTGAGAAGTCTGGCCACAGCACGGGGGTGAGCCACAATTCTGCGTAGCTTACTTGCCAGAGCAGATAGTTGGAAAGGCGCATCTCCCCGGAAGTGCGGATGAGAAGGTCGGGGTCGGGCATACCGGCGGTGTAGAGCTGGGCAGCCAGAAGCTCGGGAGAGATATCGTCCGGCTGCAGTTCGCCGCGTTGCACTTGCTCGGCCAACCGACGCGCTGCTGCAGTAATTTCTTGACGCGAGCCGTAAGAAAGAGCAAGAGTAAGGGTGAGCGCCGAGTGCGAGGCTGAACTTTGTATGCACTCCCTCAGTACACGGCGGCACTTCTCGGGCAGCATCTCCAGCTCCCCGATGGCACGCAGCCGCACATTTTTCTCCACAAGCATACTTTGGTTCTTTTTCAGAAACAGGTACAGCATCTCCATGAGTCCTTTTACCTCAGCAGCGGGGCGTCCCCAATTCTCTGTGGAAAAGGCGTAGAGGGTAAGCCACGGCACACCACGATCTAGGCACATTTGCACGACCCGTTGCACGGTCTCGCCGCCCTTTTCATGTCCCTTGGCGCGGGGCAGACCATGCTGTCGGGCCCAGCGCCCATTACCATCCATGATGATGGCGATATGCCGGGGAACGTTATCGTTTGAGTAAAGCATGGTCAGCTCAAATCGAACTCACCGTATTCGCGCAGGATGGCCTCCACGCGCTGCACATCCTCCAAGGAATCGACGCCTGCCGTTGTTTTGCGGCCGCGGTAATCAGTTTCCACAATTTTAATACGCAGGCCATTGTAGAGGAAGCGCATCTGTTCCAGTCCTTCCACACAACCAACTTCGTAGGGAGATTCGGGAAGCTGGAAGTAGGCCTGCAGAGCATCGATGGTGTAAGCGTACAGCCCCACGTGGCGGCGCACCGGGCTGAAAGGCATCTGCTCACGCGCTTTATCGGGTTTACGCACAGCGGGGATGATATTTTTGGAAAAGGCGAGCGCGTACCCGGTATGGCTCACCAGCACTGTGGTGCCGCTGTAGGGCGTTGTTTTCTTGGACTCCACCAAACGGTCATACTCCTCCCAGCTCAAGCGGATGCAAGGTGTAAAAACATCTCCTTGCGCAGAACGACAGGCATCAATGAGCTGTTGGATGACCCACGGTGGGCAGAGCGGATTGTCTCCTTGCAGATTTACGACAAAGGCAGGGCGTTCTGCGCGGTGCTGCACAACATCCCAGCAGCGCTCTGTGCCGCTGCGGCAGGTGTCGGATGTCATTTGCACGGGCACACCCACGCCGTCGCAGAAGCTCGCAATGCGTCCATCATCCGTGGCCACCACATAGTCGCACTCCGCATTGTGGCGGCAGATGCAGGCGGCTATATCAGCCACACGACGAATCATTTCCACCCCGGCTATTTTTACGAGTGGTTTTCCGGGCAAGCGCGTGGAAGCGTAACGCGCTGGTATAACAAGGAGGATCTTTGCTGCCATAGTTCATGTGCGGCAAACTGACCGCTTTCCCCATTCTATCCAATTTCCCCTTTGCGTCAAGTGCAATGTTGCCGCCGACACGGCAAGCACACACGCGTCCCGATAAAATCTTCTCCAGGCTCATTCAACCCATTACTCATGCGTTTCCCATGGATGAAGAAGGTAAGCCAGCATGAAGCTTAAACCATTGATGATTGAGCAAAGCCGTGAAAGCCCCCGAGGGTTCGGAGTGGGATTGGACAAAAGCACAGCTTTTGCCCGAAGGGCGAAAGCGACCGACGGCCGTGAGGTCGATTAGCCAAAAGCGATAGCTTTTGCCCCGTAGGGGTGAGGAGTCGTGAGGCGACTCCGAAGCAATAGTCGTGAGGCAACTCCGAAGCAACCGTCGATGGGGCGGCGCTGAGTCAACCCGACATAGTCTCACACAGGAGACTTTCCTTCTATCAACGCACCATCGTCTTCGAAAATTCTGCTTTGCTTTTGTTTCGCAGGAACGCGCGCAGCGTGCTAGCATTCAAATCGTAAATCGTACATCGTAAATCGTAAATAACCAACAACTTATGCTTCACGATATGCCGTTAACTGCCTATAGGGGGTGCTTTTCTTGGGACGGATGTGGGCAAGCACACACGCGTCCCAATAAAATCTTCTCAGGGATCATTCAACCCATTCCTCATGCGTTTCCCATAAATGAAGAAGGTAAAGTCAGCAAGAAGCTCAAACCATTGATGATTGACCAAGGCCGTGAAAGCCCCCCCGAGGGCTCGGAGTGTGACGATTATGACCAAAAAAGCTGCTTGACACGGCGCGGAGTGAGTGATACCTTACGGAGTGTACTATGCGGCAACTCGTGCAAAAAGTGTGTTTGACGGCCATGACAGCGGGCAGTATAGCCTGTGGGGCAGAAGACGCGCATGAAGGGTTGAGCACGAGTGCACCAGTTCTTTGGGAAATACCAATACCCTTTTGGGAGGGGCACACGTTGCCGGTCAGCAATTCGCTTATCATGTTTGCTGTGGCCGTGTTAGTTATCACTCTCGTCTTGAAAATGGCCACGCGCAGAATGGAGCGGATACCGCACGGCTTGCAGAATTTCGTGGAGTGGGTTTTCGAGATGCTCTACGACTTTGTAGAGGGATTGACCGGGAAAAAACTTGCAAGGAAGTACTTTTGGTACTTTGCGACGGTGTTCTTGCTTATTCTTGTGAGCAATTACATGGGCTTGTTGCCCGGGGTCGGAGAAATCACCTACAGAGGGCAACCATTGCTGCGCGGGGCAAATGCGGACCTGAATGTAACCGTTTTTCTAGGCTTCTTTTACGCTATCCTGTGGTTCATCTGGGTGCTGCGCGAGCAAGGACTCACCCATTTCATCGCCCATACTTTTGGACCGAAGGGAGGGCTCACGGGTTTCTTGAAGTACGCATTGCTGCCTATCTTTTTTTTTGTGGGGCTCATTGAGGTGCTTTCGATATGCATCCGACCGGTGGCATTGGCAGCCCGACTTTTCGGCAACATCTTCGCAGGCGAGGCTATTTTGGAGCAAATGGGAGGCATCAATTTTGCCGCCATGCTGCCCTTTATGGCACTCGAACTCATCGTCGGTTTCGTGCAGGCTTTGGTCTTCCTGATGCTCACTGCCATCTTCCTGAAGACGCAGGTGGGCGGAGATGAGGAGGAAGAAGCGTCCGCCGAAACTTGATCCCCCTTCTTCTGCTCCGGATCATGAAGTAAAACGTGAGGGGGCAGGGAAACAATAACAACACCAACACACAACAACTATGTTACCCATCATCGCAGAAGCTGCTATCGCTAAGGCTGGGCTCGTCGTCATCGGCGCAGGCCTGGGCATTGGTCTCATCGGCATGAAGGCTGCGGAGTCTACGGGGCGCAACCCTGCCTCCTTCGGCAAGGTGCTGACCATCTCCATCCTTTTGGCCGCATTGGTAGAAGGCGTGGCCTTTGTGGCCATCTTCATGGGCTAGCCGAGAGCAGCGCAAGGTAGGCCGGCGGGGCGCTGAGGCGCAAAGGGCATTGGTTCCCCGCCGCCCTGTCTGTCCACTTCCTCCTCACGCCAACAAGGACACACTTTTTTCCTCCCATGAAAACGCTCATCATCGCGACGTCGTTTAGCGAAATGGTGGATCAGTTCGGATTACATACCGAGGCTTTCATTGCACACTTCATTGCCTTTGCCATCCTAGCCGCAGTGGTGGTGTTTTTCGGTATTAAGCCGGTCATGCAACAGCTTGAGGAACGCCGTCGGCGCATTGAAGAAGGTGAAGCTATGCACGCCCGAAGTGAAAAGGAGCTTGCAGAGGTGCAGGAACGTAGCATTGGCATCGTAAATGAGGCGCGCGACCAGGCCAAAGCGGAATTGGATCACGCTCGCCAGCTCTCCGAAAAACTGCGCGCCGAGCGTGCCGCCAAGGCTGAGACCGATGCGCAAACCATTCTGCAAAATGCGCACCAACAGGCGGAAATTGATACCCGCCGCCAAGAGGAGGCGCTGCGGGAAGAGTTTGCCCGCCTGCTCGCACAAGCCACCCAAAAAGTAACGGGAAAGGTGCTCACCGAGGAGGATCACCGAATCATTAACGCCGAGGCTATCAACCAGCTACCCTAACGAATCAAACCTGTCGCTGTTCATGAAAATCACCAAGGAAGTGCAAGCTCAAGCGCGCCGATTGCTGCGTCTCTGCCTGACGGAGGATGGTCGGCTCCAAGAGGAGCATGTTCGGCGAATTGCAGGGGAAATATCACGAAAGAAACCGCGCAATGGCGCGGAACTGCTCACGGCTTTTACTGACTTGGTTCGCTTGGAGATGGCAAAGCACACGGCCACCATTACCAGTGCTGTACCCCTCACTGGGCAGGAACAAGCAGCTATCCGTGCCAAATTGAGCGCCCGCACCCCCGACCTGCGCTATGATTGGCAGGTGTGTCCGGAGCTGCTCGGAGGCATTGTCGTGCGTGTTGGCGACCAAGTGACAGATGTCTCTTTGAATTCCCGCATCAAACGCCTGGAACGTCTCATCCAATAGCCTTAACCATTTCTTCATCTATCTTCTCATGAGCAACATCATCCAAGAACTCGAAGCACAAATCCGCAGTATCTCCACAGCCGCTGTCAGCGAGAATGTCGGCGTTATCAAATCCATCGGCGATGGCGTGGCCCACATTGAAGGACTGAGCAACGCTATGCTCAATGAGATGATTGAGTTTCCCGACGGCACCATGGGTCTGGCCATGAACCTGGAGGAAAACGAAGTGGGTGTGGTGCTGCTCGGCAAGGGCGCTGCCCTCAAAGAGGGTGACACCTGCAAGACTACCGGCCGCTTGCTGGAGGTGCCGGTGGGGCCGCAGCTGTTGGGGCGTGTGGTGGATACGCTGGGCAACCCGCTGGACGGCAAAGGTCCTATCACCGCCGCCGCGCATTACCCGGTGGAGAAGATAGCCTCGGGCATCATCTCGCGCCAGGGTGTGAATCAGCCCGTGCAGACGGGTATTCTTCCCATTGATGCCATGATTCCCATTGGTCGCGGACAGCGTGAGCTTATCATTGGTGACCGTTCCACCGGGAAAACGGCCATCGCCATTGATGCCATCATCTCCCAGGCTCACCAGAACAAGCTGGCGGAAGAGGGCAAACTGCCCGGACACCGCCCGCTGTTGAGCATTTACGTGGCCGTGGGACAGAAGCGCGCTAATGTGTCTCGCTTGGTGGCTAAGCTGGAAGAAAGTGGCGCGCTGCCATACACTATCGTGGTGGTGGCTTCGTCCAGTGACTCAGCAGCCATGCAATACTTGGCGCCCTACGCCGGTTGCGCCATGGGGGAGTACTTCATGGATCAGGGGCAGGACGCTCTCATCGTATATGATGACCTCTCCAAGCACGCTGTGGCCTACCGTCAGGTGTCGCTCATTCTGCGCCGCCCATCCGGACGCGAAGCGTATCCGGGGGATGTGTTTTACTTGCACAGTCGTTTGCTGGAACGCGCGGCACGCATCAACTCTGAGGGTGGTCGCAAAGGCGGTTCACTCACTGCATTGCCGATCATTGAGACGCAGGCCGGTGACGTATCCGCCTACATTCCCACGAACGTCATTTCCATCACTGATGGACAGATTTTCCTGGACACCGACCTGTTCTACCAAGGCGTTCGTCCGGCCATCAATGTCGGGATTTCCGTGAGCCGCGTGGGATCCAGTGCGCAGACGAAGATTATCAAAAAGCTCGCAGGCTCCGTGAAGCTTGACCTCGCGCAGTTCGAGGAGTTGCAGGCTTTCGCTCAGTTCGGATCTGATTTGGATGCCGCTACTAAAGCTAAGTTGGAGCGAGGACGCCGCATTGTAGAACTCTTCAAACAGGGACAATACGAACCCAAATCGCTAGGTATTGAGGTCATCAATCTCTATGCTATCCAAAAAGGTTTCCTGGATGGTGTGGCGGTGGACGACGTCCGAAGCGTGCGTGCTCGCATGGAGGAGGAGGTTACCTCTGCCGCGCCGGATTTATTGGAGGAGATAGAACGTGTACGTGAGCTGACGCCGGAATTGGACGAGCGTTTGCAGACCTTCATGAAGAGCTTCATTTCTCGTTTGTAACATAACCAATCATGGCTAATCTGCGTGATATTAAGCGACGCATCAAATCGGTGCGAAACACATCGCAAATCACTAAGGCGATGCAGATGGTGGCGTCCGCTAAAATGCGCCGCGCTCAGGATCTTGCCCTGCGCGGGCGTGCTTACATCAGTGCCTTGGCCAATGTCCTTCAGCATCTTTCTGCTTCCATTGAACAGGCCGGTACTTCGCTCATGCAGCAACGGGAGTACGGTAAGACTCTTGTCATTGTGATCAACACCGATAAAGGCCTCTGCGGTGCCCTGAATGCCAATTTGCTGCGCGAGACGATTGTCAAGACCCCGCAGGACGCGGATTACATGTGCATTGGTGCTAAACTTTCACCCACCTTGCAGCGCTTGGGACGCAATGTGCGGTTCACTTTCAGTGTGAGCGATAACATGACGGACGTGGAGCTTAAGCCCATTTTTGAGGTGATCCGTCGTGGCTTTGAGGACGGCACCTACAACCGCGTGCTCGTGACTTACCAAAAGTTCGTGAATGTGATGGTACAACGACCGAATGTGCATGAGTTGCTGCCGGTCACTGCTGAGGAGCTCATGGAAATAGCATCCATGGACGATATTGAAGATTCTCGGGAAGGAAACTTCCTGTTGGAACCTACGCCTAAAGACTTGCTGACGTCTATCCTGCCGCTGTATGTGAGTAATATGCTGGTTCAGTTGGTACTGGAGGGGAAGGCGTCTGAGCAATCGGCGCGCATGGTGGCTATGAAATCAGCCACAGAAAACGCTAGGAATCTCATTGCCGAACTTACACTGGACTACAACAAGGCTCGTCAAACTCAAATTACCAACGAACTGCTCGAAATTACCACAGCCACTCGCGCTATGGAATAACATCTCTCCCTTTCACCTAACTTCTCCTCACCAACATCCCTTATGAACTCAGGAAACATTGTGCAAATCATCGGTGCCGTCGTTGATGTTGACTTTTCCGGCGCACAAATGCCCGCCCTCTACAATGCCCTTACCGTGGATTACGAGGTAAATGGCAAGCCCTCTAGGCTCACCTTGGAAGTGGAGCAGCACTTGCCCGGTGGTTGGGCTCGCACCGTGGCTATGAGCTCCACGGATGGCCTGCGACGTGGCATGGTGGCGGTGGATACCGGCGCATCCATCTCTGTGCCGGTGGGACCCGGGGTACTGGGACGCATTTTCAATGTGCTCGGTGAACCGGTAGATGAGAAAGGTCAGGTGACTGCTGCCAAGCGTTACCCCATCCATCGCGAAGCGCCCTCGCTGGAAGAGCAGTCCACTTCGTCAGAAGTATTGGAATCCGGCATCAAGGTGATTGATCTGATATGCCCGTTCCTGAAAGGCGGTAAGGCGGGGTCTTTCGGCGGTGCAGGCGTGGGTAAGACGGTGCTCATTATGGAGCTCATCAACAACATCGCTAAGGCTCACTCCGGGCTTTCCGTATTTGCCGGCGTAGGTGAGCGCACCCGTGAGGGTAACGATTTCTACAACGAAATGAGTGAATCGGGAGTGATTGACCAGAAAAATCCCGCTAATTCAAAGGTGGCGCTTGTGTACGGGCAGATGAATGAGCCGCCGGGAGCACGTTTGCGCGTCGCTCTCTCCGCCCTCTCCATGGCTGAGTTCTTCCGCGATGAGGAAAATCGCGATGTATTGCTCTTCGTGGACAACATTTTCCGCTTCTCGCAGGCGGGATCAGAGGTGTCGGCTTTGCTGGGACGTACACCCTCTGCTGTGGGCTACCAGCCGAACTTGGCTGAGGAAATGGCTGCCCTGCAGGAGCGCATTACTTCCACCAAAAAGGGCTCCATCACCTCCATGCAAGCCGTGTATGTGCCGGCGGATGACTTGACTGACCCCGCCCCGGCCACCACTTTTTCTCACTTGGACTCCACCGTGGTGCTGGAACGTTCGCTGGCGGCACAGGGCATATATCCCGCTGTGGATCCGTTGGCTTCCACTTCAAAGGCTCTTTCTCCGGAGTTGGTGGGTGAGGAACACTACCGCGTGGCGCGCGGTGTGCAGCAAACTCTGCAGCGTTACAAGGATTTGCAAGATATGATTGCCATTCTGGGAATGGATGAACTTTCGGAGGCCGACAAACTTACGGTTTCTCGTGCGCGTAAGATTCAGCGTTTCCTTTCGCAGCCTTTCAGTGTGGCCGAGGTCTTCACGGGCATCAAGGGTCAGTATGTGCCCGTCGCGGAAACGGTGCGCGGTTTCGCTGAAATTCTGGATGGTAAATGGGATAGCGTGCCGGAGGGCAATTTCTACATGAAGGGCGGTATCGATACTGTCGAAAAGAATTGATCAGCTATGCCCCTGCACCTGAAAATCATCACCCCCTTGCGCACCGCGGCAGAAGTGGATGCGCTCAGCATCCTCGTGCCCGCCAGCGAGGGGCAGTTGGAGGTGTTGCCTGGTCACACGGCGCTCATTACCTCCGTCTCTCACGGGGAGCTCACCTACCGTACCCCGTCCGGCACAACTGCTTCGCTTTTTATCGGCGGTGGTTTCTTGCAAGTGGAGAATGATATCGCGCTCGTCGTCACTGACACGGCGCTGGAGGCGGATGAAGTGGATCCGACTTCCATTAGTGCTGCCATTGAGCAAGCTCGGACTCGATTACGCAATGAAAGCTCCGTGCTTTCTCGCGAGGATCAAACACGACTCGAAGCATCGATCGCCAAGCAGCTTGCGATGCTCGAATACAAGCGCCGCAAACGTACGCACTAATCGTCGCCTCACGCACTGTTCCATCATATTCCGCTCGTTCCTGCTTTGCCGCCCCGCGCAACGCGCGCGAATTCCGCAATCGTACATCGTACATCGAAAATCGTACATAAGCAGACCTTGTCTGCCTCCGTCTTCCCGTCGCTTTGTAACTACGTTCGTGCACGGCTTTATCACATTCCGCTCGTTTCTGCTTTGCTGCCCTGCGCAACGCGCGCGAATTCCGCAATCGTACATCGTACATCGTACATCGTACATAGGCGGCTTCTCGCCGCTAAAGTTCCCTTGCCAAGGGGGGTGGATGTGTGCTAAACTTCCGGTATGAGTGTAATGCAGACATTTACAGCAAGCATGGCCGAAAAACTCGGACTGGATGAGAGGTGGATCATTCCCTATGGACGTGACAAAGCCAAGGTGAGCATCGGGGTGCTCAAAGAGAGGGAGGCGCGGGGAAAGCTGATACTCGTGAGTGCGCTCACTCCTACCCCCGCCGGAGAGGGCAAGACGACGGTGAGTATTGGCTTGGCACAGGGTTTGCAAAAGGTGGGGAAAAAAGCATGCCTGGCACTCCGCGAGCCGTCTATGGGGCCTGTGTTTGGGCGTAAAGGCGGGGCTACGGGGGGCGGAGCGTCCAGTATCGTACCGGGTGAGAGTATCAACCTGTGTTTCAATGGTGATTTCCCTGCTATCACGGCGGCAAATAATTTGCTGGCGGCCGTGATTGATAATGCCCTTTTTTACCACACCACGCGGCTGGATCAAAATAAGGTGACGTGGAAGCGTGTGATGGATATGAATGATCGTGCCCTGCGCAACATTGTGGTGGGTCTCAACAAGAATGGCGTGCCGCGTGAGGAGGGCTTCAATATCACGCCCGCATCCGAGATTATGGCTTGCTTCTGCCTGGCTGAGGACTTGGAGGACTTGCGGCGGCGCATTGACAATATCGTTGTGGGATTCACGGCACAAGATGAGGCGGTTTACGCCAGTGAGTTTGGGGTGACGGACGCATTGCTCGCTGTTCTGCGTGACGCAATGAACCCGAACTTGGTCCAAAGTTTGGAGGGGGTGCCCGCCTTTGTGCACGGTGGTCCTTTTGCGAATATCGCGCATGGGTGCAACTCCGTTGTAGCCACAAAGATGGCGTTGTGCTGCGCAGATTATGTAGTCACGGAAGCCGGTTTTGCGTTCGATCTGGGGGCAGAGAAATTTCTAGACATTAAATGCCGACAGAGCGGATTGTCTCCGGAGGCCATTGTGCTGGTAGCGACGATTCGTGCCCTCAAAATGCACGGTGGTGCGGATAAAAAGAACTTAGAAACGCCTGATGTTCAGGCGGTCCGTCGCGGATTGCCAAACTTGCAGGCTCATATTGAGAGTGCCAAGAGATACGGGCGTCCGGTGACTGTGGCCATCAATCTTTTTGCTTCTAGCGATACGGAGGAGGAGATAAACGCTGTCAAAGAATGCTGTGCGCAGATGGGTGTGAGCTGTGCCGTGGCAGACGTGTTCGGTCGCGGCGGCGAGGGCGCCAAGGAACTTGCGAATACGGTGTTGCAGGGCATGGTGGATGCCGGTCACCAAGCTCCTTTCCGACCGCTCTACGGTCTGGATGTGTCGGTGGAAGAGCGGATGCGCACGATTGCTTGCAGCATTTACGGCGCCGATGGAGTGAAGCTTACATCCACAGCCGAGAAAAAGCTCGCGCTCATGAAAAAGAATGGTCTGACTAGTCTGCCGGTCTGCATGGCAAAAACGCAGAATTCATTGACCGATGACCCCAAGATTGTCGGTCGTCCCAAAGGTTTTACAATCACGGTGCGCGACTTCGAAATAGCCAATGGAGCTGGCTTCCTAGTGGCTCTCTGCGGGGATATGATGCGCATGCCTGCCCTGCCGAAAGTACCGGCAGCTACAGCCATTCGCGTGGATGCTTGCGGACAAATCTCAGGAATGAAGGGGTAGGGCACACGTGTCCCAATGGAATTTCTCCAAAGCAATCGCACAAACCATTTACGATTTACGATTTGCAAAGTTCGGCGAGCGGAGCTCGCGGGGGGCGAAGCAGGTGCTGAGCGGAATTTTGAAAGCCGTGCGCGGACGTGGTTAGGAAGAGGCGAGGCGCCTGGTGGCGCCTATGTACGATTTACGACAGGGCAAACGCATTTGAGAAAAGTTCATCAACGGAGAAAGTGCTCTTATTGACTGATATCATCGTTTATACGTATCAGAAATCGTGAAACAGCGGTCATCATGATGATGGATCTAGAGGAATCTCTGCCTCCGTCGTACCTCGTACATGGGCGGCGTCTCGCCGCCACCGTCTGCCATCGTCGCTTTCTAACCACGACCAGTAGTCGCATAAAAAATTCCGTGTCGCTTTTGTTCTGCTTCCCCGCGCAACGCGCGCGAATTTGGAAATCGTACATCGTACCTCGTACTTCGTACATAGGCAGATCCCATCTGCCCCCGCTTCCTCGCGCAACGCGCGCGAATTTGGAAATCGTACATCGTACATCGTACATAGGCAGATCCCATCTGCCTCTGTTTATTGTGTTTGCTTGGAATTCGCGTCGGACGAGTCTCGTTCGCTTTCTCGCTCACGCAGGTCAATGAGCTTGAGCTTGCCGAGCGTCTGGGCGCGCTGTCCGGGGATATAGCTGAGCCGCAGTCGGTAGGCAGAGTAATTCGGTTTGCGGTAGTAGTAGCGGTATACCTCACCGGTGATGGCGTGGCATAGCGCGTAGGTTGGCTTTTTCTGGCGTTCCGGCGGGGCAAAGTCATCGCACTTGCACACGGAACGTTCATCGGCTATTCCGAGTGCGCAACATGCTCGGTGCCACGCCGGGCCGTGACCGCGTTCACGGTATTTTTCCCATGCTAAAGCATGTGCCAGTTCGTGGAGTACGGTGCGCCGGATCAACTCTTGGTCTTTATCCAAATAGGTCTGCACAAAGAAACGCGAGAAGCTCAGTACACGCCTGTTGAACACACAGCAGCCAAGCCGCTTTACCGCGCGATCCCATACCACGTCCCATCCGGGTGGTCCGCACACTTCAATGCACGCCCGCGCGTAATCCGCCACATCTTGCAGGTTCTTCCACTCCTTGGGCTGCGGTAAGAGCATCATCATCGGATCCTCCTGCGGTATTCTCCACCTCATGTGTTTCATTATACCCCGCACCCTCCGGGCGGACAAGTCGTTTGAGCGAAAAAAGGATAACAGATGGAGTGCTCCGAAGATGACTTTTTTTCTTGGGACGGATGTGGGTTGATACTCCATAAACGCTAATAATAGATTCCAAATCCCTGTCCGGAAATTTTTGTTCTGTCCCAAGATCTGTTTCTCTCTCGGACGTGTACGAGTTTGTTGAAGATAAAAGTAAAAAGAGGTTGACAATGACTCTCCATGTGGCAAATCATCCCCACCCGATTGTGGCGGGTTTGGTTGTTTTTGTGCGCCTCTTCGCGCTGTAGGCGCGCGAACTTAGCAATCTTACATCGTACATAGGCGCCGCCGGGCGCCACCGCCTTCATCTTCGAAAATTCCGCTTTGCTTTTGTTTCGCAGGAACGTGCGTAGCGTGCTAGTATTCAAATCATAAATTGCAAATTATGAACACATTATGCTGCATTACGCGCCGATAACTGCATGGTGGGATCGCTTTTTTCTTGGAACGGATGTGTATACCCTCCCATAACTTGGAAAAGTCAAAAAAAAGTGGAGAAAAAAGTTGACAATTGAAGTGTATTGGAGTGTACTATGTGTAGCGGCAAGTGTACGAGACGATATGTCGAAAGACCGGACAGTGCTCTTTACGGGGAATGTGACGCATAAGCTAGATCCGAAGAGTCGGGTAGCCATCCCGGCAGGCTGGCGAGCGGCACAGGGAGAGGTGTTGGTTCTGATAGAGGCGCACAGTGAGAGTTGCAGGGTTCTGAAGTGCTACACGCGGGAGAGTTTTGCGGAGAAGATAGAGGCAATACGGGAACACGCGCGGGAGCAGATGATACCGCCTGGAGACGTTGACCAGTACGTAGGAAAGATAACGGGATGCAGCTTTGAGGCCGAGGTAAGTACCCAGGGGAAATTGCTGATACCCAAGCCACAGCGGGAGCGCATGAAGTTGGAGGAAACGGCGACCATTGTGGGTCGGGGTGCTTTTTTTGAGATTTGGAATCCCGCTGATTACGAGAAGACACACACGGCTGATGCACTCAGCAAGCTGAAGCTCGACCAACTTTTCCACATTCTCTCATGAACAAGCAGGAGGCAGAAAGTTGGGTTGCGCCCCACCCGCCTGACGGGGGAGCTTGTTACCGTGTGCTGTTTTGGCAGACTCATGCCGTGTGTCAGCAGACTTTTTCTGTGTACAAGCACGAGCGGGAGGCCATTGTGGCGCGTATGCGGGATGCTGGTGCGCGAGGTGCACGTGGTGTGCTGGCTGAGGCACAGCACCAACTGCAAAGCCTCAACCGTGATATTTGTCGCCAGGCGCTCGCTTTTTGCACGCGCGCGCAGGACATGCGCGTGGGCGAGCTGCGTGCGGCGTTACGGTCAGACGCTGGGGTGCTGGGCTACAGGCTAGGAAATGCGGCGGCTGAGGTATGGCTCGAGCTGACGGATGAAGCCGGAGTCGATGACCATGTGCGGCGTTGGCAGAAAGCCTTGCCGGATGCAGTGTGGTGCGAAGAAAGGATCGTGGAGCTGGTCCCGCTTCAAGAGGTTGTAGACATGCAACGGGCGGCGCATGCAGCGGGGGCGGAGTGCGCAACGGAGGAAACGACGGAGGTCTCGGACTTCTGTCACACGACGGTTTTGTTGCAGGAGGCAGTAGATGCTTTGCAAGCCTCGGAGGGTAAGGTGATGGTGGACGTCACACTTGGCGGTGGTGGTCACAGCGAGCGGTTGCTTCAAGCTGGGGCGAGCGTATGGGGAATCGACCAAGACCCGCAGGCACGTGCTGCAGCTCGTAAGCGGCTGGCGGGCTACGGCGAAAAGCTTCATGTGCTGGCAGGTAATTTTCGGGAAGTCAAAACCCTACTGCACAGTCATGGTGTGGATGAGGTGGATGGTGTGTTGGCAGATTTAGGTATCTCTTCCCCTCAGGTGGATACGGCAGAGCGCGGCTTTTCTTTCATGATTGAGGGCCCGCTGGATATGCGCATGAACCCTGCCCTGCCGCGCAGTGCAGAGGATATTGTGAACGAAGCAGATGAAGCGGAGTTGGCGGATATTTTGTGGCAATATGGCGAGGAGCGCGCTTCCCGTGTCATTGCGCATCGCATTGTGCAACAACGTGAGCATGGTCGCATCACTACGACCACTCAGTTGGCGAATATCATTAACTCTGTTCTTCCTCGCAAGGGCAGGTTGCACCCGGCTACGCGCAGTTTCCAAGCATTGCGCATTGCGGTGAATGACGAGCTGGGGGCGCTGGATGAGCTATTGAGTGACGGGCTTTCTTTGCTGCGCAGTGGCGGACGTATGGCCATCATCACTTTCCATAGCTTGGAGGATCGCAAGGTCAAACATTTCTTTGAACGTGTGACAAAACCAGAAATTGATCGCCCGGAGTGGGCGCAGCCGCGTCCGAATCCAGAGTACTCCGCCCGAAGCGTTACGCGCAAACCCGTGGTACCTGGGGAGGCAGAACTGGCCGCTAACCCGCGCTCGCGCAGTGCGAAACTGCGAGTCATCGAAAAACTTTAGAACAAATGATACGAAAGAAAATTAAGTCGCGATACTCGGAGCGCGTTAGCTTCGGATTCTTGGTGTGGATGGTCGCTTTTGCTGTGATTTCCACCGCCATGGGTGTGTCCTATGCCGTCCTTAAAAATGAGCAGGTAACGGAGCGTACGGAAATTAATAAACTGAACCGTGAAATTGCCATCTGCCGAATGAACGCTAATCAGTACCGTGCCAAAACGGATGCTCTTACCAACCGCTGGGCTATGCGCGAGCGTCTGATACACGATGGTTCTGAACTGCGCGATATCCGCCACAGTCAAATCGAAATTGCGCACAGCACTCGTCAGGAGGCTTCCATCCATTCCACCGCGTCCCGCTAGCACTTTCAAAGACGTCCATGAAAACCAAAATACCATTTGCAAACCGCTGCGCTTGGCTCTGCGTTCTGGTGTTGGGGATCTCTTGCGTGATCACCTACCGCTTGGTGGAATTGCAGGTGGTGGATTCCGGGAATCATGGACGTCTTGCTGCTGATGAATTGATCGAAAAAGAGCGTATTCCGGCTCAACGTGGGGTGATTATGGATCGCAATGAGGAGATTCTCACCAACAATATCCAAAATGCCGAGCTGGTGGCAAATCGCTACCACTTGCGTGAGCTTACGGCGGTAGTGGATGGGCTGGCGTATAATCAAGTGAGTCACACGATGCAATGGGCTCAGACTAAAGATGCCGCTGAGCGTCGCAAAATGCTCGCGAAAAAACGCGCTGAGCTCTTGGAGAATGCGCGTCGTCGAATGACGCCGGAGGAGAAGGCGGTACTGCGTCGCCAGATGGGTACGGCGGATGCCAAAACCAATCGTCTGCTTGAGTACGACCCGGAAGTATGCGCATATTATTACCAACTGCACGATCGATTGGTGGCTGAGCTGCTTTTCCCCTATCTGTGCCACGTGGAGGACGGAGAGGATGGCAAGGTCTCACGCGACAAGCGCTACATGACGCGGGAGGATATTATTGAGCGTATCGCTCAAACCGCCACCGAGAAGTATAACCGTGAGGCTGAGAAAAAAGGAGAACCCACGCGCTCCTTCCGTAACCAGATTATTCTGGCCAAGGGTTTCAACTTGGACACGGCGGAGAAGATCAAGGAAACGCTAAAAAATGCTCATGTGCGCGGGATTATGGTGCAGTCAAATCCGAAACGCTCATACGTGATGCCGGAGATGCTCTGCCACGTGCTGGGATATGTGGATCATGAGAACCGTGGCATGAGCGGTGTGGAGGAGTATTTTCAGAGTTACTTGGCTGGTGTGGACGGAATGCGTGAATACCGCCACAATGCTCGTGGACAGGTATTGCCGAATGAGGATGATCGATACTTGGCGCCGAAAGACGGTTTGAGTCTGAGACTTACGATCGATATGCGTTTGCAGGCCATTTGCGAGCAGGAGCTGGATCGTGGTATGAGCCACTACCGCGCCAAACGTGGTTGTATGATCGTAGTGGAGCCGCACACAGGCGATATCCTTGCCATGGTGAGTCGCCCATCATTCAATCTGAACACAAAAGATCTCATCACTCCCAATGGTACCTTCAAGCGAGGCACAGTGAAAGATGCCAAGGGCAACCCTGTAACTGGCGATTTCAACTTTGCCTGCCAGACCCGCTATGAACCAGGCTCGACCTTTAAGGTGATAGCTGCCACCACTGCGGTCGACAAACATATCATGCGTATTGACACGCCGGTGAATTGCTCTCCTTTCAGCGTGGGGTTTGGCAGCAAGCCGATTAACGATGGGCGATTTAATTATGGCACGCAGCCTCTGTATTGCGTGCTTAAAAAGTCAAGCAATCCGGGTGCGGCGAGAATTGCATTGGCGTGCAAATGGCCCAATTATAAAGAGTACTTGCAGCGCTATGGCTTGGACAAGCCTGTGGGTGTGGATCTGCCCAGTGGTGGCGCGTGCCTATTGGCGGATGGCAACAACATCGTCAATTTCTCCCGAATCGCATACGGCTACTCTGTTTCCGTTTCCCCGCTGCACATGGCGATGGTGTACGCTACCATTGCCAATGATGGTGTGCGCATGAAGCCGCGGCTCATCGATAAAATCATTGCGGCGGACGGTTCCGTATACGATGACTGCAAGCCCCAGGAGGTGCGTCGTGTGATGACGAGCGACACGGCCCGTGATTTGCGCCGCGCGTTGCGCAGTGTGACGGAAAGTTCCGGCCAGAGTGGACGTGGTACGGCGACAGCGGCGGCTATTCCTGGTTTCCTTATCGGAGGTAAAACAGGCACAGCAAAAAAGGTGAAGGAAAAAGGCGGATACTACGAGGGACTCTATACTGTGTCCTTTGCGGGGTTGTTGCCAGTTGACAACCCGCAGCTTGTCGTGATGACTGTCATTGACGAACCTCACCCTACGGATTGTAACCCGGGCGGCGGCACGGTAGCTGCACCCATCTTCCGGCAGGCGGCGGAACGTTTCATCAATGTCCTGAATATTCAACCTAGCGACCCCGCGGCTTACGAACGCTACCGCATTAGCAAAGACCGCACGGCTCAGCAAGCCTCATCTTCTACCCCATGATTAATCATAGACAACTTTTTTCCGTGCTGCCCGATGCGGTGATCACCGGTCCATTGCGCCGCACGATTGGTCAGCTTACGGATGACAGCCGTAAGGTGACTCCCGGCAGTGCTTTCATTGCTGTGCGTGGCAGCAAGTTTGATGGACACCGCGCTATCCCAAAGGCCATTAGCTGCGGTGCGATCGTCATCGTGGCTGAGGAACCATGCCCTGCCGGTATGGAGGAGAAAGGAGTGTGCTGGGTGCAGGTGAAAGATTCACGATTGTCCTGCGGTACGCTCATGAGTGCGTGGCACGGCTTCCCAAGCCAGCAGCTCGTCACAGTGGGGGTAACCGGGACCAACGGTAAAACGACGATTGCCTATCTGCTGCACCACATTTTGCGCAGTACTTGGCAGAAAGCCGGATTGATTGGTACAGTGATGTATGATGATGGTGCGCGGCGAATCAATTCGCACAATACCACGCCGGGCAGTGCGGAGTTGCAACGCATGATGTCGGATATGGTGCGTAACGGGTGCCGCGCTGTGGCCATGGAAGTCTCTTCCCATGCCCTCGACCAACAGCGTACTGCTGGCACCGATTTTCGCGTTGGTATTTTTACCAATCTCACCCAGGATCACTTGGATTACCACGGAGATATGGAAACCTACTACCAGGCGAAAAAAAAGCTTTTCACCAGTATGGCGCTAGGGGCGGATCGCAAGGCGGTGGCAGTGATCAATATCGATGATTCATACGGGCGACGCTTGGCGGGAGAAATGCAACCGCTCATGAAGGTGCGGACCTTCGGCGAAGCCGCTGATGCGGAATATCGCATTACCCCGAGGCTCATTTCTCTGAAAGGTAGCCAGTATGAACTTACTTGGAAGGGACGCAGTTTTCTCGTGCGCGTCCCGCTTATCGGCGCTTTCAATGTTTCCAACAGTTTAGCGGCGCTAGTGGGTGCGGCGGCGGCAGGGGTAAACTTTCGCGACGCCATCAGTTGCCTCGCTACGGCCCCGCAGGTGCCAGGGCGTCTCGAGCTGGTGAGCAGCGCACATCACATTCAATGTTTCGTGGACTACGCGCATACGCCGGATGCCTTGGAAAATGTTTGCCGTACTATGCGCGCACTGACGCGGCAGGGGCGGCTCATCGTGGTATTTGGCTGCGGCGGCGATCGCGATCGCACAAAGCGTCCACTCATGGGGGCAGCGGCTGCGAAATATGCGGATGTCTGTCTCGTTACCAGCGACAACCCGCGACACGAAAACCCGGAGAGCATTATTGATGAGATAATGCCCGGCATCCCGGCAGACAAACAGCACCGTATCACCAACCGCGGCGAGGCTATTGAAACGGCGCTCACCATGGCGCGTCCGGGGGACGTGATTCTCATTGCCGGCAAGGGACACGAAGATTACCAAATTATCGGCGACAAGACGATTCGCTTTTCGGATGCCGAGGCGGTGCGCCGCTTCGTGGAGCGCAAAGAAGCTGATATTATTGCTACCAAGACTGCAGAGAAAAAGCATGACTGAACTGGATCTCCAAAATCTTCTCGTAAGCACCGGCGGCACACTCCGGGCACGGGGTTCGCGTCCCATTACAACTGGTGTGTGTACGGATAGCCGCCGCGTGCGTGAAGGATGCGTTTTTTTTGCGCTCAGTGGGGATAAATTCGATGGCAACAGCTTCGCCACTGAGGCGTCGCAGAAAGCTGCCGCAGTCGTGATAAGCAGAGTGACAGGTGAGTGCAGCGCAGAGTGCAGTGTGGTGCTGGTGTCGGATACCTTGAAGGCGCTGCATGATCTGGCGATTTGGTGGCGTGGGCAAATGGAAGCGCAGGTGGTAGGTATCACGGGCTCAAGTGGCAAGACCAGCACGAAGGATATGGTCTGTGCTGTGTTGAAGCGACATTTCTCGCGTGTAGTCGCCACGCAGGGCAATTTGAACAATCATATCGGCGTGCCCCTGAGTGTTCTGTCTGCTCCTGCTGATACCGAGGCAGCTGTGTGGGAAATGGGTATGAACCACGCCGGCGAGCTTGCCCCGCTATGTGCCATGACGCAGCCTCGCATAGGGATTATCACGCATATTGGCTCAGCTCACATCGGCATGCTTGGATCGAGAGATGCCATTGCCCAGGAAAAGTGCACCGTGGCGCGTGCATTGCCGCAGGATGGTTGCATGATTTACTCCGCCAACGATGATTATGCGGCCTACATCGCCGAGCAGACGAAGGCGCATCTTCTTCCTGTGGGCGGCGCGTCAAGCGCCGTTCGTGCACACAATGTACAGAGCAATGCTCAGGGAAGTGACTACACGCTCGTAATCGAGGGAGTAGGCGAAATTCCTGTACATCTGCCGGTGCCTGGGATGCACATGGTGAGCAATAGCTTGTTGGCGGCTGCAGCAGGATGGCAGTTAGGTTGCAGTTTGCAGGAAATTGCCGTCGGGCTGAACACGATCGCTCTTACGCACGGACGTCTCACCTGCCGTGAAGAAATGGGGATTTTGCTGGTGGATGATACCTACAATGCCAATCCCGAAAGCATGATGGCCGCGCTCCGTACTGTGGCAAGTATGGCTGTGCGTGGCAGGCGCTATGCTGTGCTCGGTAAAATGGGCGAACTGGGAAGTGCTGGTGTGGCTGCGCATGCTGAGGTGGGCAAGTGCGCGGCAGAGGCAAAGTATGCAGGTGTGGTGGTTCTGGGTGAGGGCAGTGCCGAGCTTCATGCGCTGGTGGAAGCGGTGCGTGCCGGTGGTGTGCCCGTGCAGCGTGTCGAGAGTTCGTTGGCGGCCGCAGAGGCTCTGCGTGCCGTTGTACGCTCCGGGGATGTAGTTCTCTTCAAAGGTTCTCGCGCGGCGGGTATCGAGCGGGTAATGAATGATTTTCTTAGACAGGACTGACGAATCATGCCGTACCATTTTTTTCCCTTTAGAGTTGATTTGGAGATCGTAGCGGCGCTTGTGGTGCCGTTTGTGATGGTGCTAGCGCTCGGTCCGTGTGTTGTCAACAGACTTCGAGCTTTGAAGGCGGGACAGCCGGTGCGCGAGGCGCACGGCAATGTACATGCGCCGGAGCATACGGCAAAAGCTGGTACACCGACGATGGGCGGTTTGCTGCTCATCGGTGCTGTACTTGTCTATTCTCTGCTTTTCCTTCCATTGGCAAATGCGCAGGTGCAGTGTGTTCTGTTCGTCACAATTGTTACGGCATTCCTTGGTTTTTTGGACGACTACGCAAAGGTAAAAAAACACAATTGCGAAGGTGTAAACGGTTGGTTTAAGATTGCGCTTCAAACTTTTGCTGCGACCGTTTGCGCGGTCTATCTCTACTATTCGGATGCAAGTGTGTGCAGGGTTGCCATACCGTTCTTTGGCTGGGTGGATATTGGCTGGCTGTTGATACCGTTGGCCATCCTCACCATTATTGCCACTTCCAATGCGGTGAACTTGACGGACGGGTTGGATGGATTGGCAAGTGGCTGTATGGTGCCTGCCGCTCTCTTGTTTTTTCTCTATTTCCGAGGTGGACCTTCCGACGGTCTTGCCTGCTTTTCCTTAGCGGTGATAGCTGCCTGTATGGGCTTCCTGTGGTACAACTGCCACCCGGCAAAGGTTTTCATGGGCGACACGGGTTCGCTGGCATTGGGGGGGGCATTGGGCACGCTGGCGGTTTGTGCGGGACTGGAGTTCGTGCTCATCATCGTAGGGGGTGTGTTTGTGGCAGAGGCAACATCCGTCGTGGTGCAGGTGCTGTGGTTCAAAATGACTAAACGGATATACGGCGAGGGACGGCGCTTCTTCCGGATGGCTCCATTGCATCATCACTTTGAGAAATGCGGAGTTAGCGAGTCGCAGGTGTGTGTGCGTTCGTGGATTGTGGGATGTGTGTTGTTTGTGATCGCAGTTCTTTCTTTACCAGCAGTATGAACTTACACGGGAAAAAGGTGGCGGTGTTGGGGTGCGGTCGCAGCGGTGTTGCGGCGGCGCATTTAGCCGTGGCGCGTGGTGCAGCTCAGGTGCGCATCTTTGATTCTAATCCTGAGGCCGTATGCTCTGATGACACGGTGGAGTTCATTGCAGGAGCCGGCGAGAAAGAGGCTCGGGACTTTGCTGCAAACCTCGTGGTTATTTCGCCCGGCATCGAGGCTGACAAGCCGTGGGCGTTGGCATTCACTTGCGCGGGCGCTCCCATCATCGGTGAGGTGGAGCTGGCGTTCCGCTATTTCAGTGGGCGAATCATTGCCATAACCGGCACGAACGGTAAAACGACAACAACCGCGCTCATCGAGCACATCCTGCTGCAGGCAGGCCGCAGTGCGAAAGCCTGTGGCAATTATGGTTACCCGTTCAGCGAGGTCGTGTTGCAAAAACCGCAGCCGGAGTTTGCTGTGCTGGAGGTCTCGTCCTTCCAGCTGGAAACGGTACAAAGTTTTCGCCCGGAGGTTGCGGTGTGGTTGAATTTTGCCCCCGATCACATGGATCGTTATACCAAGGTCAGCGATTACTATGAGGCCAAGCTGCACATCTTTGAAAATATGGATGAAAGCCAGATTGCTATCATCCGCGTCGGCGAAAAAATGCCGTCTATCAGACCCCGGATAACTGAGTTTTCCGCATGCTCCGGCAGTGGTCTGCTGCGTTACGATGGCACATGTATCAAGCAGATAGATACCACCGTGGCTGATCTGAAAGGCACGGCCCTTGTGCAGGCTCACAATGCGGAGAATGCCATGGCTGCCATTCTCGCGTGTCGTGCCGTGGGGCTCAATGATGATGAGATCATATCATCACTTGCCAACTTTGAACCGCCTCATCATCGCTGCGAGTTTGTAGCAGAGGAGGGTGGCGTGCTTTGGCTGAATGATTCCAAAAGTACCAATTTGCACTCCACCGAAGCGGCTATCCGCTCGCAGACGCGCCCCATTATCCTGCTCATAGGTGGCAAGGACAAGGGCTTGGATTACACGCCGCTGCTGTCCACTATGTCGGGAAAAGTGAAGCTCTGCGTGGTGTTCGGGCAAATAGCGGAGCAACTGGAGCGCACCTTCTCCGGAGCTCATGAAACAGTGCGTGTGCAGACCGTGAGCGAGGCTGTGCACGCAGCGGCAGTGCGCGCTTCTGCCGGGGACGTCGTCTTATTTTCCCCCGGCACATCATCTTTCGACCAATACAGGAATTATGCGCAGCGCGGTGATGATTTTCGCCGAGCTGTACAAGAAAATCTTCATCTCTAATAAACCATTTTAACCATCATTCCACCAGCACCCCATGAAAAAGGACGATTTTTATGCCACTCCAACACTCGGCAGAACAAAACCTAAACGCCATTTCTTTCACTCCCTCATAAAAAAATACCGCCATCGCACTGATACAGGGTTGGTGGAGGATCGTACGAGCAGCGTCACGATTGTGCGTATTATTGTGGGTTTGCTGATGCTGCACCTCATCATTATCGGTGGCGTGCTGTTGCGTGGGCACATGATGAAAGGGAGTGCGGTGAACACGACTCCGGTTTCGGTTGTATCGAAAAAAGCTCCGACTGCTCCCGCTGCGTCAACGTCAACGGTGGATCAAGTGCTGACGCCGCCGCCTGTCCTTGCGCCGACCGCTCCCCCCCAACAGATCACAAAAGCTCCTGCAGCTGCAGCAAATCACATTACGCAGCCTGCGGAGATGGCGGATGAAGAAGCAGCCGAAGAAGTCCAGGACGATGTGGTGGAGATTGCCCCCGCGGCTACGGCAGCTCCTGTGTATCACATGGTAGCTACGGGTGATACATGGCAGAATATTGCGGCGCAGTATGCTGTGAGTCCGGCTTCGTTGCAAGCGGCAAATCCTGGTGTGACAGACCCGCAGCCTCGAGTGGGGGTGAATTTGGTGGTGCCTACGGGGCTTGCCGGAGCACGCCCCACTGCGTCCGCTCCTGCTCGCCCGGTAAACGACTCCTCAAGCTCCCCGTCTTCCACTGGGAAGGTGCATGTCGTACAGCGTGGTGAGACGCTCTCGCGTATTTCTCGCAAGGTGAAAGTGCCCATGAAGGAGCTCATGCAAATCAATGGCATCAAGGATGCCAATCGTATCAGTCCCGGCATGAAGCTGCGTTTGAGTCGCTAAGTATCACGTTGGTCAGATCCATCCATGTCCCCGCGTTTGAGCATCATAGGCATCTGGATTTGCTTCATCATTTTGCTGGTGCTGGGGATTATGATGGTAGCGAGCACCGGGCTGTGCGCCTATGTGCCCAACGGGGGAACACCGGCCCAATTTCTTTACAAGCAATGTGGTTTCGGCTTCCTTGGGTTGCTGGCGGCTCTGGCGATGAGTACCGTGCGCTACCAATCATTGCGTCCGTGGGTACATACAATGTGGTGGGCGTGCGCGGGGATGCTGGTTCTTTGCTACATTCCATACATCGGAATGGAGATCAATGGGGAACGGCGCTGGATCAATCTCGGTTTCCTGTCATTTCAGCCTAGTGAGGTAGCCAAAATCTGCCTCATGCTGACGTTGGCGGATTGGTATACCACGCACCGTGAGATGCCGGGCACGTTTTGGCGAGGTTTTGTATGGCCCGGGGCTGTGCTGTTTGGCATACCTCTTGCGCTCATTTTGTTTGAGAAAGATATGGGCACGGCGGCAGCGCTTGCGGTGTCCGGCGGGTGCGTGATGTATGTGGCCGGTGTGCGAAATTGGCTGCTCTTCACTGCAATGTTGGTGGGCATGGTGCTTATGTTCGACATGGCAACCGGCAATGACAACCGCTTGGAGCGTATTTACGCGTGGTTCGACCCGCAGGCCTTCAGTCAGGGGGTGGGGCGGCAGCAGTGGATAGCTATCTTGGCTCTCGCGCGCGGCGGAGTAATGGGTGTCGGCCTGGGGGATGGAATAGAAAAGTTCGGCAATTTGCCCTTTGCTCACACCGACTTCATCTTCGCAGAAATTGGAGAAGAATGGGGACTGGTGGGCACGTTGGGTGTTCTCATGCTCTTTACCTTGCTCACAATTTTCGGCATAATGCTTGCGCTGCAAACGCAGGATACTTTCGGACGATTGTTAGCCATCGGTATTGTATGTACAATCTTTTGGCCGGCGGTGCTGAACATGGCTGTAGTTACTTCGCTGCTGCCCAATTCCGGCCTGCCTCTTCCTTTCATTAGTTACGGTGGCACGAATCTCGTCTTCACGATCCTTTCCGTGGGCATACTCACGAGCATTCAGAGGCACACTCCAAATGTGCGCCAGGATATTTGGCCCAAGCACCTCCTCAAAGATTCATGAACGACGTCCTCTCATCCCAACGCATCATCATTGCCTGTGGTGGCACAGGTGGGCACATGTTCCCCGGCATTGCTGTGGCAGAGCAGTTGCTTGCGCTTGGTCACCGCCCTTTGTTGCTCATCTCGCGCAAAGAGGTGGATGCGGAGGGCTCGCGAAAGTACGCCCACCTGGAATTCCGTACGGTACCGGCCATTGCCAAACCGCGCACTTTTTCGCTGCGCATGATACCCTTCTTCATGCGCTTCGTCGGTACCCTGTGGAGCAGTTACAGACTGCTGCGTCGGGAAAGGGCGCATGCCGTTCTGGGCATGGGTGGCTTTACTTCACTAGCGCCTGTGATGGCGGGTCGCATGCTGGGGCTGCGCACCTATATGCATGACTCGAATGCTGTCCCCGGTCGGGCGAATCGCCTCACGGCCCGTTTTTGCACGGCTGTGTTGCTGGGGTTGGGAGAGGCGGCCAAGCGTTTTCCGGGGAGGGCTTGTCAAGAGGTGGGCACGCCGGTGCGCGAGGAGATGTTGCATGCGCCACAACCCGCAGCCGCGCGTGTCGCATTAGGCATGCCCGTGGATAAACCTCTCTTGTTGGTGACGGGTGGGTCTCAGGGGGCCCAGAAGCTGAATTCTCTCATGGTGGAGGCTGCCAGGGAATTGCCTGATGTGCAGTTTCTTATTATTGCCGGCAAAGCGGATCAGTCGCGTGTGGCGAGTCTGGCAGAGGGCTGTGCTAATGTTCGGGTGCTGGGTTTCTGCTCAGATATGCCGGCGGCCTATGCAGCTGCAGATGCCGTGGTAGCGCGTAGTGGCGCATCCACGCTCACGGAGCTTTCAGTAATCGGCAAGGCCTGCTTGTTGGTGCCTTACCCTTTTGCGGCAGACAATCACCAGTTCTATAACGCGCAGATCTTTGCAGATGCCGGCGCTGCTTGCCTGTGCGAGCAAAAGGATCTCACGCAGTCACGAATAGTCGAGTTTGTCCGACAAAACGTGCTCAATCTATCGGTACGCTCGGCAATGCAGCAAGCTATGCTCTCCCGCGCGCGGCCGGATGCGGCGAGGGTCATAGCTCAACTTCTGGTTCAATCGGTATGACGACTTTCACCAACCTGACGGGCGCCATGGAAATAGGCGCAAATTGCTACCTCATCCAAGACGGCGCGACCAGTGTGGTGCTGGATGCCGGTGTGCACCCCAAGAAGGTGGGCGAGGAGTCCAAGCCCCGCTTTGATTTGCTGGAGGGAACAGATCCGCAGGCGGTCATCGTATCCCATGCGCATCTAGATCACATCGGGGCGCTGCCGGTCTTGCAAGACAAGTTCCCGCAGGCGGAGGTTATTATGACGCGCGCGACGGCGGAGATAGGTCGCGTGATGTTGCACAATTCCGTCAATGTGATGACGGCAAAGAGGCTCTACGACGGTGTGGCGGAGTACCCTTTCTTCAGCCACGGCGAGCTGGATCACGCTGCCGACAACTGGGTGTCCCGGCCATACGAGGAGAGTTTCCGCGTGGGGCGCAATGGTAATATGCTCGCCACGCTTTACGATGCCGGGCACATCCTCGGTTCCTGCGGGGTGATGCTCGAAACGCGGTCGGGAATGCGTATTTTCTACACCGGGGATGTGCAGTTCGAAAATCAGAGTTTAATACCCGGTGCCGCTTTTCCAAGGAAGGGGGTGGATGTGCTCGTCATGGAATGTACGCATGGCGACACAGAGCGCTCGCTGAGCTATACGCGTGAACGCGAGATAAGTCGTCTTGCTAAGGCTATACGAGAAACGCTGCTGGGTGGCGGCGCTGTACTCATCCCCGTCTTCGCTCTCGGCAAAACCCAAGAGTTGCTCTACGAAATCGGCAAAATGCGTGATAGCGGCCGTATCCCGGATGCACCGATTTACAGCGGCGGCTTAGGCGCAAAAGTAACTGGCGTGTACGACCGCATGACGTACGATACCCCACGCTTGCACCCCGGTTTGCTTGTGCGCGCATCGGTGGATACAATGCCCCTGCCGCGAGAAATGGATGGACCGCTGCGCGTGAGCCCGGGCAACATTTATTTGGTGTCCAGCGGTATGATGAGTCCGCACACTCTCTCCAATAAGCTGGCAGCGCAGGTGTTGTCGCATCCGGCTGATGCTATCTTGTTTGTGGGGTACAGTGATCCGGATAGCCCGGCGGCGCGTATCAAGGCCGCCAAGCCCGGCGACAATGTGCGGCTCGGTGAAGACCCGAATGTGGGGCAGGCATACAGGGTGGCTTGTCGCATCGAAAGTTTCGATTTCTCCGGGCATGCGCCTCGCACGGCTTTGCTGGACTACGCTCGCTCTCTCAACCCGCGCGAAATCTTGCTGGTGCACGGCGATGAGGCTGCGCAGCGGCAGATGCAGAAAGAGTTGATGCACTACATGCCGGAGGGGGTGAGAATCTCTCGACCGGTGCCGGGTCGTGCGCATAAGCTATCGAACTGAACGACATGAGTGCTAGCGCGTAAGCGCGCAAACTTCCCAAATCGTTCATCGTACCTCGCACATAGGCGCCGCTAGGCGCCACCGCTGCCCCGCGCAACGCGCGCAAGCCCTGCAATCGTACATCGTACGTCGGCCATCGTACATAGGGAGACCTTGTCCGCCTATGACACGAACAACGAAATTGTTTTGTCAGCATTGAGAAAATTCGATAGACTGACAGCCTAGGCGGTGTATAATGTGAGAGAGCGCTTGCAAGGGATAACCGGCATCTGCCGAAACCGGGCGGCGCATAGACACGAATCGCTGTCAGTATATGAACTACTTTATAAAAAGAGTACGCGGTCTGCGGATGGTTGCCATGGCGTTGCTGGTATCGTGCAGCGGTGTGGGGCATGCGGCGCCGGACTATAACATGATAGGAAAGCAGTTTTCGGAGGTGCTGCAAAATTCCCACTTCTCTCGGGAGCGGTTTTCTGCGGCCCTGTACGCCAAGTTCCTCGATTGCTACTTACAGTCTATAGATCCACAACATCTGTATTTTACACAGGAAGATGTAGACGCCTTGCATAAGAAGTATGGTGATTCTTTTGGGGATTACCTCCTCAACCGCGAGACGGTCTCGCTTGCGCAGGACTTGTACGGCATGTACTCGCAGCGAGCCCTCAAACACATTGCTCAGGCAGAGGAAATCCTGCACGAGTACGAAAAAAATCCGCCGGCGTTTAATTCGGATCGTACAGTGCCGCGTACGCGTCGTAAGTTGCCCCGTGCCAAGAATGAGGCTGAGTTGGACCAGGTCTGGCGTGACCAAGTGGAAGATATGATGCTCACCGAAGTGTGCCGTCGCGAGAATGTCGCCCGTTTGGCGGCAGAGAAGGGTAAACCGGATCCCAATGCTAAAGAGCCTTCCCCGGCTGCCAAGATTCTCGCACGCCTCAAGCGCGTGCGCATGGAAGTGCAGGAAGCCGATCAGGAGGATATGGTGAGTCTGCTGCTTAACGCCGTGGCGCATGTGTACGATCCGCATAGCGATTACATGGGTGCTCGCGAGGAGAAGCAGTTCAAGGACATGATCAAGGCCTCTTTGGTAGGTATTGGTGCGCAGCTGCGGGAAGATGATGATGGCTCGACCAAGATCGAGGGTATCGTGAAAGGCGGCCCGGCGGATAAAAATGGCCAGCTCAAGCTCGGCGATCACGTGGTGGCAGTGGATGCAAATGGCGATGGCAACTGGACGGATATCTTGTTTATGAGCATTGATAAGGTGGTGAACCTTATCCGTGGCAAAAAAGACGTGCCCGTGCGTTTGCGCGTGCAGAGTGCCGAAAGCGGAGATGAACGTATTATCACCATTGTCCGCGACGAGGTTCCTATGTCCGAGTCTTTGGCGAGCGCACGCATTGTTGATCTGCGTGAACGTGGCCCGCAGGGCGAGGAACGCAACTACCGCTTGGGTATCCTGACCCTCCCTTCTTTCTACGTGGATATAGACGGCGGCGATGTGCACTGTGCCACTGATGTGCGGCATATCCTTCTCCGTATGTTGCGCGAAAACGTACAGGGGCTTGTCATTGATTTGCGCTCCAACGGCGGCGGCTCATTAGAGGAAGTGCGTAAGATGGTAGGTCTATTCATTGGGGCGGGGCCTGTCGTGCAGGTGAAGGATGCGCGCGGGCAGGTGGAGCGTCTTACGGTGAGCGGTAAGCCGCGGTTCCCGGGTGAGCTGGTGGTACTCATCAGCAAGGCGAGCGCTTCTGCTTCCGAAATTTTTGCTGGTGCTATGAAAGACTACGGTCGCGCTGTCATCGTGGGCGATGAAACCACTTTCGGTAAGGGAACGGTGCAGGTGCCGCGCAGCCTCGCGGATTATATGCCCCTCTTCTCCTCGCGCGAGGGCAGTGGCCTCATCAAGGTGACGGTGCAGAAATTCTACCGCATCAACGGTGCTTCCACTCAGCTGAAGGGTGTGAGTAGCGACATTGAGCTGCCGACCGTGACCTCCGGCATGCAGATTGGTGAGGCGGAGATGGACCATGCCATGCCCTATGACGCGATTGCGCAGGCGGGCAGCTATGTGCCTGGCACCCATTTGGCGGATATCCTGCCGCGCTTGCGCGAGCTGAGTGCAGCACGTGTGGCCAAGGATGGTGATCTGCAGAACAATGTTTGGTATGCCAACTACCGCCGCCGCCTTGTCAAAGAAAATTCGTATTCCCTGAACAAGGATAAGCGTCAGGCTCAGATTGCCGAGTTGCGTGACTTCAAGAAGAAGAGCGATGTGGATCGTAAGAAACGCTACGAGGTTATGAGTAAGGAGGATGCAAACAAGCTTACCATTTATCGGCTCAAGCTGACAGACTTGGATAGCGCTGAACTCCCTTTGGCTTCCAAGGAAGATAAGGATAACTTTATGCGCGAGGCAAAGGACCCGGAGGCGGAGCTCGAGGATTCTCTGGATTATCCCTCAAATCTCGATCCCGTGTTGCGCGAGTCCCTTTATATCTTGCGCGATATGGTTGACTTGCGCTGAGCAATGTCCGAATGCCCGGAGACAGCACGCCATGCAGATTCGCACGAGTGTCTCAGTCAGACTCTGCATAGCTGCGTGAGCGCGGAGGAGAGGCCGCGTGAAAAGCTCATCGCGCACGGGCGCAAAACCCTGTCGGATGAGGAGCTGATCGCCATATTCCTGCGCACCGGACTTCCCGGGTGCAATGTGCTGGAGCTGGCTCGTCAGCTCAAGAAAAGCGCAGGATCACTCACGGCTCTCGGACGACTGGAGGCTTCGGAAATCGCGAAGCTGGAGAGGGGAATAGGCCCGGCAAAGGCCGCTACACTGGCTGCAGTGTTCGAGCTGGGGAAACGTGCCGTGCAAGAGGCTCCTGAGAATCGTAAGATCTCCGGACCGCGGGATGTGTACAATCTAATGGCAGGCGAACTGCGCTACGAGGTGCAAGAGCATTTTTACGTGCTTTCGCTGAATGTGCGCAATGAGGTCATCCATCGCTCATCCATTGCCTGTGGCACGCTCACGCGTGTTACACTGCACCCTCGAGATGTTTTTCGCGACCCCATTCGACACAGCGCCGCTCGCATTGTGCTGGTGCATAATCATCCAAGCGGCAATCCTTCTCCGAGCCGGGAGGATATCTCGCTTACAGAACGCTTGGCCAGTGCAGGGCAACTGTTGCTCATCCCTGTGGAGGATCACGTCATTATCGGTACCGAGGGTGAGGAGAGGGAACCCTTCTACAGTTTCAGACAGGCAGGTCATTTACCCACGGTATGATGGATTACCACACCCATCACCCCGGTTCTTACGGCGGCTTCCTGTGCTCCGTGCAGCGCAGTGATTGGGACCGCGTAGCTGAGGCTTCGGGCATGATTCCCTGTTTCGGCGTACATCCCTGGCATGCAGCAGAAGCGCCCGTGACTCAGATCGCCTACGATTTGGATGAATACCTGTGCCGTTTTCCTCAAGCACAGGTGGGAGAAACCGGGTTGGATGCCACCCCGCGCTACCGCGATTCGCTGAATCAGCAGGAGGTTCTGCTGCAGGTGCATTTGGGTGCGGCTTTTCGGCATGATCGCCTGGCTCAGTTGCACGGCGCGGGCGCATGGGCACGCCTGCTGGAACTGTTGAGACAGCGCGATCGCTGCGGAACCTTGCCGCGTGTGCTCTTACACGCATGGAACGGCTCCCATGAGCTGGCGCGAGAATTCCTCTCCTTGGGCGCCCTCTTCTCCGTGGGCGTGCGCGAGCTTTCACACCCCAAGGCGGCAGAGCGCTACGCACGTATTCCGGCCGACCGTTTGTTCGCAGAATCTGACGACGCCCCGGAGTCCTTCCCACGCGCGATAGGCATGCTCACCATGTTGCGTGGGGACATTGGCACGCACTGAGGGCTTGCTCCACCTCCCCGCGCAACGCGCGCAAGCTCTGCAAATCGTAAATCGTAAATCATTTCAGCCCGTGACACAGCTTTGCATAACCCAGCCCCTTTCGAACCAACAACCTCCCATGATTTTCCCCACCACCTCAGCTCAAGCTTCGCAGTTCCGCGAGCTTCACTCGCCAAATTTCTCAAATCGTACATCGTCCATCGTACCTCGTACATAGGCGCCGTCAGGCGCCCCGCCTCCCCGCGCAACGCGCGCGAATATGGCAATCGTACATCGTACATCGAAAATCGTACATAGGCGCCGCTGGGCCCCCGCATTTTCTAATGCAGTTGCCTTGCTTAGCGTGTGCGTTTGTACGGGCCATCCCCTACGGAGAGAACCTCAATTTTCACACGTGCCAACCCATTGCTGTGGAAATCCAGCTTGTGCGCCGCCGCAGTGCTTACATCGATGAGCCTGCCCGCAATATAGGGCCCGCGGTCAGCAACGCGCACGATGCAGCTCTTCCCGTTCTCCAAGTTGGTGATGCGAGCCGAGCATGGCAGGGGCAGGGTGCGGTGTGCAGCGTAATATTGGTCGCGGTAAAGGCGCTGGCCGATAGCCCCGGGAGCGCCATCTGCCTCGTAATGCGAGGCGATGCCCACCGCCTTGTAACGGAGAGCCTGCTCCACATTCATGGGCACGAAACGCAGTCCCTTCAGCGTGTAGGGCGCCATTTTGTAGCCCCGGTACGGCGGCGGAGCCCCGTGCTGCTGCTGGCAGTCCGTCACCATCAGCACCAGCAGGAGTCCCAGGAACTTCTGAACCGGTTTCCGTACTGCTGTCACAGGGGGAGGAAGTTACATGCACATGCCGCCATCGCACACCAGCACCTGACCAGTGATGTACCGCGCTTCATCAGAGGCTAGGAAAAGTGCGCAGCTGGCGATGTCCTCCGGCTTGCCCATATCAGCCAAGGGTATGCGGGACAAGATAGCCTCCCGCGCTTTCTCCGGTATGGCATCCGTCATTTCCGTTGCAATAAACCCGGGCGCTATCGCATTACTCGTCACTTTGCGCCCGGCTAATTCCTGCGCCACCGATTTGGTGAACCCGATTACCCCGGCCTTTGATGCCGCATAATTCGCCTGTCCCGCATTACCGGAGATGCCAACGACGGAACTCATGTTGATGATACGACCCGCAGGGCTCTTCATGAGCGTGCGTTGCAGGGCCTTCACGAAGAGGAACGCGCTCTTCAAATTCGTGGAGACTACGGCGTCCCAGTCCTCTTCCTTCATACGCATGAGCAGTCCATCCTTTGTGATGCCCGCATTATTTACCAAGATATCCACTGCTGGAAAATCTGCCAATATCGCTTTCACGCACGCGTCCACCGCCTCGGCATCAGCCACATCGCATGGGTAGGCCTTGCAGCTCCCGGGTATCTCCTCGTTTATCCGCTCCGCGGCTCCTCCGCATGACGCCGTGTTGCGCGATATGAGAGCTACCTTCGCTCCCTCCTGCGCAAATCGATGTGCAATAGCGTACCCTATCCCGCGCCCAGCTCCAGTCACCACAGCCGTTTTTCCTGCAAGTCTGTTCATACGCCCGCCATTCTAGCCGATTTTTTTCACCGTGTCAATGGGACACCCTAGGGCAAACGCATTTGGGAGAAGTCAATCAACAAAGAAAAATGCTTTTATTGGCTGCTATCACTGTTCACACGTATCAAAAACCGTGATAACCGGTGGTCATTATGATGATGGCTCTAAAGGGATCTCAACACACATTAATGATCCGAAAAATCTGCGCAACGCGCACATTATTAATAAATCGTACATCGTAAATCGTAAATCGTACATAGGCAAACGCATTTTCTAATGCGTTTGCCCTGGGTTTGTTTTACTTTACAAAACCGGGTAATCTGGTATACTGACGGCGCGAATGAAGGCGGATATTTTACAACGGGCAGCAAATGAAGCCAGAGGCTTGGCAATAGATGCCATATATGACAAATCATCCGGACACATAGGTTTGCCGCTTGGGTGCGCGGAAATAGGGGCCGTGCTTTATGGAGAGCTGCTGCGGGTGAATCCCGATGAACCTCGCTGGCTGAACCGCGACCGCTTTATCCTTTCCGGTGGGCATGGCTCCATGTTTTTGTACGCTTGGTTGCATCTGAGCGGGTATGATGTGACGATGGAGGATGTGCGCGCTTTTCGTTCAAAGGGTTCGCACACTCCGGGGCATCCGGAGTTCGGTTGCTGCCCGGGGGTGGAGTGTACCACCGGACCGCTGGGGCAGGGTATCGCAAACGCCGTAGGCTTTGCTATTTCTGCCAAACACGCTGCCGCCCGCTATAACACGCCCGAATATGAAATCTTTGATCAAACCGTTTATTGCTTGGCGGGTGATGGATGTATGCAGGAGGGAATTTCTCGCGAGGCAGCTGCCATCGCCGGAACGCTCCGTCTGGATAACCTCGTGCTCATATACGACGCCAACGGCATCACTCTGGACGCTCCGGTAGAAAGGACTCAGGTGGATGATGTAGCCGCATGCTTTGCGGCGCACGGGTGGGATACTTTCACCGTCGACGGACATGATTTGCAGGCGGTGGAAAACGCTTTGCGCACGGCTCGTTTGGAACGTAATGGTCGCCCAAAACTCATTGTCGCCCACACGACTATTGCAAAAGGGGTGCCGGGATTTGAGGGAACCACCAAGGGTCATGGGGAGGGTGGTGCGAAGATATGGGAGGCTGCACATGCTAATTGGGGCCTGCCGACGGATCAGCAGTACTACGTGTCTGCTGAGGTGCGTGAGTACATGGCACAGCTGAAAGCGCAGCGTGTGGCCGCGTGTGCAGAGTGGCACGAGCTTTTTGCGGCGTGGAAACAGGCCTGCCCGGAGAAGGCGCAGGAGCTGGAATCTGGCATGGATTTGGCGGTGTGCGGGTTGAGCGCGGAGAAGTCGGACGCCATGATCCCGCATTTTGAGGGCGGGTCCAAGCTGGCCACTCGTACATCTGCCGCTCAAGTCGAAAACGCTATTTCATCGCACTGTCCGGCTTTCCTCTCCACAAGCGCGGATCTCTTCTCGTCCAACAAAAATTACCTGAAAGACGCGGGCGACTTCTCCGCGCAAAATTATGCAGGACGCAATTTCTGGTTCGGTATTCGCGAACATGCCATGGCTGCCATCTGCAATGGCATCGCCTACGATGGCCTCTTCCGCGTGTCTGCCGGCACTTTCTGCGTGTTTGTGGATTACATGCGCGCTGCCATACGTGTGGCTGCGTTGGCTCACTTGCCCGTCACCTATGTGCTCACGCATGATTCCGTCGCCGTGGGCGAGGATGGACCGACGCATCAGCCGGTGGAGACCGTGACGGGGCTGCGCATCATCCCGAACTTGGATGTGGTGCGCCCGGCAGATGAGGAGGAGGCCGCCGGCGCTTGGATGTGCGCTATGGAGCGCACGGATGGTCCGACAGCTCTTATCTTGACCCGCCAAAATGTGCCCTCTCTCACTGCAGTTCAGCCGGAGTTGAGCGCGCAAATGCGGCGCGAGGGGACACTGCGCGGCGCCTATGTGGCCCGGCGTGAGGGCACTGACAAACCACAGCTCATCATCATCGCTGCGGGATCGGAGGTTCTGCTTGCGCTGCAGGCGGCTGCCGAGCTCGGAGAGGGAGTGCGTGTGGTTTCCATGCCGTCCATGTGGAGGTTTAATCAGCAGAGCGAGGTTTACCGGGAAAGCGTTTTGCCGTCTTCCTGCACGCGTCGCTTGGCGGTGGAAGCCGGCAAGTCTGACCTCTGGTACCGCTACGTTGGTTCGCAAGGTTCCATCATCGGCATCGATCAATTCGGATTTTCGGCTCCCGGTGAACAAGTGCTCAGCGAACTTGGCATGAACGTGCCCAATATCGTCGCACACGCCAAGCGCCTTTGCAAATAAGCAATCGTCCATAGGCGCCGTCAGGCGCCCCGCCTCCCGTTGCTTTGTAACTACGCCCGCGCACGGTTTTATCACATTCCACTCGCTCCTGCTCTGCCGCCCCGCGCAACGCGCGCGAATTTCCCAAATCGTAAATCGTAAATCGTAAATCGTAAATCGTAAATGGATAAACGTCTTTTCTAATGCGTTTGCACCGTTTTTACTTGCCTTGTTGGGGCCACATGCGTAAAATAACACCATATTGAACGAACAACGTCCAACCACACAAGACCATGGCTAATTTGAATAAAGTGATGTTAATCGGTAACCTCACGGCAGATCCGGAGGTGAGAACCACGCCGCGCGGCACATCCCTCACCGAGCTGCGGCTCGCCGTCAACCGTGTGACCGGAGGCCCCAATGAGAGTGATCGACGCGAGGAGACGACCTTTTTGGATGTGACCTGTTGGGGGCGGCTCGGGGAAATAGCGGCGCAGTACCTGTCCAAGGGGCGCCCGGTGTTCATCGAGGGGCGTCTGCAAATGGATTCGTGGGAGGATAAGCAGAGTGGGCAGAAACGGAGTCGAATTCGGATTATCGCGGAGAATCTGCAGCTGCTTTCTGGTGGGCGCGATGGTGCTCCGGCATCTGCCCAGGCGCCGCGTGGCGGTAATTATTCTGGCGGTTACCGCCAGGGGAATGGTGCGCCCGTTGGCGGTACTCAGACGCCGGCTCAGAATCCGGCCCCTATGCCGATGGAGGACGACGACGACATTCCGTTTTGATCGCGCGTGGTAAAACGGACGACGGCTGTAAGGGCGTATTGCCCTGCAGGGCGCGGAGGCATAGGCGCTGCTGTGCGCCTTCTGCTTCGCAAGATTCTCGCGCTATCGGCGCGCTAAATTTGTCAGTAAAGTAGAAAATCGTGTCTCCATTACGTCTCCCGAAAAAGGGAGGGACGAACCGGGGGTCGCGCGGGTGGAGAACGAAGGATAAAATCATGGTAAAAAAAGTAGTCAAAACAATCGTATTAATGCTGGTGGCGGCGCTCGCAGTGGGCGCGTGGATGTTTTACAGGTCGAGCCATCGTGTGCGTGAAGTCCGTTTTTCAACGACGAATGTGGTGCGCGGGGACTTTGTCAACAAGGTGCAGGCCACCGGTACCTTGGAGCCGCAGGAGTTGGTGGATGTCGGCGCACAGGTGACGGGTGAAATCAAGGAGTTTGGCACGGATTTGGATGGTAAGCGGGTGGACTACGGGAGTGAGGTGAAGGCAGGGCAGCTGTTGGCTCGCATCGATGACACCTTGGTGGAGCTGGATATCAAGCGCGCGGAAGCCCAAGTGGCGCAGGCTCAGGCGCAAATCCTCTCTGCTGCCGCAGCTGTGGCTCAGGCCGATGCATCAGTGGCTCAGGCGCAGGCCAACAAGAACAAGGCAGACCGCGACATGCAGCGCGCGGACAAGTTAGGCGTGGGTGATGCGCTTTCCCAGATGGAGTACGACCAATTCGTGAACGCGGCGGAGAGCACGGCGGCAGCCTTGCAGAGCGCTCAGGCGCAGCAGCAGACCAGCCGGGCCCAGCAGGCGAACGCAGACGCGCAGTTGCAGAGCGCCCAGGCGCAGTTGACTCGTGAATTGCGCAACCGCGACTACACGCGCATCTCCACCCCGGTGGATGGTACCATTGTGGTGCGCCAGGTGAATGTGGGCCAGACGGTGGTGAGCAGCATGAATGCCACCACGCTCTTCTTGGTGGCCCGCGATTTGTCCCATATGCAGATATGGGCGAGCGTGAACGAGGCGGATGTTGCGAAGGTGCATGCGGGACAGGAGGTGCGCTACACCGTGGATGCTCTGCCCAATGAAACGTTTACGGGTCGCGTCAACAAGATACGTCCGAACGCTACAATGTCCTCCAATGTGGTGACCTACATTGTGGAGGTCGATGTGGAAAACCCGCAACGTAAATTGTTGCCTTACATGAGCGCCAATGTGAACTTCATCGTGGAGGAGTTTAAGGATTGCTTGATGGTGGCAGATTCAGCCTTTGAATTTCACCCTCCGCAGGAGCTCATCAAACCGGGCGCCTTCCCCCCCCCGGAACGCGGTGATGCGGACGGTGCCGCTTTGCTCTGGAAAAAAACAGGCGAACATGTGGCGCCGGTGTGGGTGCTGCGAGGGTGTGATGACGGTACGCGCAGTGTGGTGACACTGCTGGACGAGGGAACGCTGGAGGATGGTGAGGTGTTGGTGACAGGCGTGCTGCAAGGGGAGAGTTCCAAGGCGTCATCGGCTCCGGAGGGGCAGAAAAATCTCTTTGGCATGAACCGTCCGAAACACCGCGAACGTTCAACCGGCGGTGCGGAACCAAAGCCGGGGCAGGATGCGCGCAATGGCCGTCCTGGACCACCACCCATGTAACCAACGCCCTCCTTTCGCTGTGATTGAGTTGCGTAATATCACCAAGACCTACCACTTGGGAGAGATTGACCTGCCCGTGCTCAAGGGGATATCGTTGAGCATCGGGGACGGGGAGTTCGTCTCGCTCACGGGCGCCTCGGGGAGTGGAAAATCTACCCTCATGAATATCTTGGGCTGTCTGGATCACCCGAGCGGCGGGGAGTACCTGCTGGATGGCAAGGACGTGGCCGGATTGAATGCCGATGAGCGTGCCCGGCTGCGCAATGCGCGTATCGGTTTTGTCTTTCAGAATTTCAACCTGCTGCCGCGTACGTCGGCCATCGAGAATGTGATGATGCCTGCATACTACCGCCACCCGGTGCAGAAAACCGCGCAGATCCGCGCGCGCGCGCTGGAGCTCATCCGCCTGGTCGGGTTGGAGGATCGCATGCATCACACCCCCGCGCAGCTCTCCGGCGGGCAGCAGCAGCGTGTGGCCATCGCTCGCTCGCTCATCAATTCCCCCGGCATTTTGCTGGCAGATGAGCCCACCGGCAACCTCGATTCTTCCACCTCGGTGGAGGTGATGAACATGTTTCGCGACTTGAACCGGCAGCAGGGCATTACGGTCATCATCGTCACGCATGATCCCAAGACGGCTGCTTTCACCGACCGTGCCATCAATATGAGTGATGGTCTCATCATGGAAGGTGTGTCTGATGAACTGAACGCCACCTTGCACAAATGAAGTTTACCACGCTACTTTTGACATGTCTGCGCGGGTTGGTGCGCAACCCGATGCGGGCGGCGCTCACGGTGCTGGGGATCGTGATCGGCATCGCGGCCGTGGTCGCGATTATGGAAATCGGCGAGGGCTCCAAGCAGCAGATAGCCGATAAATTTTCCAACCTGGGCGCGGATGTGGTGAATATCTTTGGCGCATCGGTCAGCACCGGGGGCGTGAACAGCGGTATGGGCGGTCGTGCTTCCCTTTTCCCGTCAGATGCGGATGCTATCATGGAGGAGTGCCGCGCCACGGTGGTCTCTGCTTCGCCCTTCGTGCGCGCCTCCGGTCAGGTCATTGTCGGCAATACCAACTGGAGCCCGAATTCCATCAAGGGGGGCAATGAGCATTATCTGGACATCGAGGGGTGGGAGGTGGAGCGTGGCAGCGCGTTCAGCAAAAAGCAGGTGGACGAGGCCGCGCGCGTGTGCCTCATCGGTAAGACAATTGCCGATAAGCTCTATCCCGGGCAGGATCCTATCGGTCAGGATATCCGCATCAAGGATGTCGCTTTCTCCGTCATTGGTGTCCTGGCGGCCAAGGGAGCAGACGGCATGGGCAATGATCAGGACGACTGCCTCATTCTGCCGTGGACCAGCATACGTATGCGCCTCATGGGTGCCTCGGGCACGGCGACGATATCCAAAGGCGGCGCGGCCAACAACACGAACAAAGCTTCTTCCACGTCCACGTATTCGACGTCGGGGGTGAACTTCTACCCCGGGTGCGATTTACAGCCTTATTCGAACTCGCCGCACCCCCTGCGCACACGCACGGTGGACGTCATTCTCGTAAAAATTAAGAGCAAAGAAAGCGCCACGCCTGCCATGGATGAGATGACGCCTGTCTTGCGCCGCCAACACAAGCTGGAGCCGGGGGTGCTGGACGACTTCGAGATGCGCGATCGTTCGCAGTTCATCAAGATGGTGACGGGCACGAGCGAGACGATGAGCAAACTGCTGATAGCCGTGGCGATGATATCGCTCGTGGTGGGCGGTGTGGGCATCATGAACATCATGATGGTGTCCGTCACGGAGAGAACGCGCGAGATTGGCCTGCGCATGGCGGTCGGCGCCAGACCTCGCGACATCATGCAGCAATTTCTGCTGGAGGCCGTGTTGCTGTGTTTGGCGGGCGGTATCATCGGCATCATCGCGGGGCGCATTGCCTCGGAGCTGGTGAGCACGCATAACGGCTGGCCCGTGGCGACATCCCCGGCGGCGATGGTGCTCGCTGTGAGTGTCGCGGCCATCATTGGCATCATCTTCGGCTGGTATCCGGCTTTTAAGGCCTCGCGTTTAGATCCCATTGATGCCTTGCACCACGAATAACCCCTTCTTGAACGAGCCTATGAAGCATACAATCCCGCTGATACTTGCAATGCCCCTGGTCTTGGGCGGCTGCCTGTTCGGACCGAATTTCCACGGCGCGCCGGATATGGATTTGCCCGCCACTTGGGTGAACCACATGCCTCCCGCCGTGGATGAGAACGTTGGCAGTGCGTGGTGGGGTCATTTCGGGGATGCTCAGCTCACCGCGCTGATTCAACAAGGTCTCGCGGCCAACCCGGATGTCATTTCCGCCGCATTGGCTATTGATCGCGCAGAGACCCAGCTGCGCAGTACCCGTGCAGATCTGTCCCCGAGTGTGAGCGGTAGTTTCGGCGGGGGAAATGGGGGCGGGTTCGACAGCTCGACTTCGCATGGTCAGTGGAATGGCGGGCTGTCGCTCGCGTGGTCGCCGGATATTTGGGGCGGCACGCGGCGTGAGGTGGAAGCTGCCGTGGCCAATGTCGGTTCGGCTCGTGCCGCATCTGCCGCCACCAACATCGCGCTTGCATCCTCCATTGCTACCACCTATTTCGAATGGATTTCTGCCACGGAGAGCCTGCGCTCGGCACGCGAACAGCTCGTCTATCAGCAGCGCACCTTTGAGATTGTCGAAAAACGCGTGGCTGCCGGCTTCCAGAATCGCCTGGATCTGGAGCAGGCGCGCGTCACGATCGCCAATACCCGTGCGCAGATTCCCGCGTATGAGGCGAACATCCAGACCTGCCGCACCACGTTGGCTACCCTGCTGGGCACCACGCCGGATCGCGTGCAGCTGCGCATGCCTGCTCCGTCAGTGTTTAACCTCATCCCGCGCGTGCCCACGGGATTGCCGTCGGATCTGCTGCGCCGCAGACCGGATGTCGTGGCGGCAGAGTGCAATCTGCATCGGGCTGCGGCATCCATCGGCGTGCAGATTGCCAACCTCTTCCCCCGCGTATCGCTCACGGGAAGCGCTTCAGCTGCGGCTTCGTCGGACTTCGCCGACTTCTTCCAAGGCGCGGGGTGGAATCTGTCGTCCTCCGTTTCCCAAACGCTTTTCAACCGCGTGCAGCTGCGCTCAAATGTGAAGTTGGCCCGTATTGCAGAGATGGAGAGTGCGCAGGCATACCGCAAAACGGTATTGGCCGCTTTTGCCGAGGTGGAGGAGTGCCTCATCGACTACGCGCGCCTCACCAACCAACTCCCGCAGCATGAGCAGGCCGCCCGCTCCAGCAAAGAGGCTGCCGAACTCGCCCTGCGCCTCTACAACAGCGGCTATTCCGACTACTTGAACGTAGCGACGGCGGAGCGCTCGTGGCTGAACGCGCGCCTCAACGTCATCGCCGCACGTCAGCAGATTCGTATGACCCTGGCGCGTCTCGTCACAGCCCTCGGCGGCGGCTACGAGACAAACGTATAAAAACGCGCAACGCGCGCTAAATTCCCAAATCGTACATCGAAGTTGACTCACCGGCACCACCCTGTCGGTTCGCCCCTGCGGGGCAGCGCCTTCGCGCTGTCCATACGCACTTACCGCCCGCTAACGCGTGCGCCCTCAACGGGGCCGTCGTGCGTGTTGTACCTCGTACATAGGCGCCGCTAGGCGCCAAATCCCGCGCATCGCGCGCTATAATTCAAATCGTACATCGTACGTCGTACATCGTACATAGGCAGACCCCGTCTGCCCACGTCTTCCCGTCCCTTTGTAACCACCTCCGATCACAGCCTTCAAAATTTCGCTCCGCATTCGCTCCGCAAAATTCCCGCAGCTCCGCTGCGCATTATTTGCAAATCGTAAATCGTAAATCGTAAATCGTAAATGTCTTGACTCTCCTTCCTTATTGGAATAGATTAGGGGCATGGGATTACTACCGGTCGTCGTCTATGCCGCTGCAGCGGGTGTGGCAGGATATGCCAACCCGATATCACAACCTGGTGAACCGGGTTACACCAACACGCCGAGAAATCACATGCACGGCGTGTTCCAAAATGATTCCATATCGGACGAGGATAGCAACTTCTCGCACGGCACGCGCCTTGATTTCACGCGCGAGATTTCTGAAAAACACGCATGGGCAGTCACGCTCACGCAAAATATGTACACCCCGGAAGTCCACAGCTACGGCAATATCCCCGGTCAGCATCCCTACTGCGGCTACCTGGCTCTCGGCGGCGGCTATTTGTTCCGTGGAGAGAAGTTCGGCTGCGGTACGGAGTTGCAAGTGGGGACGACGGGCAAGGCTTCTCTCGCCGGCAAGACGCAAAATGCGGTGCATGAGCTGCTGAACATGGACAAGTGGCGCGGTTGGGGAGAACAGGTTCCATCGGAGATGACTGTACAGCTTGCATCGCGCCAGGAGTGGTTGACTCAGGTTCGGGTGTTACGTCGTGGGTGGGAGAGCGAGACGCGCGTGTACGTGCGCGAGTCGCTGGGCACTTTCAATATCTCCGGTGGCGTGGGTGTCATCTACCGCATCGGGCGTAATCTCCCGCCCAGCATGACGACGAATGACATCGAAACGGGCAACTTTAGCATCAGCCTGCTGACCAAACCGAACTACGACCGCAGCAGGATTTCCTACTTCATGCTCGCCGGGGTGTATGGTGAGTACGTGGCGCGGGATATGACGATTGATGGCGGCGTCTTCCATCACTTCGACCGTACGTGCGGGCGCACGCCTTGGCAGGTGCAGGGTCAGCTGGGTGCGGGCGTGGCCTATAAGGGGATTGACTACTACGCTGGGGTGTTGTTGCACAGTCGCACCTACCGCACGCAGGATAAGAATTCGCTCATGGGGGTATTTTCCTTGACTTGGAATTGGTGAGCGTCGCGCGTGAAAAGAATCCCATGCTTCGGGCAACCGGTATGCTGCTCGGGGCCTTGTGTGTGCTGCTGTTGGCAGGTGGCTTGCCTTGGGGAGGTGTGGAGGCAGTGTATGGCGGAGGTCTGATGCGCGTGCTGGGCGGGCTGGCAGGTGGGGCGGCCATGTGGGCGGCGTGGAGGCTTTCAGCGGGGCATCGGTTGAGGATGCTGGTGGGTCTTATTGCGCTGTTCTTCGTGGTGTCCGGTGTAGGTGTGCTGCTGCACTGCGGGGAGAAGGCGCTGCATTGTGCGAGCTTGGGCGGTGGCATGTGGTTTGGCGCAGTGGGTATGGGTTGCTTGGCCGTTGTCGGGGTTCTTTTCAGCGTCATTTTTGGCTACCTGGCGCACCTGTGTCTCCGTGTGGAAAAGTTGTGGCTTGCGGTGGCGCATTTGAGCATCGTGCTGGTGGTGGCCGGGACTTTTGTGGATGTCTGTTGCGAGGAACGCCTTGCGGTGACGCGTCACGTGGGTGTGCCGTCCGTCGTTCATGGCAAGGGTGCGGACAAGCTGGCGCCTTTCGAGGTGGAGGTGAAGGATCTGCACGTGGAGCGTTACGCAAGCTCAGAATCATACACTCTCCTGGTCCACCGAAACGGTCGCTGGCTGCCGGTTGCCGTGGCGAAGCGTGAGGGCGCTTCCATCCGCTGCGGGCAGGAGGTATGGCCCGTGGAAAAATTGCGCGCTCTCCCGGGTGGTGAGGGGCGTTACTTGGCGCTGCCCGGTTCGCCGGTGCGTGTCCTGGTGCAGCAGCCGGGGCAGGTGAAAGAATACCGGGCCGTGTGCCGCCTGTCCCCCATGCGTGGCGAAGGGGAGGCACGCGATGTCACTCTGCGCGTGAATCATCCGGCGAGCTGGGATCATTGGCAGATTTATCTGATGAACTGCAGCGCAGATGGACGGCGGGTGCAGCTGTTGCTTCGCCGCGCTCCGGGGCGCCCCTTGGTGTTTGCCGGCCTGCTGGGCGTCCTCCTCTGCTGCTTCGCATGGGCTTTCAGGGACAAGAGATCGACACAAGCATGAGCACGATCATCATCATACTGACCATCCTGTCGGCGCTGCTCTTTGCGGCGGCCGGCGCTCTGCTGCTCGTGCGGCGCGGTGCCGTGGGCGGAGAACGCGTGCTGGGCGTGGGGCTGGTGTGCTGTGTGCTGCTCCTTGCGGCCAATGCGTGGGCGGCGCAGGCCCCTCCGCTGGGCAATATGCGCCATGTACTCTGCGCGCTGCCGCTGTTGTTGGCGCCGGTGTGGGTTTATTTGCGGTGCAGCGGGGTGCAGGCGGGCGCAGGTATAGCCGGAGTGGCTGCCGTGGCGCTTATCGGTGCGCTGTGCATGCCTCTGCAGGCTGGGTGGCGGCAGGCTCCGGCGCTCCAATCTGCGTGGTTCGTGCCGCACGTCACCAGCTACGTGGCGGCGTATGCGATGCTCACGCTCTCGGCACTCTATGCGGCCGGGGCTTGGGGGGAGCGACAGATCCCGCGGCTCGAAGCGGCCCATTCGCTGGCGCGCTTGGCTTTCCCCTTCCTGACCTTTGGTCTCTGCAGCGGCGCACTGTGGGCAGATGCAGCGTGGGGACGCTATTGGGCGTGGGACATCAAAGAGGTGTGGTCGCTCATCACCTGGCTGATCTATCTCATCTATTTTCACGCGCCGGGGTCAAACGCAGCCAAGCAACGCGCCCTGCTGCTCCTCGGCTTCGCCGCCGTACTCGTCACCTTCCTCATCGTAAATATGGCGCCCCTGGCAACCAATTCACTGCACACCTACGCCCGGTAGCTCGAAAATTGACTCACCGCCGCCCCATCGGCGGTTCGCCCTCCGGGCAGCGCCTCCGCGCTGTCCATACGCACTTACCGCCGTCGTGCGTGTTGTAAATCGTACATAGGCGCCGCTAGGCGCCTCCGTCCCGCGCAAAGCGCGCTATAATTCAAATCGTACATCGAAAGTTGACTCACCGGCACCACCCTGCCGATTCGCCCCTGCGGGGCAGCGCATGCGCGCTGTCCATACGCACTTACCGCCCGCTGCGCGTGCGCCCTCAACGGGGCCGTCGTGCGTGTTGTACCTCGTACATGGGCAGACCCCGTCTGCCTCCGCCCCGCGCTCTGTTTTACCCGCCGCCTCCGCTCGCGCTCCGCAGTTCCGCGAGCTTTGCTCGCCGAATTTCCCAAATCGTAAATCGTAAATGTGATGGCTCCGTCTGCCTCCGCCTCCGTCGTAAATGAAAAAAGCCGCCCGCAGGATTTCTCCAACGGGCGGCTCAAATTATGAAAAATGCCGGGGAACCACCCCCAACGCACAACATTTAACTCTAACCTATGAGTTGTGTCAAGTCTTTTTCGCGAAGTCCCCCACCTCGGTTTCCCAAGGTGGGGCTGACTTCGCTAGTTAAGCATCACGAACAGCAAATAGATCGCCTTTTCGATCAGCTCGGCGTTCTCCGCTAGGAAGAGCACCAGCTCCGTCAGTTTTTGGTTTTGGGCATTTTTCATAATAATAAACGCCCGCCTGGAACCTCGCCCTGACGGGCGCGGCCGGATTGTAGCACAATCCAACAAGAGAGGCAACCACGAAAGCGACGCCACACTCCGCGCATGGTCTCACGACATCCCGTCCGCATTTGCTTCGCCAGGTTCGCGCGCAAGCGCGGGAATTTCTTAAATCGTACATCGTACATCGTACATCGTACATGAGCAGCTGCCTCGCAGCTGCTTGGGGCCGTCTTGCGATTGACAATCCCGTTTCCGCAGACTATACTTGAAGCATATGAAACCACCGGCAATAGCCATAGACGGACCGGCGGCGTCCGGCAAATCAACGGTAGCCAAACTTGTTGCGAAAAAGTTGGGGTACACCTTCATCAACACCGGGGCCATGTACCGAGCCATCGCGTGGTATTTGGCGCAGCAGGGTGTGGCGCCTGCACAGCATGAAAAGATAGCTGAAATGTTGCCGAACATGCCGCTGGATTTCGGAAAGGAGGGGGCCGTTTCCACTGTCCTCTGCGCGGGAAAACGCTTGGGACGCGAGCTTACCGAGCCGGTGGTGAACGACAGTGTATCGCTGGTCGCGGCTATCCCGGAGGTGCGCGCTTTCCTGCTGCACAAGCAGCGCGAGTACAACGAGAGCGAGGCGGTGGTCATGGAAGGCCGCGACATCGGCACCGCGGTTTTCCCGGACACGCCGTTCAAGTACTACGTGACGGCGTCAGAAGAGGTGCGCGCGGCTCGTCGTGCCGCTCAGGGGCTGACGGATTCCATCAGGGAGCGCGATAAGAACGACCGCGAACGGGCGTGCTCCCCGCTCACTCGGGCGGCTGATGCACGTGTGATCGACACGTCCGACATGACCGTTGAACAGGTCGTCGCGGAAATCGTCAACGACATCAAAGACAAAACGCAAGTCCAATCATGAACCCGGTCTATTTTCTAGGACACGCCCTGCTGCGCGGGATATTCGGTAGTTTTTTCCAGCTCCGTATCATCGGGTATGATAAGCTCATCCAGAGCGGAGCGTGCATCTACGTGGCCAACCACGAGAGCTTTATTGACCCCCCTCTGCTCGGGCAGATGTTTGAGAGCCCGGTGCATTTTTTAGCGCGCAAAACCTTGTTTGACCCGCCGGTGATGAAGCAGGTGCTGCCCCTTTGCTACGCTCTGCCGATCGACCAGGACAGGCCGGATCCCGGAAGCCTCCTTCGGGTGATGCGCCTGCTGCGCAGTGGGGGGCGTATCGTCATCTTCCCGGAAGGTTCGCGCAGTCCGGATGGCGAGATCCACGAGGCCATGCCCGGCATCGGTCTCATCATCGGCAAATTGGCGACGGTTCCCGTGCAGCCCTTGCGCATCGAGGGCGCTTTCGAGAGCCTTCCCATCCACAGCAAAAGACTGCGTTTCCACCCCCTCACCGTCACCGTGGGCGATCCCATTCATTTCAGCGAGGAGGAGCTGCGCGCCAAGGGTCGGCAAGCCCAGTTGCATTTGGGGCAGAAAATCATGGACGCCATCCGCGCCTTGCCCACGGAGATTGAGTAATGCTGCAGGCGCTGCGAGTGCGGGATTTCCGATGCTACGGGCAGCTCAACTGGGAGATCCCGGAGCAGGGCGCCCTGCTGCTGGGGGATAATGCGCAGGGAAAGACGAGTCTGATCGAGGCCATCTGCGTGGGTCTCACGCTGCACAGCCCGCGCACGGGCAGACTTTCCCGCCTCGTTCGCCACGGCTGCGCTCAGTTCGGGGTGTCCATGGATACACAGCGCGGACGGCGGCGCGTCGTGTGGCAAGCTCACCGCCTGGAGATGCAGGTGGATGGCAATGATGTGCGTGATTACGCGCAGTACCTGAACGCCGCGCCTCCCGTGGCGTGGCTCGGCAACCGCGATCTCGGTCTCGTCAGTGGTGCCGCCGAGTTGCGCCGCGACTACCTGGATTTTCTCGGCGCTCAGTGGCATCCGGAGTACCGCGCGGAGTTGCTCAACTACAAGCGCGCCCTCAAATCGCGCAACCTCCTCCTGCGGCATGTGCGTCCGGACATGCAGGCGCTGCGAAGCTATGCCGATGTGCTCGCGCGCCACGGGGAGCGGCTCATGGCTTTGCGCGAGGAGCTGGTGCGCCTGCTGGAGCCTCATGTGGCCGAGCATCACGCGCGCATCAGCGGTCGCTCGCGTGAACAGGTCGCTTTGCGTTACGATTCCTCGGCTCGTCTCCCCCTGCTGCAGGGCATCGTGCAGGCGTTGGAGGCTGATTTACGCGCGGGTTTCACCACGGTGGGGCCGCATCGCGATGATGTGCAGTTGAGCATCGGCGGCGAACCCGCAGCCGCCTACGCATCCGAGGGACAGCAGCGTACCTTGGCTGTCGCGCTCATGCTGGCTCAGGCAAGCCTCCTGCATTCCGAGACAGGTTGCGCCCCGGTGCTGCTCATAGACGACATATTCGGCGAGCTCGATCCTCAGCGCCGCAAAGCTTTGCTCAAGGCTCTCCCCCCCGATGGACAGGTCTTCATAACGACCACCCACCTCAATTGGCTGGAAGACGACAAACTCCCCCTGCCTGTGCAAAAAATCCATCAAGCCTCCCTCATCTAGCCGCCACCGCCTCCCCGCGCCGCGCGCGCAAACTTTCCAATCATACATCGTACATCGAAAATCGTACATAGGCGCTGTCAAGCGCCTCCGTCGTACATCGTACATAGGCAGACCCCGCCTGCCTCCGTCCGCGCATAGTTCCAGGACATGCCGCTTCGCACTTGCTCTGCCAAATCCCGCGCAAAGCGCGCTATAATCACAATCGTACATCGTACATCGTACATCGTACATGAGCAGCTGCCTCGCAGCTGCTTGGGGTCGTCGCCAGTTTTCACCCTTCGGGCAGCGCATACGCGCTGTCCATAAGCACTTCCCGCGCCACCGGCGCCGAACATTGCAATCGTACATCGAAAGTTGACTCACCGGCACCACCCTGCCGATTCGCCCCTGCGGGGCAGCGCATACGCGCTGTCCATACGCACTTACCGCCCGCTAACGCGTGCGCCCTCAACGGGGCCGTCGTGCGTGTTGTACTTCGTACATAAAATGCATCGCATTTTCTGGCCTTTTTTCTTCCTGATCAGCTTTTAACGTCTGATCATCTCTTTTCAAAAGAGATGTCCAGTATTTTTTTACTATTTAACGTAAAAATTTTTCTTTTTTTCTCTGTCGGGATTGAAAGAGCCCTCGTTGCCTTACTTGCTCTTTTCCAGAGGGCGGGAAACGTGGAAAGTGAGAATCTCTTTTCAAAAGAGATATACAGTGAATCACGTTGAAATACTAGCAAAAACGCGTTTTTTCACCCCCGATAACAAGGGGGAGATTTGTATTTTCGGCGTTTTGTGGAACATTGCAACGTTTTCATTATAAACAAATTGAAAACATATTTCATGCGTATCTCTTTTGAAAAGAGATATTCTTCGCTCATCACCCCGTTCCAACAAGTATTCCGGGGCGGGGAAAATGTGATTCTCTCTATACTACAATCGCTTTACAACTATGAAGCTACACTTACCCTCAGGACTTCGCAAGGCGTTGTTGGCCTGCCTTGCCGCTCTTGCATCGCGCAGCCGCTTACCCCGTACGGTCAGTACCGGTACGGCTTTGCTAGGCGTATTCACCATGCTTTGGAGTACGGCTGCTCGCGCTGTCGGTGTACAGCCTCCTCCGGACGCCCAGCAGACACAGCAACAGGTGTCTCTTCCGGGCGACCAGGCGCAGCTTTCCGGCGATGACCAGTCTCTCAAAATAACAAATTTAGCAGAATCACAGGGGAGTACTGTCGCGACCGCGCCTACGCGCGCGCAATCGCACGAGATCGCCCCGGAAGACGCCACTTTGCAGCAGGACGATGATGAGGACTCGGACGGCCAACTCCGTTCCTCGGGCATCTCTGCCGACGAACCCCTTGCCGATGCTGGAATCGCTCTGGCCAACTTGGATGATGGAATCTCGCCGATGAGCGCAGGTGAGAAGTACACGTGGACTGCTGCCCAAGCCTCAGAAGAAGTAACGGAGGCGGTGTTGAGATGGAATAGCGAGACAGACAACACGTCTTGGACGTATGAAGGGGAGAGCGGAAAGGTTTGGAGTAGCGGCTCCGACGCTGAGCTGAACGCCGGAGCTTGGACACTCGTGACGGTGAATGTGTCGGGTGGCGTCACGGCGGGTGCGGTGAGTTTCAACAGCAATGTCAATACTGCTTGGACTTTGGGCGTGGATGGAGTCTTCACAACCGGCGTGTTGACGATTGCCGCGAATAACGCGGTGACGATGCAGGACAATGGAAGTGGCAGCGTTACTCTGGGAGGTTTGATGCTAGGGGATAGCGCATCTTTCGTGATGAAGAGTACGCGTGGCGGTTTAGTGGACAGCCTTACTCTTGGTTCAGCCAGCGGAGGTGTTTCGATCACCGGTGGCACCGATGACAGCAAACGCAGTTCGGTTATCTTGGCCGCCACAGAAATCAAATGGCAGAGTTTGCTCACCATATCGGGGAAGGTAGATGTGGAGATATCGAATGTTGGAGGAAGCACCAGTTACACGGGACTAGTAGAAGGTGCCGGTGTGGAGCTGACGGGTGGTGCTAAGCTCACCGTGAGCTCGGGAAGCTCAGCGTATGGTGAATACAAGAGCTTGGGTGATGTAAGCGTAGACAAAGACAGTACCCTCGTCATCAAAACGACGGATGAGTGGTCTACCGAAAATGGCAAACACAGTCGGGTGAGCGGGGCTGGTACGATGGTTTGGGAGGGGCTCGGCGCCGTTGATGGACCCGGGAACACAGTCCTGACGAATGTTCTGCTCTACGCCACTACCGACGGGAAAGATCAGCTGGGCACGTTGAGGCTGACGGAAACGCGGTTGACGGCCACGGCCGACAATGGAGACAGGCTCCGCACGGTGACAAACTTGGAATTGGGGAAAGACGCCAGCTTGACGCTGACCGCGGATTTGGGGCAGGTAGAAAGAGACGTCAAGAGCAACACGATCACCGTGGCCGAATCTTGGACCGGAGACAACGCCATCATTTGGACCGGTGGGTATAATTTGGCTTGGGGCATCAGTTTGCAGCAAAACGCGACGGTTGAAGCCGGAAATGGTGGTACCTTCAGCGGGAAGTTGAGCTTCGGTGAATCAGAAGCACCATTTGCCTTCACCATTGGAACAGGCGGCAGACTGACTTTGGGAAGTGGTTTCTCCGTGGAGGGAACTGGCAAGTTGACGGTGGCACAAGACGCGACGCTCATTCTTGGAGATGGGGCCGATCTTAGTTCAGCTACCATTGATTTGACCGCGGGCGGCACGCTGGAGGTCGGGACGGGGCGTACGGTCAATAAGTTGGACAGCACAGAGGTGGGCAAGGGCGCGGTGAGGGGTGACTCTCTCACGGTGAAAGGAGGTACTTACGCCGGCTCCATGAATTTGACAACAGGTCTCGCCGTCGGCGGCGAATTTACCTATTCCGGCGATGGAGCGGAAGTTGGCAAGCTCACCTTGAACAACACGTTGACGTTATCCGGGTCCATGACCGCAACTTCGCTCGCAGGCACAGGCAAGGTGGAAGGCGTAGGTACCTTGACCTTGAACGCGACGCAGGACGGTTCCTTCGAGGGAGAGATCGTCACTTCGCATCTCACATTTTCCAACTCGCATGCGGGAGCGAACTACACACTGAAGAAAGGTTTTGGTGGTGAGGAGCTGACCGTGGAGAGCGGCATTCTGACCTTGGGGGGGGAGGAGGTATCCTTGAATAGCAGTAATGTGAGTCTGAAAGAAGGTGCGACACTTGCTCTGGGCGAGAGTGGTGTTGAGGATACTAAAACGACGTTTACCATCGGAAAAGGAACCGTAACGCTCGGCGGCGCCGGACAATCCCAAAAAACCGCCTTGCTCATGCAGGGCTCCGAGAGCAATACCATCACGGGGAACATCACGTTGGAAAAAAACTCCGAGTTGAGCTTTGCTTCTGCGTCAGGTGGAGAAGGAAACAGTATTGCAGGTACGTTGACGCTGAATAATGGAGGTACCCTCTCGTGGGAGAGCGCGTTGACAGTCGAAAAGCTCGCCGGTGATGGAGCTTTGGCTGTGTCCAAGGATTTCACGGTGCAGGATCTGAGTGGTTATAGTGGCAATATCACTTTGAGTGGCGGTACGCTCACTCTCAACAACAGCGCGGGTTGGAGTGGTGAGCTAAGTATGACCACCGGCACGGATGGCAAAGCCGGCAACTTGAAAGCCTCCGGTGAGATCAAGCTTAGCGGCGAGGTGGAGAGCCTATCGATCGAAGAGGGAAAGAAACTCACTTTGTTCATGACGGGCAATGTTCAGATAAAAGACAGAGCGAGTAGCCCGATCACTATAAAGGCGGGGGAGGAGTTGATCTTGAAGCACGCCGAAGGGAAAACAGGGTCACTGCTCGCAGATATTAACGTTGGAGGTACCTTGACCATCACCGAGGACGGGCTGCTGGGCGATGGTCTGACGTTGACGAATGTGAACGGGAAAGGTACGCTTGCTTTCGCATTCACAAACGGAGGAGACGATCCACACTCTTTGAAGGCCGTCATGGGGGCCGGAACAAAATGGGATGGTTCCATCAGCTTGGCTGAGGGAACGTACTTGTACGACGACGAAAGTCTGAAAGGTGCCAATTTTGTCTTGAGTGGCGCCACGTTGGTAGTGCAAGAAAAACTGGACGTCGGAGGCGGTATCAAGCTGGGTGGGGACAAACCTGAATCCACAGTGAATGTGAAGGATGGTGGTAGCGCTACCATCACAGGCGTGAGCTCTGCCGATGAGACAACCACTCGCAAGCTCAAGCTCGGCGGCACGGGCACGATGACCCTGGACGGCACCCTGGAAAAATTCTCCGGCCTGAACGCTGAGGGTCAGAGTGCTCAATTCATCTTGGGGGGCACCTCTAACACAACGACCTTGAAGTTGGTAGATGGGTTCACTTTCGCCGGCGCCGGCAACATCACGTTGTCAGGGGACGTAAAGGTTGAAACCTCGGCGCAACAAGCGATCACGGTGACCAAGTCTGGTGAGGGTAAACTTACACTCGCGATGAAGGGTGGTTTGCCCTTCGAAGAAGAAGAATTCGGTGGAATCGGGTACGAGGTGGGTCGTGTCGTTCTGGATATCGAAGGAGGCACTGTTGAATTTGGTGGGACTGATGGTGGGGTGAAGAATTATGTCCTCGCCGGATTGGGATCGAAGAGCGGCGAGGAAACCTCCACCCAAGGGACGATTACAGCTACTGAAAAGATCTCGCTTACGTTAGATGATGGTGCGAATGGTGGGTATGATTGGGGTGGTACCATTGGAACAAATGTGAATCTGAAGGTCGGGTACATTGGTCAGACGATCGAGGGATTTGGTTCTGCTTTTGAGGGAGAGGTTGAAAACAATGGCGCCGTCCAGCTTGTTGGCGGAGCTATGTTAACGATTGGAAAGACGGGGATGTACGCCTCTTCGCTCACCCTCGGTGATAATGTGGGTGGGGGTAACCTCGTGTTAAATGGAGACAAAAACAGGGTGTCGGGGAACGTTCTGTTCGTGGGGAATGGTGGCACAGTCACGTTGGGTAAGAACGCAGTTCTGGAAGTGGGAGGAAGCATCACGGGTGCGGGTGGTAAGTTCGAGGGTACAGAAACGGGGGCGATTTTGAAATTCGCGAGTGCCGGGACTGGGCTGGAGGAAGAATCCTCCACCAAGACCTTCACATCTGAGTTGATGGGAAACATCACCTTGGAGGTGGGTGGAAAACAAACTGTCGACTTCCAAGGGACGGCGGCTTCGACCACGATTTTCAAGGTGGATACAGAGGGCAAGCTGGAACTCACTGCGCAGAAAGCGACCGAAACCGGTATTATACAAGGGATACCGCAACAAAAAACCACGATGTACGGTACTGTTCAGCTTGATGGCGGCACCGTTGACCTGGCTGTGCAAGACGCCGATGAAGGAGCACCCCGTCCCGTAGACAACATCTACCTGAAGACGCTGGAATTCACCGGGGATGGTGGAACAGTCAACATCAACTCCGGCACTCTCTACGTCGTTCTCAGCGGTGATCAAGGCACAATTGACGTGCAGGGGGACGATGCCGGCTTGATTCTGATCGGTAGTACAGGGGAAGGGGCTGAATTCGGCGGCGATATCTCTGGGGCATTCACCTTCCACGGTCTAGGTAGCGCTTATAAGCAGACGCTCTCCGGTCAGGTGGGCAACACCATTAAAGTTGAGGAAGGCACACTGACGCTCTCTGAAACTGCAACAACAAGCAGTGACAGTTTGGAGCTGAACGATGTCACCATCACCGGCGGTACGCTTGCCGTGAACAGAGCTGGCAGCATTACAACCCTGACCGGTGGTGGTGATGGGGGGGCTAGTACGCTCACGGTGGGTGGCGAAATCACGGTAACCACAGTAAATGATTTTGGGAGTGGCACCATCGACATCCAAGAAGGCGGCAGCGTGAAGCTGGGTGGGGACAGCACAATCGGTGCATTACAAGGTGCGGTTACGGGTACGAGTATTGGGACTGCAGACGGAGTGGTGTCGGCTGTGACGCTGTTTCTGAACGGCTCCACCGGCAGCACGGCTGCGAGTTACGCGGGCAATGTGAACGCGAACATCAAAAAGATCGGTGCAGGCAATCAGACGATCTCCGGCGATATTGCAGGCAGCATCTCAGTGGAAGGTACTGGCGAGCTCCGACTCACCGGTACTTATGGCAAGGATGGTATCACTGTCAGCGGAGGCAAGCTGGTGCTCGGCGGTTCGGGAGATGTTGAGCTAGGAGGCGCATTAACCCTGTCTGGCGGTGCGTTGGAAATCGGGAATGGTGCGACTGTGACATTAGAAGCGGAAGAGACGAATGCTCTGAGTGATGGCTCCCTGATTGTCAACGGCACTTTGAAAGCCTCGGCGCTGTCCAGCAACGTTAATCTTAATTCCCTGTCTCTCGGAAATGGCGGCAGCCTAGAGCTCGGTGGGCATAAGTTGTCGATCGGGGAAGGTGGTTTCAGTTGGGGTCCGGAGGCTTCTTTGCAGATCAAGTTCAATAAAGAGGCCGCCGCGATCAAAATCGCCAGCGCTGATGGGCTGAGCAGTACGGGGCAGCTGACCATTAGTTTGGACGTGGATGTGTCGAACTTGTTGGAGAGTGAGACACCATACAATCTGTTCGCCCTTAGCGGGGAAGGTGAACTGGAAATAGGCCAAGGTGTCCTGAACAACATCAAGATCGATTTGGGGGAAAAGAGCATCTGGAAAGCAGAGCTGCAGAGTGACGGCAGCATCGATTTCTCACGTATTGGTGACACGCTGGTCTGGGATGGGAACGCTAACTTTAATTGGAACGAAAGCGACTCCAATTGGTATGTGGAGGGGTATGAAGGAGTGGGGTATGAGAAGACACTCTTCACCGACGAGTCGAATGTCATTTTGAAGGGCACGGGCAATATCGAGGTAACTGTTAGTAAAACGGATGACATCAATGCCAAGAACGTGACTATTCAAAGCGGCAATTATACGTTCAAGGAAGGTGGGTTGACCATCAGTGGTACATTGAATTTGGGGGAAAGTGGCTCCAAACTGACCTTCGCCAATACGACGACGGTGGGAGGAAGTCTTAGCAGCGCCGAAGGCTCTGACGCTTCCATCACAGTTGGTGAGAATGGCTCCCTCACGTTGTCCGGCTCGACTTCCCAGTACTATGGTAAGTTCATTTTGAACGGTGGTGGGCTCACCTTCGGGAGCACGGGCACTAATGTGGATTTGGTGATAGGCAGCCAAGATAGTACTGTCAGTTTGACGGGAGAGAAAACAGAGCTTTGGGCAACGGTTGCGACAGCCCCGGGAGAGGAAGATTCAGTAGGCAAGTTGACCCTTTCCGGAGGGAGCTATAACCTGGACGGTACAGCCGATTCGGTGGAGCTGACATCAAATGCTAATCTCTCCGGCAATTCAGATAAGAAGCTGACCGTGGCTGGGGTGAGTGGTGCTGATGGTACGACGTTGGGGGGAACGATTGTGGTCACGGGTGCTGACAGTAGCGACTTCAAGGGGACGGTGAGCGGTTTGACGCTTACGTTGGAGGAGGGCGCGAAGCAGGGATTCTCGGGGAGCAGTGTCAACATTACATCCGCGGAGGTGAGGAGTAGTGCGGTGCTGACGGCGGGTGATGATATCACCTTGTCGGGGTTGAGTGGTTCGGGTACGATTGAAGGTACGGGGACGGTGACGCTGAACGATGCTGTTGGTGGTGGCGAGTTCGGTGGTGCTATCAGCAGTGGGTTCACGTATGTGGGTTCGGGGACTGAATACACGCTGAGCGGGGAGTTCAGTGGTGAAACGCTGACGGTGAATGGTGGTACGTTGAAGTTGACGCAGGACAGTAATCTCAATTTGAGCGGTAAGACGGTGAAGGTGGAGTCGGGAGCTCTTGAGTTGGGCAATGGCTCTACCACGGGAGGGGTAACGGTGGACAACATCACCGCAGATAATCTGAAGGGTCATTTGACGTTGAAGGGTAAGACAAGCAACACGGTGTCCGGCGATGTCGCGCTGGCTAGTGGTGCTACACTCGCGTTTGAAGGCACGGGCAACGCAATCACGGGGACGCTGGATTACACGAACGGCACGCTCACATGGACGGGCGACCTGAGTGTTGGCGCGCTGAAGGGTGGTCAAGATATCGTCAGCAAGGATACGGAAAACACCATGACCCTGACGGGCGTGGTGGATAGCGCGGATAGCGGAGAGGCGTACAGCGGCGCTTTGACTCTGAAGGGCCTCACGGTGAGCGGTGGGACGCATACGCTGAGCGGTAAAGTGAACCTCAACAGCGCAATCGGTGCGAATGGGTTGACCGTAAACGCGGGTGGTGTTCTGACATTGACCGGAGGAGTGGGCGTTACCCATAGCGTGATGGGCGCGAAGGTGGATGGAGAGTTGAGCATGGAAGGTGGTACCTTGAGTCGCCTTACCGGTACGGGTTCCGTGAAGGTGAAAAACCTTGGTCTGGGTACAGAGAGTACTTACACAGGCGCTCTCACGATTGAGGGCAGTGTCAATGTGTCCAAAAACTTTTATGTTGGTTCGCTGGCAGGTGGGAATGGCAGTTCCATTAGGGTCACGGGGGATACGGAAGGCGGCACCATTACCTTCAAAGATTCGAAAGCGGACGTGTCAGGGCCTACTAAGTACGAGGGTACCATCCAAGAAAGCAAGTTCAGCCTCGACATGCAGGCTGGCGAGCAGGAACTCACGCAGAAGTTCACCGGCGTGGGGGTGACCGTGAGCGACGGCGCGCTGACGCTGTCCGGCGGCCAGGAGCTCACAGGAGCGGTGACTTTGGGTGGCGGTAAGCTGAGCTTGGGCGAAGGTAAGGTTGCTTCCTTGGCTGGTGGCTTGACAACAAGCGGAGGTGCCCTGACCGTGACCGGCCCGTTGAAGGTGGAAGGTGAGGTGAGCGGTAAACTGGGCGCTCTGACGCTGAACAATACGCTGGAGTTGCACAGCGGCGTGCTGGATGTGAGCAGCATCACTGTGGGAGACGGCGGCACTGGAGCGCTGACGTTGCATATCGGGATGAGCGATGAGGGCGTCAGCGGTGTGCAGTTCGCGAGCGGTACGGTTGCCAGCGCGTTTAGCGAATTTGGCGATGGTAAGAAACTGGCGATAAACCTGTCCAGTGAAGAAATCAAGCAGCTTCCTCTCGATGGACTCGTGTACACCTACCAGCTCTTTGAAGCGGACAGTAGCATAGACAATCCGATGAATTTCGCAGAGAAGTTCGATTTCAAGGCGGTTGCCATCGGTTCCCGCGAATGGACCTACTCGCTCGATGAACAAGGTCTACTGAGCATGACGCTCTCTGCGGCGGAGTTGGTCTGGGATGGCAAGGATGATTCGGACAACGCATTCGCATGGAGCGAGGGGTGCGAGAATTGGACTGAATCGACAGATAATTTCTACAATGGGGATTCGGTCACGTTCAAGGATTCCTCCGGGGGTGATACGACCCTGAAGACCGTGACGCTGACCGGCGCGATTGAGACCGGTAATATGACCGTGGAGAGCGGTGAATTCGCTTTCTCAGGCGGTGATTCGCTGACCGTGGGCGACAATCTCTCCGTTGCGGGTACGGCGGATGTGCGGACCAAGCTGACCGTGGAGGGTACAGCTACTGTGACCGGAAGCTTGACGCTGTCTGGCACGGATGCGGTGACGACGACGAACGGCATCACCGTGGGCAGTGCGGAGGAGCCGATCCAAAACGGCACCCTGATTATATCGACCACGGGCATGAAGAAACTCGGTGCTGTGAAGGTGGAAGACGGTGGCACGGTGAGGATCACAACTGATGAGGAGTGGGGGAAAGGTGATAATGGTTATGGGACAGCCATCAGTGGCAAGGGCACATTGGAGTTCGATTTCAACAAGGAGGTAGACGCAGAGTGGAATAACTGGTTCGGCTATCTGTTCGCCGCTCCGGCTGCAGGAGGGCAAGAAAACATTTCTCATGCCAAACTAATAAGCGGCACGCACATAGAGTTCAAGGAAGCGAAACTCAGTGACCGATTGCAGAACATTAATGAGCTCGCTGTTACTTCCGGCAGCAGTATTACTACTCCGAACGGCCTGTTCTCAACAGAGGAAGGAGAAGGAAACACGCTTTTAGTGGAAGGCTCAGGAGGTACAAAAGGTGCAGCTGTGACTCTTTCAGGGCGCGGTGATTTCAAATGGGACATCACCTTGACGGGGGACGCCACGTTGAGTAATACTAATGCTGAGAGTGACTCGGAGGGAGTCTGGTTTGCTGGCAAATTGACGGCATCTTCGATGAGTGGTCAGCGATTCGTCTTCACGAAAAAAGGGACTGGGATTTGGGAACTTTGCAATGGGGCGATTGTGGATGGAGTAGACTTTGATGTGAAGGAAGGTTCCCTTTGCCTTAATTCGAGTGCTAGTGAGGATGACAAACTGAGCGAGTCAACCGTAACTCTTTCAGGTGGCACCTTGGTGATAGGAAAGGTTAATACCAGTTACACACTTGCCGGCTTGGACGGCACTGTGGGAACAAGCATCGTCAAGTCCGGATTGGGAGCGACAACGGAGGCCACTCTCACTTTGAACGATAGTAAGAAGGATCACAAGGTTAATGCTACCTTCGGCGGTGCAGATCAGAAGCTTTCCCTCGTGAAGCAGGGGCGTAGCAAGCAGACGATTTCGGGTGAGTTTACCGGCGAGAATGTGACCGTGAGCGACGGTGAGTTGGAGCTGACCGGTGGAAGCGAGGAGAAGACGGTGAATGGCACGGTGACGATGAGTGGCACGGTGACGATGAGTGGCAGCGGCAAGTTGACGCTAGGTGCGGATACCACGGTGGGGTCTTTGACCGACGGGGAGGATGCTAGTGGTACGACGGTGAACGCCACGGGTCACACGTTGACGGTGAAGGGTGGTACGTACAGCGGCAAGCTGACGGCGGGGATGCTGGCGGTAAGTGGAAGCGGCTTCACGTTCAGTGGAGCAGGAGAGGGGAACGTAGTGGATACACTGTCTCTGTCGTCGGAGACGGATACCTTGAATTTGGGGGAGGGTGGCAAGCTGACGGTGAAGGGTCTGACGGGAGAAGGCAAGGTAACTGGCACGGGCAGTGGTACGCTGACCTTGGCAAATGGCGACACGCAGCTGGGCAACGTGACGGCTACCATCGATGCGAACTTGGTTTACACGGGCAGTGGGGCTGTCACGCTGAAGGAGGCTTTCGGTAGCACTGCAGGGAACACGCTCGATGTGAAAGACAGCACTGGTGTCCTGACTCTCGAGAAGGGTGGACATATCACGACGCTGACCGCGGGCGGCAGCTCGGCGGCGGCGGGCAGTCTGAAGTTGACAGGTACAGAAAAGACGACCATTGATAAGATGGCGGACAGCACTAAACTGAGCAGCTTGACGCTGGGCAGTGAGCTGGAACTGAAGGAAGGGACTTACGACTTCGGTACGTTGACGGTTTCGGCGGGAGCGGTTCTCGACTTTGCGTTGACTGCAGGAGAGGATGAGCACAAGACGTTGGAAGGAACGAAGGTGGTGCTGAGCAAAGCCATTGAGGGCTTGTCCACTGGCGAAGAGCTCACGCTGAAGATCACGTCGGACATCTTGAAGGCGTTCACAACGCACGACAGCACGAACGGCGGTGAGTATCAGCTGTTCGCTGCAGCAGATGGAGCAAGCCTTGGTGAAAATTGGGCGGAGAAGGTCAAGCTGGATCACGATGGTGTAAGCCTCGCTGACGGCTGGGAGCTGTACTTAGATGACACGGGTAAGCTGTATTACGCGGCGGTAGATGGTGATTTGACGTGGAGAGGGTTGGAGAATGATAAGGTTTGGAATCAGGAAACAGATGGATCAGACGCTGACAAAGACTGGCTCATCGGCGACCGCAAGGCTCCCACGAACTTCATCAAGGACAGAGGTGTGGTGTTCAATGGCAACGGACTTGATGAGGAAACGAGTACCGGTACCGTGGAGGTGGATGGTGCAATCACGGCAGGCAAGATGACAGTAAGCAAGGGTGGGTACACGTTCAGTGCCCATGCTGGAGGTGAAACTTCGGACAAGCTGACGGTGACGGAGTTGGCGTTGAGCAGTGATGGCACGACGACCCTCGCAGTGACGACAGAAGCGGGCAAGCTGACCGGCTCCGGCGCCCTGACGCTGTCGACGGGCGGCAGCTTGACGGTGACGGATGCGCTGAAGACATCGAGTGAGGATAGCACTGACTACTCTGGCACGATTACGCTGAGTGGGGGTGCGCTGACGGCCAAGGGTGAGGCGAATTTGACGGTTTCGACTGGAACAGGTACCGTGACTGGCTCCGGCTCATCGGACGGAGAGATGCTTAAACTGCACCTGACAGACACGAATGATGGCAATCTGAAGGCAGGTGGGTATGTGACGCTGGACGCGCTGAGGAGTGCAGCGCTGGGCGGCACGCTGACGGTGCTGGATGGAGCGCATGTGACGCTCGGTAATGACACGAATGCGTTGTCTGTGGGTGGCATCAACGGGGATGGGGCATCGGTGCCTGGGATTGAAGCTGAAACTCTGAGCGGCAAGGTGACGATCACGGGCTCGACCGGTGGCTTCGATGGCACAGTGAGCGATCTGGACGTCACGTTGAGTGGTAATTCGGCGGCACAAAAATTCACGGGTGCGAATGTAACGCTGAGCAGTGCTAACATTACTGATGCGACGGCCAACTTGACGCTGGGCGGAGCAGGCACGAAGACGGCGAAAGTGACGGAGCTGGGTGGTGATGGTACCCTGACCTTGGGCAGCGGTGTCACGGTGACGGGCGAATCCAACGAGATCGGCAAGTTGGATGTGGCGGGCAAGACTCTGACGCTGGGTGAGGTATCGACAGCGGCGAACTTGACCGTGCATGATTTGACGAGCAGCGAGGCCGGAGGAGAAATCACGGGCGGCAACGCGGGCAGCACGCTCACGATTGATTTCGGCAAGACGGAAGATGGCGCGTTCGGCGGCACGATCGGTGTCAATACGGAGTACAAGGGCAGCGGCAGCTTCGGGCTCTCCGGCACATTCTCGGGCGGCAGCCTCATCATCGGAGCAAACGGTGGTACGCTGACCCTGTCCGGTAGCGCTCTCACGATGAGCGGAACCGCTGTGACCATGACCAGTGGTACGTTGGCTTGGAGTGACACACTGACGATAGGTTCGTTGAAGGGCGACGGTGCTCTCTCCAATGAGGACGCGTCTCTGGAGTTGGCGGGTAATGGCGGTAGTGAGTACACGGGGACGCTGATGTTGAGCGGTTTGACCGTGGGCGGCACGGGTGAGCACGTCTTGGCGGACGGCACGGTGGGTACCTTGACGGTGAAGAGCAACGCCACGCTGAAACTGAACAAGGAAGGTGACGACGCCACGATGGCAGTGACGGCATTTGGAGCGGAAAGCGCAGGCACCATCACGGGCGGCACGCTGAAGCTGACGAATATTGCTAAGATTGGTGATTACACCGGGAAGGTTGAGAGTGCTCTGCTGTTTGAGGGCACAGACGATGCCAAGTTGAGCAATTACACGGGTAAGAAGGTGACGGTGAACACGTCGGCTGAAGGGAAGTCTCTCACGCTGAGCAAGGCGTTGAGTGATGCCACCGTGGATTTGCAGGCAGGTACGTTGAAACTGGCTGACACGACGAAACAAGACGTAATCAGCTCTTTGAGTGGCACGGGCAGCCTCGAGTTGAGCAGCCAGGGAGCCGAGATCGAAGACCAGAAGCTGGGCGGAAGCGGTGCAGGCTTGACCGGGCTGACGCTGAATGGCGGTACCTTGAAGCTGGGTGACCATGGGTTTAACTTCGGCACTCTGAACTTGCAGGCGGCGACCACCTTGGCATTCGCAGATTCGATGAGCAGTCTGGACAGCACGAAGGTGACGCTGAGCGGCATCAGTGGTCTGCAGAATGATTCGAAGATGCTCACGCTGAAACTCACGAGTAGCATCTTGTCTCTCTTGGAGACTGCAGGGGAGACGGAAGGGGACGGAGTGAAAGGTGGGTGGCAGTTGTTCGATGGTTTGAGCGCTTTGAAAGAATCCGATGCGAGCTGGAACGAGAAGATCGGACTCGACGTTAGCAATGTTGAAGGCGGTATCAAGGATGGTTGGGAGCTGTACTTGGATGACACGGGTAGGCTGACCTACCTTGATCTGACTGAAAATGCTCTAGTCTGGGGGAACCAGGATAAAATTTGGGACCAAGAGAATCAGACAGATGCCAGTGAGAAGGATTGGATAATCAAAGGCAGTCAGAACAATGCTGCCACGAACTTCATTGCGGGCAAAGATGTTGAGTTCAACGGTGCAGGAATCGACGAAGGTACTGGCGCCGGTACCGTAAGTGTGGAAGGTACCATCTCCGTAGCGAGCATGACGGTGAGCAAGGGTGGGTACACGTTCGACGCCTACACCGAGGGCAATGAAACTTCTGACAGCCTGGCGGTGACGGGTGCTCTGAAGTTGAGCGAGGATGGTAGCATGACGACCTTTGGCGTGGAGACGAGCGTGGGCAGTTTGACCGGTGAGGGTGACTTGACGCTGACGGGTTCGATGAGCATCACAGATGAGCTGAAGGCAACGAGTGAAGATGGATCTTCCTACAGCGGTACGATTACGCTGAGTGGGGGTGCGCTGACGGCGAAGGGCGAGGCGAATTTGACGGTCGCGTCGGTTGTGAGTGGAACGAATACCGTGACCGGCTCCGGCGAATCGGAGGACAACATGCTTAAGCTGCATCTGACAGGCACGAATGATGGCAATCTGAAGGCAGGTGGGTATGTGACGCTGGACGGCGGCGACTCCAACAATGCGCTGACGGGCACGCTGACGGTGCTGGATGGAGCTACCGTGAAGCTTGGTAATGACACTGGGGCGCTGTCTGTGGCTGGCATCAACGGTGACGCGACGGAGCCGGGCAGTGTGGCTGGAACTCTGAGCGGCAAGGTGACGATCACGGGCGCGGACGGCGACTTCGATGGCACAGTGAACAATCTGGACGTCACGTTGAGTGGTAGTTCGGTGGCACAAAAATTCACGGGTGTGAGTGTCACGCTGAGCAAGGCCAGCATTACTGATGCGACGGCCAACCTGACGCTGGGTGGTGAGACCACGGCGACGGCGACCGTGACGGGGTTGAGTGGTGCTGGTACCCTGACTTTGGGTCATGCTGCCTCGGTGACAGGCGATAGCAACAAGATCGGCACGCTGGCGGTGGATAGTTACACTCTGACGCTGGGTGAGGGATCGACAAAGGCGAGCCTGGAGGTAGGTAACCTGACGGGTTCGGGCAAGATTGAGGAAGGAGCGACAGATAGCGCCAGCGCCACGAAGAGCACGCTGACGCTGAAATATGCTGACACCACGCAAGAGGGCAGCTTCACGGGCACAATCAGCACGGACTTGGTCTATAATGGTACGAGTAGTCAGAATTTCACGGTGGGAACATTCTCGGGCAGCAGCCTGACGATGAACAGTGCGGGCGGCTCGTTGACCATCACGAGCGCGACCACGGGGACTTCCTCTGCCACGGTGAATAACGGCACGCTGACCCTCGCGGGTGAGAGCGTGTTGAAGACATTGGGTGGCGAGGGCGGCAAGGTGAGCTCCATGGGGACTCTCACGGTGAACGGCGGTACGTACTCCGGCGAGCTGGGATTGGGCGGACTGACCCTTGGCGGGAACTTTACCTTCAGCGGGACGACGGGTAGTGTCGGCGCCTTGGATCTTGGTACGAGTCATGAACTGACTTTGGGTGCGATGGGTAGCGCCACGACCTTGAATGTGACTGATCTGGACGGCACGGGCAGCATTAAGAATGCGGAAGGAGCCACGAACAGCAGCACGTTGGCGTTGGCATACACCGGTACGACAGGTGAAGGAGACTTCGCTGGGGGCATTGGCGTGAACTTCACGTACACGGGAACCGCAAGTGAGGGTGGAGGAGCTGAGAATACGGATGCCTTCAAGTTGACGGGTGACTTCACGGGCAGTGCGTTGACGGTAACGAAGGGCACTCTGACGCTGACGAAGGCGAACGTAGACGCGGACAGCACCACGATCAACCTGAGCGGCAAGACCGTGGGGGTGTCGAGTGGGGCGAATTTGGTGCTGGGTGATGGAACGGGCACGACGTCCGTGACCGTGGGCGACATTGGCAGCAGCATGGCGGGTAGCCTGACGCTGAAGGGTACGGAGACGAATAAGGTGAGCGGCGACGTTACGCTGGCTGGTGGTGCTACACTCACGTTTGGTAGCGCGGACAACGAAATCACGGGAACGCTGACTTACAGCAGTGTCACGGATGGTACGGATCCGAGCTTGAGCTGGACGGGCGACCTGAGTGTCGGCGCGTTGAAAGGCGATATGACTATCAACGAATCGGGTAAGACTATAACCCTGACGGGCGGTGGTAGTAGTGCGGGTTCGAAGTTGAGCAGTGATTACAGCGGTAATTTGACGTTGAAGAGCCTCACGGTGAGCGGCGGTACGCATGAGCTGAAAGGTGGCTACACCGGCGCCATTGAGATGGGCAAAGGTGCTTCCGCGACGTTGACGCTGAGTGCCGGTACAATTGACGTGAACGGTGCGAGCGTAGCTTCCGGGAACACACTGAACATCGGCGTGGGTACGTTGAGCGACTTGTCCGGCGATGGTAAGGTGAGCGTGACGGGCAACATCACGGGCTTCTCCACCGGTGCGAGCGAGGGCTTCAAGGGTGAGCTGAATATCGACGCGGGCATGAGCGTGGGGGCGGGTGCATCTGATCTGAAACTCGGCTACCTGACGGGCGCGGGCACGTTGAAACTCGATACCGGTCATACGACCCTGACACTGGTTGGGGATGCTGGCAGCGACGCAGCGTTCACCGGTAAGCTGATGGTGGGTGACGATAGCAGCACTCATGCGAGCCTGACGCTCGATGGTAATGCGAAGGGCACGCATAAGCTGGGTGAGCAGAATCTCGACAAGGTGACCCTGAATGGCGGCACGCTGGAGATGTACGGATCGATTGCTGAGTTGACCGGAAACACCAACGGCAATTTGACCATCAGCGAGGCAGAGGGTGTAGTCGGCGGTGCAACGACGTTGGCTAAGGCGGGCGGTACGCTCGGTACGCTGACCTTGAACGGCGCACTGGACATCAAGGCTGGCACGCTGGATGTGACCGGTATCACCGTGAATGAAGGCGGTTCGCTCCAGATTCACCTCGGGAACTCCCCGGCGATCAACGGTGTGCAGTTCGCGAGCGGTCTGGCGGGTAGTAGCTTCAATGTCAGTGGCACGGGACTTACGGAGAACAAGGTGAAAGTCCAGCTCGACCTTCAAGATGTGATCGGTCTGGGTGAGACAGCAAAAGGATCTAGCACGTATGAGTACCAGCTCTTTGCCGCGGACGGTGAGATCGATGAGAGTCAATTTAATGGCAAATTCACCTTCGAATTCCTGTTGGGTAAAGTGTCTGGGTATGATGCGGACGATCTGGGGCGCTGGCATGCAATGCTTGTTGATAACGGGAAGCTGTCCATCACGATGGATATCATGGATCTCACCTGGACGGCTGATGATGAGAATGCACTGATTTGGAAGGATGGGGAGAAGAGCGTCTGGGATAAGGGAACTTTCCATAACAAGGACAATGTGACCTTCGTGGACACCTCAGCAGACGAGAATACCGTGACGCTCAGCGGTGCGATCGTGGCGGGAGATGTGGTGGTGAAAGGTGGTGATCAACTTACCAGTGGAACACTCCAATACACCTTCGATCAAGATACGGAGGCAGGCGACGACACGCTGACGGCGAGCAGCCTGACCATTGGTTCGAGTGGGCAATCTCCGAGCCTGCGTATCAACGCCATCTTCAATTCCGAGTTGACGGTGACGGGAACAACGACGGTGTATGGGCAGAACACGCTCAGCATGAAGAAAGGAAATCTGAAGGGGACGACGGATATCCAGAAAGATGCCGAGTTGATCGTGGGGGGTGAGGCTACGGTGGCGTCGCTGAAGGGCGCGGGTACGGTGACTTCCGCGACCAATGGCAAGGTGACGGTGAGTGAGGCGTTGACGGAATTCACCGGGACGCTTGGAACCACGGGCGGCTCGCTGACGCTGAGCAAGGAGTTCACTAACTTCGCAGGTACGCTGAGCTTGAACGGGAAGGACGGTAGCATAGTGCTCACGGGCACGAATATCTTGGATGGTAGTGGCAAGTTGAGTGTGGGCGCGAACGGCGGTAGTATCAATGCCGGAACGAAGTTGACCGGTACGCTGGAAGGTACGGGTACACTGACACTCACCGGCGGGGAACTTGCCCTGAAGGGGACGAGCGGGGTAATTGTCAACTTGAGCGATGCGGCTGCAGTCACCTTGACCGGCGATGCGACCAGCGGTTTGACGGTGGCGGGTGTCACGGGCGGCAATACGACGGCCGGCGAGAGCAAGGGAACGTCCCTGGGCGGGAAGATTACCATCGATGATGCGGCGGCGACAAAACACAGCTATGCTGGCAAGCTTGGCACGGATCTGGCTCTCACGGTCACCAATGGTGATCAGGCGTTCACGGCGGAAAATCAGACGATGGCAAGCGCCACGGTGAACGGCGGCACGTTGACGCTGGCGAGCGGGACGACCGTGACAGGCGCGCTGGAGGTGAGTGGTGGTACGCTGAGTTGGACGGGCACGTTGACAGCAGGTAAGCTGACGGGCAGCGCAGAGAGCTTTGGCTCTGATCGACTGAGCCTGACCCTGAGCGGCGATGGTGGCAGTGCGTTCACTGGCACGGTAACTCTGAAAGATTTGACCGTGAACGGCGCGTCGGGTGAGCACAGCCTGAAGGGAGGCACGGTTGGTACTCTGACGGTGGGCAGCGGCGCCACGCTGAAGTTGACCGATACGATGTCCGTGAGCGGGTTTGGAAAAAGCAGCACCGGCAAGATCGATGGCGGTACGCTGAAGCTGACGAACAGCGAGGCGATTGAAAGCTACACCGGCGAGATTGCCAGTGCGTTGAATTTTGCTGGCGGTGCGGAAGCCGGACTGAACAAGTATACCGGCAGTAGTGTCACAATAAGCTCTACGAACAAGCTGACGCTGGGCGGAAGTCTTGCGAACGGAGGCAATGCGGCAACAGTGACCTTTGCTAACACTGGTACGTTGGTATTGAATGAAGGCGGTAAGATATCAATCGGCGGCACGGCAGAAGGACATCTCGAGCTTGGTGCGGGCAAGAGTCTGGAAATCACCACGCAGGACTATGGTTTGGCAGGTCTGACCTTGAACGGCGGTACGCTGGCACTGGGCGCAGGCGAGTTTGATTTTGGAACGCTGAATATCCAGGGAGCAACGGATCTGACCGTCACGGTAACACCCAAGGCGGGAGATGTCTCAGGTTCACTCACAAAGATCACCATTGACTCGTTCGATGGAAGTAGCAGCGAGCTGACCTTGAAGTTTGGTAAGGATAGCGACATCCTCACTCTCATGAAGGCGCAGGAGGCAGGGGAGGACGGCACGAAGCGCATTGAAGTCTTCACGCTTGGAAAGGACATCACCTTGGAAAATCACGTCGTGCTCAGTAAGGACGGTTTGAGCTTGGGTAATCGCGAGAACTTCTATCTGGACGCAAGTACCGGTGAGCTGGTGTACGAGGAGATGAAGGGTGCGCTCACCTGGGTGGGTCGCTCGGATAATACGTGGGAAGCTACCGGCAAAGATGAGAAAGAGTGGACGATCCCGGGCAGCGATGGGAAGCCACACGAGACCGCTTTCGTGAATGAGACGGATAGCGTTGTATTTGATACTAATGGCGCTGCGAGTCATGGAACTGTCACGCTGAGCGGTGAGGTTAAAGTAGTGGACATGACCGTGACGGGTACGGGAGCAACGTACGAGTTCGGATACGGGGAAGATTCAACAAACAACAAGCTGGATGTAAGCGGGACCTTGTTGATAGAGAAGGGAGCGACGGCGACCTTCAATGTGGGTACCACGGTGAAGGATCTCACTGTGAGCAGTCACGAGACCGATGGCAATGGCAGGCTGAAGTTGGGCGGTTCGATGACCGTGAGCGGAAGCCTGACCGGCGGCGGCGCGGTGGAGGTGGCATCGGGCGGCACGCTGACGGTGACGGGAGATCTGAAGACCGCAGACGACACGGGTTACACGGGCACGATCACGCTGAATGGCGGTGAATTGAAGGCCAACAGCAAGAAAGCTGTGAATGTGGGCGTTAGTGCGCTAAGCGATGATGGGACGAACAAGCTGACGGGCACAGATGATGATGAACTGACGGCGAAGTTGACGGGTGCAGAAGGTGCATCGTTGACGGCGAATGGTGCTCTGACCCTGAGCGGCACGTTGAAGAGCTCGAGTGAGAGCAAGGGCGGTGTGCTGACACTCGGTACGGATTCCACTACTGTGACGGGCGCGATCGACGGTGCGGATGCGCTGAGCGTAGCTGGCGTGAGCGGCACGGCGGGTACGCTGAAGGGCGATATCAAGATCACGGGCACAGCAGGTGCATTCTCCGGCACGGTGACGGGGCTGAACATCGAGCTTGGCGCTAGTGCAACGCAGACGTTGAGCGGTACGAGTGTCACGCTGAGCAGCGCTAACATTGGTGGAAGCGCCGTGCTGACGCTGGGCAGCGCGTCCGGCGATGCAAGCGTGAGCCTGAAGAATCTGGGTGACGACGGTACGCTGAAGCTGGCGGGAGCTGTGACTTTGGGGGCTGCTGATGAGGGCGGCAGCAACAGCATCGGCACGTTGGATGTGGATACATACACCCTGACGCTGGGTGCGGAAAGCAAGGCAGCGAGCCTGGAGGTAAAGAACTTGGCGGGCACGGGTAGCATCGAGGACGCGGATGGAATCACGGGCAACAGCCTGAAACTCGCTTACAGCGGTGGGAGTGGTGGTCACTTTGATGGCGCGATCGGCGTGAACTTCGAATATGCCGGAGAGAAGGGAGAAGGGGATTCGGGTTCGGATGCCTACACGCTGAAGGGTGCGTTCACTGGCTCCGAGTTGAAGGTGACGAGCGGCAGTTTGACGTTGGAGAAGACCAGTACTGGTGATAGCGATGAAGCGATCATCAACCTGAGCAGCACGACGCTGTCAGTAAGCGGCAGCTTGACGCTGGGCGGTACGGATACGAGCGAGGTGACGGTTGGTGCGTTGGATGGGGACTCCCTGAAGGGCAGTTTGACGCTGAAAGGCACGAAAGAGAACACTGTGGATGGTGTTGTGACGCTGGTGAGCGACGCGACGCTGACCTTCGAGACTGAAGGAAAGGCGGATGGCGCCACGAATACGGTGAGCGGCGTGGTGACGATGGGCAGTGGTGGCGGAGCTGGCGGCACATTGGTGTGGGATGGTGATCTCACGGTGCAGGGCTTGTCGGGCAGTGGTACGCTGGAAAAGACGGCGGAAGTAGGCAAGACCCACAGCTTGATCATCGACGGCAAGGGCACTGCGGAGAGTCCGATGACGTACAGTGGCAGTCTGACAGGTCTCACGAGCGTGACGATGCAGGGCGCCGGCAAGCAGATATTTGGTGCGGCAGGCGATCTCACCGGCGTGGGTGTTACCGTGACGGCTGGTGAATTGGAGTTCATGGCGGCAGAGAAGCTCGGGGCGACGACCGTGAAAGACGGCACGTTGACGCTGGGTGCCACGGGAGGAGTCGAGCTGACGAGCTTGGACAGCGCCAAGGAGGCGACGGTCGGAAGCGGAATCGTGAGTGCGACCGGCGTGTTGACGGTGAAGGGCGGCGACTACAAGGGCAAGCTGACGGCGACAAAAGGCTTGACGGTGGATGGAACGTTCGCTTTCGGCGGCACGGGGACTGAGAACAACGTGGGCACGCTGGATGTGACGAATACCAACACCCTGACCCTGAGTGAGAACGCCGAGCTGACGGCGACGGATCTGGGTAATGACACGGGCACCATCGGTGGTGAAGGCACGTTGACGCTGGAATACGCGACTGATGAGGATGGAAACTTTGGCGGTACCATCAACAGTAACCTGGTCTACAAGGGGAACGAGCAATTCACGCTGAACGGCACGTTCGGCGGCGGCAGCCTGAAGGTGGAAAGCGGCAAGCTGGTGCTGAGCCAGACCGTGGGAGGTGGCGAGACGAAACCGGCGGTGACGATAACGGGCACGGGCAGCACGTTGGAGCTGACCAATGGCGGCACGCTGGCGAGCTTGACGGGTACAGAAGGAACGGTGACAGCCAAGCAGCTGCTGACCTTGGGGGACAGTGCGGAGAGCCAGTTCACGGGTACGTTGAAGGCGGAGAATGGCTTGACCACGGGAGAGGCAAAGGTTACGCTGGGTAGCGCGGATATTACAGGTAAGCTGACGCTGGGTGGTGAGCTGGCTACGACGGCGGGGAAGACGGTGAAGGCCGATACGCTGGCGGGCAGTGGTGCAATCAGCGGCAGTGGTACGTTGGAATTTGGCGGCGTTGATGTTGGTGACGAGACAAGCACCACATACGGTGGTACGATCAGCGGCGTGAAGTTGGTCTACAACGGCAGTGATGGTGCGACGCTGAGCAACTACACGGGCAGCAATGTGACGGTGAGCGGTCAGGGTACGCTGACGCTGAGCAAGGGGCTTGGTGCTGAGAGCAGCACCGCGACGGTCACGCTGAAGAATGGCGGGTTGACGCTGAGCGCGGGCGGTGTGATTAACCTGACGGCGGGTGCAGATAGTGCTGCGAAAGGCACGCTGACGCTGGGTGATGGCAGTACCGATATCAAGACCAAGATCACGGAGCTGAGTGGCGCCGGTTTGAGTAAGCTGGTCTTGGAGGGCGGCACGCTGGCTTTGGAAAACACGGAGAATGCGTACAAGTTCGGCGAGCTGGACATCGAGAACGACACGAAGCTGTCCATCAAGGGAATTGCCGGGGGAGAAGGCTTCGCTGACCAATACACGAAAGTCAACATCAGCTCCTTTGCTGAAAGCATGAGTGGTCAATTGACTCTGGTGATTACAGAGACCGATGGCATCTTGAGCGTCCTGAGGAAGGCTGAGCTTCAGGATGAGAAGTATAGGAAACTCCAAGTGTTCACCGGTGAGAATGTCGGAAGACTCAACTTGACGGATCACATTGCCCTTGACCACATAGGAGTGACAAGTTTGGGAGATCGCGAGAGCTTGTACCTGGATAGTGATGGGTACTTGGTCTTGGAGGAGGTGAAGGGCGCACTTACGTGGTACGGTAGCGGCGGCGAGGAAGGATCACGGGGTATCTGGGAGTATCAAGATGGTGAGAAAGATGACTGGAAGATCCATCTGACTGAAGGTAAGGAGAGTGCCACGGCGTTCAAGGAGAATGACGATGTCGTGTTCGGTTCGGAAGGCATTAGTGCTAATCATGATCAGGTGAAGATCTCCGGCGGGGTTAAGGCGGGCGTGATGAAGGTGACAGCTAGTGGCTATACATTCTCGTCGGTTGAAACGGGAGGAAGTCATAGTCTGGCGGTGAAGAGCCTGGATCTGGCTGAAAGCACTACCACGACTTTCGGGGTGGGTACCACGGTGGAGGGTGCGCTGACCGGCAAGGGTGGTCTGAGTCTGACCGGGACGATGGAGATCGACGGCGAGCTGGTGAATGGTGATTCCGGCTACACGGGCACAATCACGCTGCAGGGCGGTACACTGACGGCGAATGGTGAGGCGAATCTGAAGGTGACGGGCACTGGTATCGTGACAAGCAATGGAGACGGTGGCGCCGCACTCAAGCTGCACCTGCAAGACGAGAGCAGCGGCAGCCTGACGGCGAACGGAACGGTTGAGCTGGACGGCACGTTGGGTGGTTTGCTGACGGTAGGGGATGAGGCTACGGTGACGGGGCCTGCGAGCGGAGGGAGTGCGCTGAGCGTTGCCGGCATCAACGGAGAGGAGGCTGGCGGAGATAAAACGGCTGGCACGCTGGCAGGCAACATCAAGGTCACAGGCAAGGGCGGAAGCTTCGATGGCACGGTGAATAATCTGACCATCACGGTCGATGCGTCGGCAGCCCAAACGTTCACGAACACGGACGTGGGAACCATGAGCGCGGAGGTGAACGGCACCTTGACGCTGGCGAGCGGTACGCTGAATAAGTTGGGCGGCACGGGTACGCTCGCTCTGTCGGACAATGGCGCGGTGACGCTGGATAAGGCTAGTGATGACGGCACGTTCGAGATCGGCAACCTGACGGGTGAGGCAAGCACCAGGCTTTCGGGCACGGATGTTACCTTGACGCTGAAGTATGCGGACACAGAGGAGGTGGGCACGTTCTCGGGAACGTTCGCGAGTGACTTGGATTACCAGGGCGGGGAGAGTTCCCAGGAGTTCACAGTGGAGAACTTCACGGGTAATGCCCTGACCATGACGAGCGGTAAGTTGACCGTGAAGAATGTTGGGGATCTGAAGTTCGGTGGAAGCGATGAGGCGACTCTGAAGTTGACGAAGGGTGATTTGACGCTGCAGAGCGATGCGACGGTGAGCGTGACAGGGGCGCTTGATCTTGGGAAGAGCGACGTTACCTCGTTGACTCTGAGCGGCGCCACGGGCAACACGGTGACGGGTGCGGTGACGCTGGGTGAGAATGGCACGCTGAAGTTTGCAACAAGCAATGCCAACAAGGTGGACGGCGTGGTGACGCTGGGCGATGCTGTCGGTGCAACAACTGCTGGCACGTTGACGTGGGATGACGATCTCACGGTGCAGGGCTTGGTCGGCAAGGGCACGCTGAGCACGGTGACGGGCGGAGGCACGATTCACAACTTGACGATTAGCGGCACGGGGACGAACGAATACAAGGGCAGCGTTACGTTGGGCAGCCTGACGGTGAGCGGCGGCGCCAAGCAGACCCTGAGCGGTGGGTTCACGGGCGGTGTCAAGATGACCGGTGCTGTTGATTCTAACACGGCCCTCACGTTGAGCGGTGATCAGAAGATCACCGTGAATAGCGCGAACATCGGCGGGGGCAATACCCTGACGGTGAGTGGCACGGGAACGAACGAGGTGAGCAATCTGGAGGGAGCCGGCAAGTTGGTAGTGGAGGTTGGAGATGACAAATTTGTCGCCCTTTCCACCGTGGTGAGTGGCTTCGCGGGCGAGTTGGCAATCACCAACGGCGAAGTGACGAGCGAGAGCAGCCTGAGCCTGGGCATGTTGACGGACGATGGCAACCTGACGCTGGGTGGCAGCGGCAGCAATACCCTGACGCTGACCGGAGGGGCCGCCCAATTTGGCGGTAAGCTGTCGGCGAGCGGAGATTGTGTGCTCGCGAATCTGATCATCAACGGCACGGGCGCTCATACCTTCACGAAAGCTCAGGAGCTCGGGACGGTGACGGTGAGCCAGGGCTCGCTGAGTCTGGCAGACAGCAGCAGCGTGAGTAGCTTGCAGCTGAACGGCAATGGCACAGGGCTGACGATCGCCGGGACGGTGACGGTGACCACCCTGAAGAATGGAACGGAGAATACTGGCTCGATTTCCGGCAGTGGCGCGACGTTGAGCTTTGCCGGTGTGGACAGCAGCACGTACGGCGGAAGTATCGCCGAGGGCGTGAAGTTGATCTACACGGGTGACAGAGCGGCGACGCTGACCCAGTATGCGGGCACGAGCGTGAAGGTGACCGGCAATGGTACGCTGACGCTGGGCGAGGGGATCGGTTCTGAGGAGCCGCAAAGCGCCGCAACGGTTGAGTTGACGGCTGGCGGGTTGACGCTGAACAAGAGCAGTGTCATTAACCTGACGGCTGGCGCAGGTGCAGGCGAGGCCGCAGGGACGCTGACGCTGGGCGCAAGCGGTGCCGATAACTCCAAGTTCGAGACCACGATCGCGAAGATGGAAGGCGCTGGTCTGAGCCAGTTGACCTTGAACGGCGGCAAGTTGACGCTGAGCAGTGCGGAGGAACACAAGTTCGGCAAGCTGGACATCCAGGCGGAGACGATTCTGAACATCGCGAAGGACGACGGAGGCTCCAAGCTCACGAGCATTTCCATCAGTTGGTTCGGAACCGGAGCGGCCAAGCTGAAATTGGCTGTTGACTCTACAATCCGCGATTTCCTGGAGGCTGATAGTGATAATAAGTTCCAGGTCTTCGACTATACCGGGACGGATGGAGCTAAGATAACGGATTACGTCGAACTCAGTATTGGTCAAGACGTGCTGAGCGGTCGTCAGAACATCTTCCTGGAGTCAGATGGCAACCTCGTGTACGAGGAGATGAAGGGTGAGATCACCTGGGTGGGTGAGGATGATACGTGGGATGCTACCGGTCAAAAGGAGTGGACGATTTTGGGCGGCGATGGGGAGTCGCACAAGACCGCTTTCGTGAATAATGATGAGACGAACAGGGACAGCGTCAAATTTGATGGCACGAGCGGCCACAAGACTCTCACGCTGAGCGGTGGGATTAACGTAGAGAACATGACCGTGACGGGTACGGGAGCAACGTACGAGTTCGGATACAGGGAAGATGCAGAAAGCAACAAGCTGGATGTAAGCGGGACCTTGTTGATAGAGAAGGAAGCGGTGGCGACCTTCAAGGCGGCGACCACGGTGAAGAATCTCACTGTGAGCAGTGGCGACACCGATGGCAAGGGCACGCTGAAGTTGGGCGGTTCGATGACCGTGAGCGATGCCTTCAGCGGCGGCGGCGCGGTGGAGTTGCTGGACAAAGGCGTGTTGACGCTGACTAATGATTTGAGCATGACGGCAGGCGGCTTCACAGGCACGCTGACGCTGAATGGCGGTAAGTTGGTGGCCGGCGGCAAGGGCACGGTCACTGTGGGGGCGAACGGCGGTACGCTCGAGGCTGGCAGTGGCCTCGAGATAGCGCTGAGCGGGGGTACCGAACTAAGTTTAGGGAAGTCGTTGACGACGGAGGGTTCGGGCACACTGACGCTCTCGGGCGAGCTGAAAGGCACGCTGAATGTGGGCAGCACTGTGAAGGCAGGGACGGAGGCAGAAGAAGGGACGGTTACTGCTCTGAAGGTGGCGGGCGTGACGGGTTCGAGTGAAACGCTGAGCGGCGCCATCGAGATCACAGCGAACAGTGAGGGCAACACCTTCAGTGGTAGTGCAGGCACGGACAGCAATGCTCTGACGATCACTGTGGGTACGGCAGATGCTGCAGCGCAGCAGACGTTCACGGGCAATACGGTGTTGGCTGGTGCGAAGCTGGAGAATGCGAGCAGCACGCTGACGCTGGGCCAGAGTGGTGCGACAACGAGCCTGAAGAATCTGGGTGGCGACGGTACGCTGAAGCTGGGCGGCGCGGTGACTTTGAACGCCGCTGATTCGATCGAAAGCAACAGCATCGGCACCTTGAATGTGGATCAATACACCCTGACGCTGGCTGGCGGTGTGTCGTTGACGGCGGGAACGCTGAGCGGCTCGGGCACGGTCACTGGCACCACCGACGGTAGTGCTGATCCGGTAGAGACCGAGACCATCACGGTCTCTGGTTTCGGCGACAGCGGCTTCACGGGCGGTATTACAAACGTCAATTTGGTCTTCAAGGGTGATCAGGAGGGCGAGTTCGGAGGCAGCTTCAGTGGCGGTACGCTGAGGGTGGACGGCACCAGCACGAATGCGCTGACCATCACCGGCACGAAGGATGTGACGGCGACCGAGACGACCATCGCGGGTGGACTGATTGTGGCCAATCCAAGTGCTGATCCAAAAGCATCGGTGGACCTCGGCGCGGTGACCTTGAGCGGAAGCGGTGCGCTGACGGTGAACGGCGCGGCTAAGGTGAGCAGCCTCTCGGGCTCGACGGGATCCATCGGCGGCACGGGGGCGATCACCATCACAGGCGCGGGCAACACCTACGGCGGTGCGCTGAGCAGCACTGGTACGCTGACGGTGATAATGGACAGCAGCGTGGGTAATGCCAAGCAGACGTTTAATTCGACTGAGAGTACCGATCTCAGTAAAGTCGCAGTTACCGTGACGCAGGGTGAATTGGAGTTCACGGCGGCAACGAAGCTCGGGAGGACGACCGTGAAAGACGGCACGTTGACGCTGGGTGCCGAGACTGTTGAGCTGACGAGCTTGAGCAGTGCCGATGGTGCGACGGTCGGAAACGGAATCGTGAGTGCGACCGGCGTGTTGACGGTGAAGGGCGGCACATACAACGGCAAGCTGACGGCGACGAAAGGCTTGACGGTGGATGGAACGTTCACCTTTGGCGGCACGGGTGATGCCAACAGCGTGGGCACGCTGGATGTGACGGCTACCAACACCCTGACCCTGAGTGAGAACGCCAAGCTGACGGCGGCGGATCTGGGTAATGACACGGGCACCATCGGTGGTGAAGGCACGTTGACGCTGGAATACGCGACTGATGAGGATGGAAACTTTGGCGGTACCATCAACAGTAACCTGGTCTACAAGGGGAACGAGCAATTCACGCTGAACGGCACGTTCGGCGGCGGCAGCCTGAAGGTGGAAAGCGGCAAGCTGGTGCTGAGCCAGACCGTGGGAGGTGGCGAGACGAAACCGGCGGTGACGATAACGGGCACGGGCAGCACGTTGGAGCTGACCAATGGCGGCACGCTGGCGAGCTTGACGGGTACAGAAGGAACGGTGACAGCCAAGCAGCTGCTGACCTTGGGGGACAGTGCGGAGAGCCAGTTCACGGGTACGTTGAAGGCGGAGAATGGCTTGACCACGGGAGAGGCAAAGGTTACGCTGGGTAGCGCGGATATTACAGGTAAGCTGACGCTGGGTGGTGAGCTGGCTACGACGGCGGGGAAGACGGTGAAGGCCGATACGCTGGCGGGCAGTGGTGCAATCAGCGGCAGTGGTACGTTGGAATTTGGCGGCGTTGATGTTGGTGACGAGACAAGCACCACATACGGTGGTACGATCAGCGGCGTGAAGTTGGTCTACAACGGCAGTGATGGTGCGACGCTGAGCAACTACACGGGCAGCAATGTGACGGTGAGCGGTCAGGGTACGCTGACGCTGAGCAAGGGGCTTGGTGCTGAGAGCAGCACCGCGACGGTCACGCTGAAGAATGGCGGGTTGACGCTGAGCGCGGGCGGTGTGATTAACCTGACGGCGGGTGCAGATAGTGCTGCGAAAGGCACGCTGACGCTGGGTGATGGCAGTACCGATATCAAGACCAAGATCACGGAGCTGAGTGGCGCCGGTTTGAGTAAGCTGGTCTTGGAGGGCGGCACGCTGGCTTTGGAAAACACGGAGAATGCGTACAAGTTCGGCGAGCTGGACATCGAGAACGACACGAAGCTGTCCATCAAGGGAATTGCCGGGGGAGAAGGCTTCGCTGACCAATACACGAAAGTCAACATCAGCTCCTTTGCTGAAAGCATGAGTGGTCAATTGACTCTGGTGATTACAGAGACCGATGGCATCTTGAGCGTCCTGAGGAAGGCTGAGCTTCAGGATGAGAAGTATAGGAAACTCCAAGTGTTCACCGGTGAGAATGTCGGAAGACTCAACTTGACGGATCACATTGCCCTTGACCACATAGGAGTGACAAGTTTGGGAGATCGCGAGAGCTTGTACCTGGATAGTGATGGGTACTTGGTCTTGGAGGAGGTGAAGGGCGCACTTACGTGGTACGGTAGCGGCGGCGAGGAAGGATCACGGGGTATCTGGGAGTATCAAGATGGTGAGAAAGATGACTGGAAGATCCATCTGACTGAAGGTAAGGAGAGTGCCACGGCGTTCAAGGAGAATGACGATGTCGTGTTCGGTTCGGAAGGCATTAGTGCTAATCATGATCAGGTGAAGATCTCCGGCGGGGTTAAGGCGGGCGTGATGAAGGTGACAGCTAGTGGCTATACATTCTCGTCGGTTGAAACGGGAGGAAGTCATAGTCTGGCGGTGAAGAGCCTGGATCTGGCTGAAAGCACTACCACGACTTTCGGGGTGGGTACCACGGTGGAGGGTGCGCTGACCGGCAAGGGTGGTCTGAGTCTGACCGGGACGATGGAGATCGACGGCGAGCTGGTGAATGGTGATTCCGGCTACACGGGCACAATCACGCTGCAGGGCGGTACACTGACGGCGAATGGTGAGGCGAATCTGAAGGTGACGGGCACTGGTATCGTGACAAGCAATGGAGACGGTGGCGCCGCACTCAAGCTGCACCTGCAAGACGAGAGCAGCGGCAGCCTGACGGCGAACGGAACGGTTGAGCTGGACGGCACGTTGGGTGGTTTGCTGACGGTAGGGGATGAGGCTACGGTGACGGGGCCTGCGAGCGGAGGGAGTGCGCTGAGCGTTGCCGGCATCAACGGAGAGGAGGCTGGCGGAGATAAAACGGCTGGCACGCTGGCAGGCAACATCAAGGTCACAGGCAAGGGCGGAAGCTTCGATGGCACGGTGAATAATCTGACCATCACGGTCGATGCGTCGGCAGCCCAAACGTTCACGAACACGGACGTGGGAACCATGAGCGCGGAGGTGAACGGCACCTTGACGCTGGCGAGCGGTACGCTGAATAAGTTGGGCGGCACGGGTACGCTCGCTCTGTCGGACAATGGCGCGGTGACGCTGGATAAGGCTAGTGATGACGGCACGTTCGAGATCGGCAACCTGACGGGTGAGGCAAGCACCAGGCTTTCGGGCACGGATGTTACCTTGACGCTGAAGTATGCGGACACAGAGGAGGTGGGCACGTTCTCGGGAACGTTCGCGAGTGACTTGGATTACCAGGGCGGGGAGAGTTCCCAGGAGTTCACAGTGGAGAACTTCACGGGTAGTGCCCTGACCATGACGAGCGGTAAGTTGACCATCGGGAAGAGCACCGAGGGCACTCTGACCTTCGGCAGCAAAGCGAAGGAGGAAGAGCCCACGCACTCCCTGGAGTTGAAGGGTGGTAAGCTGACGCTGGATGGGACGAGTGTGACGGTTAACACTGGAAAGGGCGTGACCCTCACGGCGGGTGAGTTGGTGATGAGCGGCAGCACGACCAACACCGTGGAAGGAGATGTCGCGTTGAACAACAATTTGACGCTGACCTTCGGCGAGGTGACTGGTCAGGATAGCGGGAACAAGATCACCGGCCTTGTCGATATGGCCGGCGGCAAGCTGGATTGGGGAGGGGAACTGTCGGTTGGCGGCTTGAAGGGTAGCGCGGACTTGGGCGCCGGAAGTGGAGCCACAGATCTGAAGATTACCACGGGCGCTGGTGATGAGGTGTACAGAGGCTCTCTGGGCAGTGTGCATGTCACGATGTCGGGCTCCGGCACGCAGAAGTTCGGCGGGACTAGCTACACCAGTAATGAGTTTACCGTGGCGGCAAGCGCGGGCACGCTGGAATTCAGCAGCACCGAGGACACGCATCTTGGCAAGGTGACGGTGACCAGCGGCACGTTGAAGTTGGATGGCGCTACAGACATAGCAGAGCTGCAAGGCGCGGGTGGAGCGGTGGATGCCACAGACAAGGCCCTGACGGTGACCAAGGGTAGCTACGGCGGCACGCTGAAGGCGGGTGGCTTCACCGTGGAGTCGGGGACGGAAGGCTTCACCTTCAAGAACTCGGGCGACGGGAATAGTGTGGGCAAGCTGACGCTGAACGGGAATTTGACTCTGGACGGCGGTAAGCTGACGGCGACGGACCTGACAGGCAACGGCAACATCGCGGGCAACACTGGTGAACTGACGCTCGCCTACAGTACAGCCGGAGGCGGCGGTACGTACGGCGGTACCATCGCGAGTATGTTGGTTTACACCGGCAGCCAGAGCTTCACTCTGACGAACGAGAATGCCATCCAGGGTGCGCTGACCGTGAAGAACGGCACGCTGACAGTGGGGGCGGATACCGGGCTGGGTACTGTGACGCTGGAAGGCGGCACGTTGGCGCTGGGTGCGAGTACCGAGGTGACGATCTCGAGCTTGAGTGACGGAAATGTGGACGGTGATACCGCCGGCACGCTGAGTGCGGTGGGCAAGAGCGTGAAGGTGAGCGGTAGTGTCGACTTTGATAAGGGCAAGATTGAGGCAGGAAGCCTGAATCTGGAGAAGAGTGGCATTCTGGGAACTGCCACACTGAGCGGTACGCTGACGCTAGGTGGTGAGCTGACGACGACGGCGGGTAAGGTTGTGGAAGCCGCGGAGCTGGCCGACAGCGGGGCAGTCAAGGGCACGGGCACGCTGAAGCTGACGACGGGCACCGATAAGACCTTCGCGAACACCATCGAGAGCAAGCTGGAGTACACGGGCAATGGTGCTGTGACATTGAGCGGTGAGGTGAAGGGTGATGTCTTGGTGAACAGCATGGGCGAAACGGCCAGTCTGACCTTGAGTTATGGGACTCTGGCGAACCTGACTGTTCAGGATGGCACATTGAAGTTGACAGCGGCGGATGGAGCCGTAGAGCCAGCCATCACAACGGTTACCTCGCTGAAGATAGAGGGGAGCGGTGAGGTGAGCGTGGAGACGAACACGAACCTCACGAGCTTCACGGCGGGTGGTGCGCTGAGCATTGCTGATGGCAAGAAGCTGACGGTGACGACATGGGAGAATACGGAGGCATCGACTCCGTCGGCACTGGGCAGTTTGTCCCTTGGCAACGGATCCACGATGGATCTGCAAAAGGTGCAGGCGGCGAATCTGGGGAATGTCACGCTGTCGGAGAATGGAGATGCGAATTTGGTGGTCGGCTGGTTTGGTGATGAAAGTGATGGCGAACCTCTGACGCAGCTGACGGTTGACGCACTGACTGCAACAAATAACCACAAGCTGAATATCGACCTGTCCGAGGTGCTGGGCACAGACGGAGTCACTCTGGCAAATTTGGAAAATAAGAGACTCTTCACCGGGGGGAGCATTTCCTTCGCAGACAACATCCATTTGGATTTGGGCAGCCACAAGGAGACAGACCGCGAGCACTTGTACTTGGATGGGCAGGGCGTGTTGCGGTACGAGACGCTTACCGGTGACCTCACTTGGAATGGGCAGGGCGGCAACGGCGTCTGGAATACGAAGGTGGCCGGGGAAGCTGTAACGCAAGACGATGAGGATTGGACCATTCATAGCAGCGACAACAAAGATATTGCGACGCACTTCGAGGCAAGCAACAATGTGAAGTTCACGGAGACGGGCAAGGGAGCAGACGGAGTCGTGAAACTTCACGATGGTATCGTTGCCGGCAAGATGACGGTGAAGGTGAATGGGTACGCGTTCCAGGCGGACGATGATTCAGCAACTACTGACACTCTGCAGGTGAGCAGCCTGGAGTTGAAGGCGACGGACGCAAGCGGCACCACGACCTTTGCGGTGGGTACCACGGTGACGGGTACGCTGACGGGCATGGGCAACATGAAGCTGACGACGGGTGGCAGCATGACCATCACGGGTGATCTGGTGGCTTCGAGTGGTGACTCGGTCGCCAAGGATGCCTACATGGGTACGATCACGCTGGACGGCGGCAGCCTGACGGCGGGTGGTGAGCTGAGCAAAGCCATTACGGTGAACAACACCGCAGGTAACACGTTGGTGGGCACGGGCGATAAGGGCTTGACGGCGGGGTTGAGTGGCTCCGGCGCGTTGACGGCGAAGGGTATACTGAGCCTGAGCGGCGAGTTGAGTGACACGACCGGTGTGCTGACGCTGGCGCGGGATGCGGACGGCGTTGGCGCTGTCACGACTACGACGGTTACGGCAAGTGACCTGAGCGTGGTGGGCGTGAGCGGCGAGAATGGTACGCTGGAGGGCGACATCACCATCACGGGGAATATTGGAAGCGAGTTCAAGGGCGCGGTCAGTGGGCTGACCATCGTGGTGGGTTCGAACGCTAAGGCGGCGAGCCAGAAGTTTACGGGGAGCAGTGTGTCCATTGACAGCGCGACGGTGAACGGAACCAGCACCTTGACGCTGGGCAGCAATGCTGACGATGCAAGTGTGACTCTGACGAGCTTGACCGGCACTGGTACGCTGGCACTCGCCGGTGGTGTGGAAATCACGGGTGCGGAGAACACGATCGGTACCTTGGCGGTGGGTAGCAGCGAGCTGACGCTGGGGGCAGGTGCGCAGTTGACGGTGACGACGTCGGTGACCGCCGACAGCAAGAGTGCGGGCGAGATCGTGGGCAGGGGGAGTGGTGATGTGGGCACGTTGGTGCTGAATAACACCGGGACGATGGATGTTGGAGCCTCTGTGCAGACGAAGCTGACTTACACCGGCAGCGGGAATGCGACGCTGACCGAGGCCTTCGGCGGTGCTGGCGCTGCATTGGATGTGACGAAGGGCAAGGGCATGCTGAGCTTGAACGCCGGTGGCCACATCACGGAACTGAAGGCGGGCGGCGAAGATGGTACGGCAGCCGGGCAGTTGACACTCGGTGGCAGCACCAGCAGCGTCGGTGAGATGTCGGGCAAGCTGACGAGCTTGACGATCACGAGCGGCACGAGTATCTTCGCGAAGGGAGGTGAAACGGCGAGTCTGACGGTGGAGAAAGCCGCTACGCTGAACTTGAGCAAGGGCACGACGGAGCTGACGGTGGCGGAGCTGACGCACGACGGGGAGAATGGAGACGGCTCGATTAGCGGCGACGGCACGTTGAAGCTCACAGCTATCAAGGGCAGCTTCGGCGGCGCCATCAGCAGTGGGTTCGAATACGATGCGGCTACTGGCAGCTTCGAGCTGAGCGGTGCATTCACGGGCAAGGCGCTGACGGTGACGCAGGGCACGCTGACGCTGACGAAGACCGCTGCCGAAGGAAACACGATCGACCTGACTACCACTAACACGACTGTGGATGTGGCTGCGGACGGCACGTTGGTGCTGGGCGGTGAGGGTACGACGACGGTGAAGGTTGGCGCCATTGCTAGCGGCGATGTTGATGGCGGCGGCATGAAGGGCAAGCTGAAGCTGAGCGGCACGAGCGAGAACACGGTGGGAGCAGTCACGCTTAGCGGCAACGCGACGCTGACCTTCACGGATTCGAATGCCACGAACAAGGTGGACGGTCTGGTGACGCTGGACGGATCGAGCGAGTTGGTGTGGGATGGTGATCTCACGGTGAAGGGCCTGTCGGGCAAGGGCACGCTGGGTACGGTGGCGGGGTCGGGGACGCACAACTTGACGATCACCGGCACGGAGAAGGCAGATTACACGGGTCAGGTGACACTTGGCACCCTGACGGTGCAGGGCGGTCAGCAAACCTTGAGCGGTGGCTTCAGCGGCGCGATCACGATGGAGGGCGGTGCTACGACGAGCCTCACGCTGAGCGGTACGGAAGCCATCTCCGTGAGCGAGGCGAGCCTGAACAGTACGAATGACACCCTGGTGGTGAGCGGAAGTGGTACGAACAACAAAGTGGAGCAGTTGACGGGCGCCGGCAAGCTGGATGCTCAGGGCAGCCTCACCCTCTCCACGGGTAAGGAGGGCGGCAGTGCATTCACGGGTACGCTGAGCATTGGTGATAGCGCGACCGTGACGGGCAGCGGCGCGCTGAAGCTGGGTACGTTGTCGGGTAATGGCACGTTGAAGCTGGGTGAAGATGAGGCGAACAGCCTGACGCTGACCGGTGCGACATCCAACTTTGGAGGTCAGCTGTCGGCGAGCGGAGACGGTGCGCATGCGAACCTGACCATTGAGGCCGGTACGCACAGCTTCTCGGTGGCGCAGACGCTCGGTAGTGTGGAGGTGAAAGGTGAGAATGGCACGCTGAAACTGGCAGATGCGAGCAGTGTGGATAGCCTGACCTTGAGCAGCACTGGCTCCAAGCTGATGATAGAGAGCACCAAGACCGTGACGGTGAAGAATCTGATTGGTGCAGAGCAGACCGGCACGATTGACGGCGGTGGTACGCTGAAACTGGAGAACGGTGGTGAGACATCCATCAATTACGCCGGTTCGATTACCACGGCGTTGGAGTTTGCCGGCAGTGATGATGCCACGCTGAGCAACTTCGGAGGCAGCAGTGTGACGGTGAGCTCTGAGAAGACGCTGACGCTGAGCAAGCTGGAGGGCGGCGTTGCCACGGGCATTAACGCGAGTGTGGTGCTGACGCAGGGTACGCTGGAGCTGACGCATGGCGGTCACATCAACAGCCTGGGGGGCGGCTCTGGGGATAGCACGACACGTGCGCTGAGCTTGGAGGGTACGACCACCATCGATACAATGGGCAGCGGCAGCCTGACGGCGCTGAAGCTGGCTGGAGGCTCCAAGCTGACGCTGGGCGCTTCTTCGGCTAACGCCTTCGATTTCGGAACACTGACGCTGAATGGTAACGCTACGCTGGATCTGGGCTTGAGCTTGAATAAGAAGGGAGACTCTGGTGACTTGTACACGAGCGCGACCGTCAAGCTGAGCGGGTTCGAAGGAGAAAGCCACAAGCTGACGCTTACGAATCTTCAGAAGCTCATTGAGACGGATATCGCAAATCAAGACAAGAAGGAGAATTCTTATACTTGGAAGATCTTTGATCTGAGCGAACCAGAGGAGACTCTCAGTACTCTCATTAGCAATTTGGAAGCCAGTCTCGGCCTCGCAGACGTGAAATGCCTCGACGGTTACGACCTGTATTTGGGCAACGATGGTATGCTGCATTACGAAAATGAGGCGGCATCGGGCATTACTTGGATGGGAAATGACAACACGTGGGAGAAGAACGATGAGCAGAAAGACGACTGGCAGCTCAAGACGGGGAGACTGGTCGAGTATTACGATAATGCGATTGTTCACTTCACTGATGCGGGTTCCAAGAATCTTGGGGTGCAGGTGTCCGGGAATATCACTGCGGGGGCGATGGACGTGACGTACAGCGGCTACAGCTTTGAGGCTGCGGCGGGGACTGACAGCCTGACGGTGAGTAGCCTGGAACTGGGTGAAAGCACCGAGACGACGTTTGGCGTGACGACGCATGTGACGGGGACGTTGACCGGCAAGGGCAACCTGACGCTGATGGGTGCGATGACCATCGACCAGAAGCTGGAGCAGGGTGATGGCAAGTACGAGGGCACGATTACGTTGGACGGTGGCACGCTGACGGCGACGGGAGCGGTGAGTCTGGCGGTGAATGACGTGAAAGACGGAACCAATACTGTGACCGGCGGAAGCACGGGTCGAGGTGAGGATAAGCTGACGGTGACGCTGACGGGCGATGGCACCGGCGACCTGACGGCGGACGGTTATGTGGATCTGACCGGCACGCTGAGCGGAAGCCTGAGCTTGGCGGGTGATACTGCCCACGTGAACGGTACTGTAAGTCTGAGTGTGAGCGGTGTGGCTGGCAAGGCTGGTACGCTGACGGGTGAAATCACGATCACGGGCAATGATGCGGAGAACAACAAGTTCAGCGGCACGGTGGATGCTCTGACCATCACGGTGAACGGCGCGGGCGAGGCGGCGAGCCAGGAGTTCACGGGGAGTGTTGTGTCCATCGCGAGTGCGACGGTGGAGAACAAGGGCAAACTGACTCTGAGCGGCACCGAGAGTGATCTTGATCCCATCACGGTGACGAAAGCCGAGGTGAAGGCGGGCGGCGAGCTGAGCATGAAGGACGGCAAGCTGAGCGGGCTCACGGGTGGGGGTCTGTTGACGCTCACCGGTGAGGTGGAGCTGAGTGGTGAAAATACGATCGGCGACCTGGCAGGCGACACAGAGACCAAGCTGACGGGAGCAGGTGCTACTTTGACGCTGGCGTATGCCGGCGGGGATGAAGGTACGGACGTGGGCACGTTCTTCGGCAACTTGAACACGAACCTGACCTACACGGGAACGGGAACATTCGTGGTGAAGAACTTCACGGGCGGGACGCTGACGATGAACAGCAACGGCGGTAGTTTGACCGTTGGAACGGAGGGGACAGGCACGGTGTCCTTCGGTGGAGAAGAAAGTGGACATACTTTGGAGCTGCAGAAAGGCAGTCTGACGCTGACTGGCGCGACGGTGACCTTGGAGGGGGGAACGTTGACGCTGAGCACTGACCAATCGCTGACCTTGAGCGGCAGTGGGAGCAGCAAGGTGACCGGCGGCGTTGAGCTGTCCGGCGGCAGCCTCACGTTCGGCGATGAGGGCACGAAGGAAATCACGGGCACGTTGACCTTCGACAGTGGTACGCTGGATTGGACGGATAACTTGGAGGTCGGAACGCTGGCTGGTAGCGGGAAGATCGACAACGATGACGCTACCTTGACCATCAAGAACGGCAGCGGCAGTTACGGCGGTGCGGTGACTCTGGAGAAGTTGACGCTGAGCGGTGGTGAGCAGACCTTGGAAGGTACATTCAAAGGCGCAATCACGATGGATGGCGCGCCTGAAACGACTCTGACGCTGAGCGGCCCGAGCAACTCCATTGGTGCAACGAATTTGGCGACGGGCAACACGCTGACACTGAGCGGCACGACCACCATCACGGGTGAGCTGGAAGGTAAGGGTACGCTGGATGTGAATGCCGCTACGACCATCGAGAAGGGTGGTGCGATTGGCAAGTTGGATGTGGGCGCGGCCGTAACGCTGGGCAAGAAGGGCGTCGAGGAGGCCCCCGGTACCGGCGCCACGCTGACGGTGAACGACCTGACGGGCAGTGGCAGCATCAAGAATGTCGAAAACGTTACGGATAGCGCGTTAAAGCTGGAATTCAGCGGCAACAAAGGTACCTTCAGCGGCGAGATCGGTGTGGACTTCACGTACACGGGAACTGTTGCCGCAGGTGTGGACGGCTCGGGTAGCTTCACGCTGAGTGGCAGTAACGCCATTGACGGAGCTCTGACGGTGAAGGGCGGCAAGCTGACGGTGGAGAGTGATACCGTGTTGAAGGGTGTGACGGTGGACGGTGGCGAGCTGGTGCTGAGCGCGGCTAGTGTCACGCTGGATAGCCTGAGCAGCACCGTGGACCAGACGGACGGCAAGGTGACGGCGACCAACACGCTGACGGTGCAGGGCGCTGGCGATTCTCACGACGGCGGTACGTACGGCGGTACGCTGACGGCAGGCGGGTTGACGGTGGGAAGCGGAGCCAGCTTCACGTTTAACGGGACCACGGGCGATGGCAATGTGGGAACGTTGACTCTGGACGGGACGCTGACGCTCAATGGCACGATGACGGCGACGAACCTGCAAGGCACGACCGGCAGCATTGCAACGGGGAGCACGGGCACGCTGACGCTGGACAACGATAACGTTGATGTGAACAGCTCGGTGACTATTGGCAGCAACCTGACCTACCAGGGAAGTCATGCAGCGTCGCTGGGTAGCTTCACGGGGTCGGAGCTGAAGCTGTTGGAGGGCGCGAAAGAGTTGACGATTACGCTTGGCGGAAGTAGCACGCAAGCTACGGTGGAAGCCGGCAAGCTGATATTGACGAATGGCGGTACGCTGGCGAGCCTGGAGGGTTCGGATGGAACGGAGGTAGACGCCGGGGCCGACGAACTGATCATCACCGCGGCGGCAAATTACAGCGGCACGATTACGGCGGGAGACCTGACGCTGACCGATGGAGGCACATTGAAGGATGCGTTATTGAGCGGGAAGCTGGATGTGACGGCGGGGAAGAGCCTCACCATCAACGGCACGGTATCGGCGGCGAGTTTGGGTGAAAACGGAACGATCACGGGCGGCACGTTGACGCTGACGGGAGCGACGGAGAGCTCCGCGACAGATATTAGCAGTGTGTTGGTTTACGCGAGCGAGGGAGCGTCCAACCTGACCCACTACACAGGCAAGAATGTGACGGTGAGCGGCGGGGGCACGCTGACGCTGGCGGCGGCGCTGGGCGCAGCGGGTGCGGAGAATGTCGCGGAGGTGACGCTGAGCAAGGGCGGGTTGACGCTGAATGGCGGCGGCGTGATTGGCAGCTTGAATGCGACGGGTACGGAAGGCACGCGTGCGTTGGAGCTGGCTGCGGACAGTGTCGATACAGTTACCACGATCACGGGGATGACTGGCTCGCTGACGCAGTTGACGCTCGGGGACGGCAAGCTGACGCTGGGAGCGAACGACTTCAACTTCGACACGGTGGTGATCGACGGTGCGGCGCAGTTGGGCATCACGCTGACCAGCCTGTCGCAAGGGACGGGGATTGTGCTCAACGATGTTACGGGACTTTTCAAGGATGATGGAACTCTGGAAGACAACCGTAGCCTGGATATTGTGCTGGATGCGAATGCGCTCGGCTTCTTGAAATCTGCGGCGGAGAGCACGGGAGAAGCGACTTACAAACTCTTCACCATTAATGGACATGACGCGAGATGGGTGCATCAGGTTGGGTTCAACCTGAGTGAGGGCACCGATGACTTGTATGACCTGTTCCTCGATGAGCAAGGGCTCATCCACTACCAGAAGGTGGGCAACCAGCTGGTGTGGAGCGGACTGGGGGAAGGTGAGGAGAGCGATAATGTATGGGAGGCGAAGAATGATGACGATAAGAACGACTGGTACCTCGGACAGAATGGGCACACCACGCCGTTCCAGGCGGGACGTGACGTTCTCTTTAACAATGTTAGCAGTGTGCACGATATCACCTACGCCGGTGAGATCCAGGTGAACAGCATGACCGTGAGTGAAACTGCCTACAGCTTCACTGCCAGTGGGGAGGAGGGAATGCATTCGATCACGATCGGTGATGAGAATGAGAAAACCAACAAGGCTTATGAAGGGCAGCTCAATCTGGCGGCAGACGCGACCTTCGGCGGCAAGGGAACGGTGACCGTGTACGGAAACCTGATCGGCAATGGCGACTTGACCGTGGAAGGCGGGACGACGTTCACCCTGAAGACGGCGCTGAGCGGCAGCGGAGTTTCCAGCTACGGCGGCACGCTGACGGTGAATGATGATGAGGCTAAGGGCACAATCGTCAGCCTGGAGAAGGGCGGCGTGCTGGGCGTCTTGGTGCTGAACGGCGGCAGCGTGAGCATCGGCTTGGGAGCGACCCTGACGCTGAATGCCCTGAGCGGGGACGGCACGGGCGGTGAGATCACGGGCGCGGGCTCCCTGACGCTGGCGGCGAGTGGAGAGTTCGGCGGCAAGATCAGCACAGATTTGACCTACACGGGCACGGGCAGCGGCTTCACGCTGAAGGGCGCGTTCAATAAGGACAAGAGCCTGACCGTGAGCGGCGGCGGCAGCCTGAGCCTCACCGGCGCGAATAGCGATGCTGCGGATACCCTGACGCTGGGCGGCAAGGTGAAGCTGGACGGCAACTCGATCCTGACCCTAGGCGGCAAAGCGGAAGGAGAAGCCAAGAATGTGTTCATCAGCAAGGCATTGGAGATCGCTGAGAAAGGCGTGACGCTGGAGATGAACGGAGCGGAGAGCAACAGCCTCAGTGGGGCCGTCACCATCAGCGGCAAGACAAGCAGCCTGGAGATGACCGGCGCGGCCAACACGCTGAGAAGCACCCTAGACATCAGTGGTGACGATGCGAGCCTGACCATGACGGGCACGACCAACACCGTGACGGGCGCATTGACGATGAGCGACGGCTCGCTGGCGATGAATGGCAGCACGAGCAACACGCTGAGCGAGGGACAGGCTGTGACCCTGAGCGGACAGGCGGAAGTGCGGCTGACGGGTACGAGCAATACCTTGGGCGCTGTGACTCTGAGTGACCGTGCGCAGTTGGATGTGACCGGCGGCGCGACCCTGACCAGTGTGGAGCTGAAAGACAGCAGCGCGCTGAACCTGTTCGGCACGGGCGCGAAGAATATCACGGGCGCGCTGACCGTGAACGGCGGCCAGATGGATTGGAGCGGTGACCTGACGATTGACAACCTGCAGCAGGACGAGAAAGTGACTAAGGCGCTCAGCTCCAGCGGCAACTTGATCATCAAGGGCGCGACGGCGGCCAGCAAGTTCAACGGCTTGCTCACCGTGGGCACGTTGACCGTGCAGGGGAATCTCACGGATCATCAGCTGAACGGCGGCCTGAACGGCGCGCTGGTGTTGGAGGGTACGGAGGTTTCCCCCGGATTGACCCTGACACTGAAGGGTGAGGCGAACAAGCTGACTTCTGCAGACTTGGGCAAGGGCACCAAGTTGGTCGTGGAGGGCAGCGGCGAGGTGCGCGGGCTGACTAGCGAGGGCGAGATGGAGGTCAAGGAGGGTACGGTTTCGCTGAGCACGAGCGGGTACATGGGTACGCTGACGGTGGGCGAGAATGGCACGGTGCAGAACCAGATTGGGGGCATCGCGGTCGGTAACCTGGCTGGCACGGCGACCACGGGCAGAGTGAACGCCAACATCACGGTGACGAACGGTGATGGCGAATTCAGCGGCACGGTGGACGGCAGCTTCACGCTGAGCGGTGGCGAACTGAGCCTCAAGGCGGCGCAGAATGGTTTGACGGGTCTGACGGTCGGCGGCACGCTGACGCTCGACGAGGGCGGTGTCATCGGCGGCGAGGGCAGCGTGACGGGCACGTTGAAAGTGAACGGCACGACGACCTTCAGGGACGGATTGGATCTGACGGGCACGGTGACGCTGGGCGGTGATGACACTACCCTGACGGTGACTGACCTGAGCGGTACGTCGGGAAGCAGCAAGATCACCGGCAAGGGCACCTTGGCGCTGAAGGGCGATGGCAGCTTTGCCGGCACGGTCGGTAGTGCCGATGATGGGAGCAGTCTGAAGCTGACGGTGGACGGCACACAGATCCTCAGCGGCAATGTGACTGTGACGGGTACGACGCTGAATGGCGAATTGACTGTGAGTGCGGGCAACCTTGGAGCGGTGAGCTTCGAGCGCACTGCCAGCAGCCTGACGCTGAAAGGCGGCATTACGGCCACGAGCCTGAACGGCACGAACGGCAGCAATGCCATCAATGGCGGTGGTAACACCATCACCCTGAACGGCACGGCGGGTACAGCCAGCTATGCGGGCACGGTGGAGAACGCGTCGCTGACGTACTCCAACAGCAATGCGGATGGCAGTCAGGAATTCACGAAGGCGATTGACTGGAAGGACGTGAGCGTGGATGGCAGCGGTACGTTGGTATTGACCGGCGGCGGCAGCATTGAGAAACTGAGCGGCACGGGCAAGCTGGAGCTGGGCGGCAGCATGGTTGTGAAGAGCGTGGAAGCGCGTACTTCGCTGACGAGCCTGCGACTGGCGGGCGGCAGCACGCTGAGGCTGGAGGGTGAGAATGAGAATAGTCTGGCGGTGGGCGCCTTCAGCCTGGCCGGCGACGCCATGCTCGACCTGAGCGCGCTGGCATATAAGGACAACGCTCTCGATGGTGCGAAACTTAGTCTGAGTGGCGCGGTAAGCTTGGATCACAAGCTGACGCTGCAACTGAGCAGCGAGGCGATCTGGGATGCCGTCACGGGTATGGGTGTGGACAACGAGGGCTTGGCGCTGTTCGACAGCGAGAAGCTGAGCGAGCTAAGCGGGCTGAGCGGCATCGAGCTGAAGTTCACCGATGGCGCCCACAGCAACAGCCTGAACAGCAACTTCACGTTCGAGGTGAGTGAGAATGGTACCCTGACATGGACGGCGCTCGACAGCACGGTGACCTTCGAGGGGAGTGCGGAGGAGACTGGGACGCTGACCTGGTCGAAGGATGACGAGGCGAACGAGGAATGGACGATCGCCAGCACGGGTGAGAAGTCCAACTGGCAGTCGGGCTTCCAGGAGAAGAACGTGATCCTGGCGGCGACAGCTCCCAGCACGGAGGTTACCATCGATGGCGCGATTGAGACCGGCGACCTGACCGTTCAGAAGGGGAACTACACCATCGGCGCGCAGACGGGTGTGAGTGACACCCTGACCGTGACGGGCGACCTGAACTTGGCGAGCGGCAGCGGCATCACCCTGAATAGCGGCATGACCGTGAACGGCAATGTGAACGGCGACAGCTTCACCATCGGCAAGGGCGGTACGCTGACGCTGGAGAAGCCTGCGGATGGCGCTGGCGTGACGGTGACGCGCAAACTCAGTGCGCTGAACTTTGCGGGCGAGGACAAGGCGAATGTTGGCACGCTGAGCTTGGCGGACGACGGCCTGACGGTCAACGGCATCAACGGCAGCAACGGCAAGGTGACCGCGGAAGGGACCGTGACACTCACCATCGAAGCCAGCACGACCGCCAAGGTCACGAACGTGAGCTTCGGTGAGGGCGTGAACGTGGTTGTGACGGGCATGTCGCAGAGCTTCGCGGGAGAGAGCGAGGTGGCGGGGACGCTGACGGTGAACGGCATCGTGGGCGTATCGGATAAGCTGACGGTGGGCACCCTGGCGGGAGGCAACATGATGGGCGGCACCGGCGAGTTGATAGTGGGAGCCTTTGAGAATTGCGCCGTGAGTATCAGCGGCGGGTTGGGACTTACCTACACGGGCGAGAAGGCTGCGGATAAGACATCCGAATTCGGCGGCAGCTTCACGGGCGGCGCGCTGAAGGTGGGCGAAGGTGCGACGCTGACGATGGCGGCTGGCGCGACGCTGAGTGCGACCGGAACGACGATTGGGAATGGCGCCACCCTCGTGCTCAACACCACGGCGGAGGCCAGCCTCGGCACGCTGACGCTCAATACCGGTACGCTGACCATTGGCAAGGAGGACGCGAATAAGGGCGTCAGCCTCACGCTGGACAGCGCGGGGGACCTGACCGACGGCACGATCGACGGCTACGGCACGCTCAATCTTACGGGCACGAGCACGATCGGCAGCACGATCGGCAACGGCCACCTCACCCTGAATGTTGCGACCGCAGGGAAGCAGAGCCTCACGGGTACGCTCAGTCTGAAGGGCATGACCATCGGCGACGGCAAGATGGGCGAAGAGGGCGAGGCCGACAGCATCGTGGAGATTAGCGGTGAGGATGGTACCCTCAGCCTGGGTGCAGTGACACTCAACAAGGACGCCGAACTCGTCGTGAAGACGGAGACCGGCTGGCAGAGTGCGGATGGCAACAGTCTCACAGGTGAGGGTGCCTTGGTGCTGAGCAACCTAGACTTGAGAACGGAAGGTGCGGGAGGTCACGGCGAGAAGACTGCTGCACTCTTAGGTGCTCTGATGGGTAGTTCGGAGCCGGGAGCAGGAACCGTGGGCAGCTTGAAACTGCGTGGGGGATCGACCATCGGCGTACATGACGGTCCGGAGGACGCCTACCTGCCTGCCTTCAATGAGATTTACGTCGAAGCCGGCAGCACGCTGGGCATCGGAACATCCGGCGACACGGCACTCGCCCAGAGCGGACACACCTTGCACCTTGCGGGAACGGGCGTGGGCGACGGCGGCGCACTCGTTGCGGATCCGGCAGAAGAAGGTACCGTGAAGCTCGGCTGGGATTTGACGCTGGATGCGGATGCAAGCGTCAACTTCGAGACGACTGGCGGCATTGACCACAGCGGGAAGCTCACCCTCGGAGGGAACAAGCTCACCCTGAAGGGCACAGGCTCCTTCAACGTGAAGGGAAGCGTCGATGAGGGCGATACCGGTACGGTGACCTTCGGAGGGGAGGCGACCCTGAGCCTGCAGACGGAGGATACGGACGCCTTTGCCGGCTACGAGGTAAACTTTGCGGCAGCAGGTACGTTGGATCTTGGCGATAGGGCCTACCAAGTGGGCTCGCTGAACGGTGGGACTGCCGGGAAGATCACCGGCACGGGAACGCTGGTGCTGCTGACGGCGGGCGAGAAGAGCACGGCGGCGAGCGTGGGCGAGAACGTGAACCTGACCATGAACGGCGAGGGCAAGCAGACCATCAGCGGTGGCTTTGCGGGCGCGGATGTCGAGGTGAACAAGGGCATGCTGGTGCTGGGAGGTGCGGTGAATGCAACCGGCACGACGACGCTGCATGACGGCGGTGCGTTGGAGCTGAGCGGTGATACCGCCACGCTGGCGAAACTCGACGGCGATGGCGGCACGGTGAAGGCGAACAGCCTGATCGTGAACGGCGGTGAGTACAGCGGTGCGCTGAGCGCGACGACCGGACTGACCGTGGGCACCTTCACCTACAACGGCAGCAGCGCGAGCGTGGGCACGCTGAAGGTGGACAGCAGCCTGGAGCTGGGCGGCACCATGAGCGCCACGAGTCTGGCCAACACAGAGGGCACGATCAGCGGCGGCGGCATGCTGAAGCTGACTGGCGAGACGGCGACATCCGGCACGAAGGTTGAGACCGATCTGACCACGGGAGGCGGAGCGGTGACCCTGACGAGTGCATTCGGCGGCGAGAGCGGCAAGAACCTGAGCCTTGGGTCGGGCAAGGTGACCTTGAGCGGCGGCGCCACCATTGGCACCTTGAATGCGACCAACGGCAATCTCTCACTGGGCGGCACGACGAAGATCTCTGCGATGAACGGCGGGCTGAGCAGCCTGACGCTGGCGGATCAGGCGACGCTCGACCTGAGCGCGCTGACGACGGCGGATCTGGGCGCGGTGACCCTGAAGGGAGCGGTGACCTTGGATGTTGTGGGCTTGGGAGGATCGAACCTCACAACGCTCGTGGTGGATTCGCTGACTCAGACGCAGGGCGGCAGCAAGCTCACGATCGACTTGAACGGCTTGCAGAGGGCATCGCTGGAGGGAACTGGCCTGCAGCTCTTCGCGGGCGGTGTGCTCGACAGGACCAAGATCGTTGGCTTGCGCAGTCTGCTGAGCTACACGAGTACGGATGGTCTCGCTCTGACCGGGCGTGAGCAGCTTCAGCTGACGGACACCGGCTACCTGCAGCTGATGACTGCGGAGGGCGCGCTGACACTCAATGGAAGCAAGGATGGGGAACAAACCTTCAACTGGAATACGACCGAGATGATCTGGACGATGGAGGGTCTGACGCAGAGGGTGGCGTTCGAGGAGAACGATGAAGTCCGGTTCGTTGGTGGAAACAGTGATACCGTTACGGTGGACGCCCAAGGCGTTACGACGAGCCGCATGACCGTGGAGAGCGGTACGTGGACGTTCAGCGTTGGAAGCATCACCGTGGATGGTGAGCTGGCTGTGAGTGGAAGTGGAACGGCGACCTTCGAGAACACGGTGACGGCGAGCAGCCTGAGCGTGGATGGAATCGTTACCTTCAAGGGTGCGACCGAGCTGGGCAGCCTGATTGGCGCGAGCGGCAACCTGACTGTGGATGGAGCGGGCGCGAGTCTGACGATCGACGAAGCTGTGACCGGGTACAAGGGATCGGTTACCGTGGAGAGCGGCACTCTGAGCCTGATCAGCGGCGGCACGATTGGCACCTTGACGGCGACTGGTGGCACCGTGGAGACGGGCGATACCCTGACGGTCAACGAGCTGACAAACGACGGCGAAGGCACGATTGAGGGCGACCTGACCTTGACCGATGCGAGCGGCACCTTCGCGGGAACCATCAACGGCAACCTGACCTACGAGGCGGCGAGCGGAGACTACAAGCTGAGCGGGACGTTCGGCGGCGACAGCCTGACCGTGAAGAAGGGCAAGCTGACGCTTGAGCCGACGGGTGATCTGGATGTGAGCAACAAGGATCTGAGCATCGCCAAGGGCGCCGAGCTTGTGCTGGGTGGTGCGGGTAAGGTGACCGTGGGCGATATCACCGAGACCAACCTGAAGGGCACGCTGACTCTGAGCGGTAGCAAGAACACCGTGGACGGCGCAGTGACGCTGTCGGGATCCACGTTGGGCTTCAGCGCGGGAAGCGGAAATGAGGTGACGGGACTGGTGACGCTGAAGAGCAACGGTGTGCTGAATTGGACAGGTGATCTGTCGGTCGGTGGCTTGACCGGCAGAAGCGGCACGCTGGGTGGCACGAGTCTGACCATCACCGGCGACGGCGGCACCTTCAACGTTGGGCTGGGAAGTGTGACGAGCCTGACGATGGACGGCGAAGGCACGCAGAAGCTGACCAACGAGAATGAGTACACAAGCGCATTCACGGTGAATGCCGGTGTGCTGGAGTTCACGAAGGCGACCAAGCTGAGCGGTGAGGTGACGGTGAGCAAAGGCACACTGAAGCTCGGTGCCAATGCGACGTTGGCTAAGGCTTTCTTGACGGATGCGGATGGCGTCATCGAGTTCGCGAAGGGTGGCACGATCACGAAGCTGAGCGGCGCTGACGGGGAGACCCCGGGCTCCGGCACGGTGGTGAGCACCGGCAAGGCGAGCATCCTGACCCTGGGCGGCAGCTTCGGCGGCACGCTGGATGTGGTAGGCACGCTCGCGGCGGCTGGAGACGGCTTCACGTACTCGGGCACGGAGGAAACGACGGTCGGCACGATTGACACCTCGAAGGGCGATCTGACCCTGAGAGGCGCGACGATGATTGCCGGCAACCTGACGGATACGGCGGAGACGCCTAACAACCATCAGATCAAGGGTACCGGATCACTCACGCTCACGTACAGCGGCACGGAGCCCGGTACCTATAACGGCGCGGTGAACGTGGATCTGACCTACACGGGAAGCAAGGAGTTCACGGTGGCGACCTTCGGCGGCAGTAACCTGACGATGAACGGCAAGGGCACCCTGAATGTGACGAACCTGACGAACGCGGCAGCCGTCGTGATGGAGTCCGGCACGTTGGGTCTGGCCGGAGACACCGTCACCCTGAAGAGCCTGACCGGCGAGAGCGGCACGGTGAATGCCACGGGTACGCTGATGCTGAATGAGGCGAGCGAATTCACCGGTACGCTGAAGGCAGAGAACTTGACCGCGAATGCGGCGACCACGCTGGGCAATGCGACCATCAACAGCACCTTGAGTGTGGGCACAGATCAGATTCTGACTATCACGGATGGAACGACCGTGAAGGCGGCGGCTCTGGCGGGCAGCGGAAGCATCGGCGGCGACGGCACGCTGGAGCTGACGACGACGGTGGCGCCAGGTAAGGCGTTCACGAATGACATCTCGAGCGCGTTGCGTTACACCGGCGTGGCTGAGGTCGAGCTGAGCGGCACGATCACGGGACCGGTGACGGTGAGCAGCACGAGCGAGAGCGGCAAGCTGACGCTAACCAAGGCGGTGACGGATCTGGATGTTACCATGACGAATGGTACTCTGGCGCTGAGCGCGGGCAGCAGCATCGCGAGCTTGAATGCGACCGGCGGCAGCCTCGAGCTGAAGCTGGGCGGCAGCGTTACTGAGATGAGCGGCGGCTTGGACAGCCTGAAGCTGGGCGGCACGCTGGAGCTGGGTGCGGATGCCTTCAGCTTCGGCGACATCACGCTGACGGGTAACGCGACACTGAGCTTCAGCGAGGGCTTGAAGGGCACGACGATTGCACTGAAGAGCTTGGGCGGAGACGGAGACTACACGCTGACTCTGGATCTGACGCCGGATGACCTCGGCAGCATTGGCAGCAAGGGCTACCAGCTCTTCAAGCCGACGGGTACGGAGGATGGCACCATTGCGGGCTTGGAGAATTTGGTGACGTTTGCCGAAGGGCTCGAGCTGGAGGATGGCTACGACCTGTACCTGACGAAGGATGGCTACCTGCACTACGCAGAGGCAGAGGGCGCGCTGACTTGGGCTGGCAATGATGGCGTGTGGAATATGGACGACAGCAATGACTGGAACACGCTCCGTCAGAGCACGACCAGCTTCCGCGAGGGCAAGGACGTGACGTTCGGAGATGAGGGTAAGACCCACAACGAAGTGCAAGTCGATGGCGCGATCGTGGCGGGTAACATGACGGTGAGCGCTGATGGCTACGAGTTCAAAGGCGACGCGGGCGACTCGCTGGAGGTGAAGAACCTGACGCTGGGCGCGGCTGCGAGCTTCGGCGTGGATACCACGGTCACCGGAACGCTGAGCGGCACGGGGGCGCTGACGCTGACGGGCGGTGAGATGACCCTGAAGCAGGCGGTGACGGCCGGTTACGAGGGTGCAATCAGCGTAGAAAGCAACGGCAACCTGACCTTGGAGAAGGGCGGATCGGTTGGTACGCTGACCACAGCGGGCACGGTGACGGCCGGTGCGGCTCTGAGCGCAGGCACGATCAAGGTGACGGATGGCAGTGTGACTCTCGAGAAGGGCGGATCGGTTGGTACGTTGACGCTGGAGGCGGGCACGGTGACGACGGAGAGCGCGCTGACGCTGAGCAACCTGGGCGGTAAGGACGACGGCACGGGCGGCAAGATTACCGGCAGCGGCAAGGTGACACTCACTGCTGCGAGCGGTACGTTCGGCGGCACGATCGAGAACGACCTGACGTACACGGGCGGTGCTGGCAACGGCTACACGCTGAGCAAGGGCTTCGCGGGCGACAATCTGACCGTGACGGCGGGCAAGCTGACCATCGGAACGGAGGAGGGAGACACGCTGGATGTGAGCGATAAGAGCCTGAAGGTGAGCGGCAGTGGACTCGTCGTCGGTGAACTTGTGCTCGGTAGCACGGGCACCACGAAGGTGACGGTCGACTCGGTTGGCAACAACCTGACGACGGACGGCACGATTACGCTGAACGGCTCGGAGAGCAACCTCGTGGCGGGTACGGTCAACCTGAGCTCCGGCACCACACTGAAGTTTGCGAGGGGCACCGACAACAAGGTTGAGGAGGTCGTCACGATGAATGGCGGCACGCTGAGCTGGAACGGCGGATTGACCGTGAGCGGCATTAAGGGCAGCGGTACGCTGAGCGGCGGCGCGTCTTTGACGATTGACGGCACGGGCGGCACGTACAGCGGCGAGAACCTGGGCGGTGTGACATCCATCACGATGACGGGCGACGGCACGCAGACGTTCACGGAAGATGCTACGTCGGACAACACGAAGGTGAACGTGAACGCCGGCATACTGAACTTCGCGGCGGCCGAGAATCTGGGCGCGGTGACGATGGGCGGCGGTGAGCTGAGACTCGGCGCGGACGAGGTCACGATGACGAGCCTGGCCGGCACGAGCGGCACGGTGAATGCCACGGGTACACTGACCGTGAACGGCGGTGAGTACAGCGGCAGCTTGACGACGGGCGGATTGACTGTGGGCGGTGATGGTGAGACCACCTTCACGTACAACGGCGAGGGCGCATCGGTCGGCACGCTGGATGTGGGCGAGAATAAGACCCTGCAACTGACCGGCACGATGACTGCAACGGGCTTGCAGGGCACGGGCGAGGTCGCTGGCAGTGTCACGGGTGAGGGCACGCTGACCCTGAAGACCACGGGGGCGGGTAGCTTCACCGGCACGGTGAGCACGAAGTTGAACTTCCAGGGCGCGACGGGAGCAGACGCGACGTTCACCTTGGGCACCTACAGCGGCAGCGAGCTCACGGTGACGAGCGGCAGCTTGACCGTTGAATCGCTGACGCTGGCTGAGAAGGGCAAGGTCGTGATGAACGGCGGTGTGCTGAGTCTGTCGGACGGCAGCAGCATCTCGAACCTGCAGGCGAACGGCGGCACGCTGACGCTTAGCGGCACGGCAGAGACGGGTTCCTCGATTGGCACGATGAGCGGCTCGCTGATGGGATTGAACCTGGCTGGCAAGCTGACGCTGACCGGCGGAACCTACGGCTTCGGAACGGTGACGCTGACGGAGGATGCGAAGCTGGCATTCGATGCACTGACCTCGACGAAGATCGAGCTGACCAGTCTGGAGCGCGGCACTCATGAGCTGACGCTGGTACTGACGAAGGACGACCTGGACGCTTTGGCGGGTCTCGCGGGCGGCTACCAGCTCTTCAGCTCGGCGAATGGCTGGGGCAGCGACGTGAAGTTCGATTACGGCCAGCTGACGCTGAATGACGGCTATGATCTGTACGTGGATGACAACGGTTACCTGCACTACGGCGCCGTTGAGGGAGATCTGACCTGGGCCGGTGACGATAATGTCTGGAATGCGGTAGCGAGCGAGGATGAAGATGGCAAGGACTGGATCGTGGGCACGCACCAAGTAGGAGCCAACTTCACGAAGGACAAGAATGTGATCTTCGGAGAGCTCAAAGATGAGGCGGCGACCCACATGCATGTGCAGCTCAAGGGCACGGTTGAGGCGGGCGCGATGAGCGTGAATGCCGCGGGTTACGAATTCAGCAGCTTCAAGAACGGCGCGGACAATACCCTGACGGTGAGCAGCCTCGCCCTGAACAACGATACGACCTTCAGCGTGAAGACCACGGTGGAGGGAACGCTGAGCGGCGCGGGTGCGCTGACCTTGGGCGGTGCGATGGAAGTGAAGGGCGAGCTGGACGGCTACACCGGCGAGGTGACGTTGAACGGCGGCAGCCTGACGGCGCACGGCGCGCTGAGCAAGACGGTGACGGTGGGGACACCGGAGCAGGGAACCAACACGCTGGCCAGCAATGGGGGCAAGAGCTTGACCGCTACGTTGGATGGCGAGGGAGCCCTGACGGCGAACGGTACGCTGAACCTGAGCGGCGAGCTGACGGGTGCAACGGGTGTGTTGAACCTGAGCGATGCTACCGTGACAGGCAGGGGTCTGAGCGTGGCGGGCGTGAGCGGCAGCGGCACGCTGGACGGCTCGGTCATCATCACCGGCAAGGGCAGTAGCTTCGAGGGCACAGTGACGGATTTGACCATCACGGTGAACGGCGATGCGAGCCAGAGCTTCACGGGTAGCGCTGAGGAGGCGAGCGTGAGCATCGCGAGCGCGACGGTGAACGGGACAGGCACGCTGACGGTGAATGGCACGGTGAAGGCTGCGGATGTGAGCGGCACCCTGAGCATGAGCGGCGGCTCGGTGACCGGCTTGACTGGCGCGGGCACGCTGGCCGTGACGGGTACGGTGAGCGCGAGCGGCACCATCGGCACGGTGGATGTGCAGAGAGGCACGCTGACCGTGGCTGACAGCCTGACGGCGACGACGGCGACTGTGGCCGGCACGGTGACGGTGAACGGCGCCATGGAGACGGCTGCGCTGAGCGGCGAGGGCACGGTGAGCGGCACCGGTATGCTGACGCTGAAGACCACGGATGCTGGTGCGTTCAACGGCACGGTGAGCAGCAACCTGGACTTCCGGGGTGCGACGGGACAGAAGTTCACTCTGGGTCATTATGAGACCGGCACGCTCACGATGACGAGCGGCAGCTTGGAGGTCACGTACGGGCTGGAGAGCGGCGCGATCGTGATGAACGGCGGTGACCTGACCCTGAAGGACAACGGCACCACAAGCCTGAACGGCGGAAGCGGCACAGTGACGGCTGAGGGTATGCTGACGCTGAATGGGGCGAGCAACTTCACGGGTGAACTGACGGCAGAGAACTTGACCGCGAATGCGGCGACCACGCTGGGCAATGCGACCATCAGCGATACCTTGAGTGTGGGCGCAAGTCAGACTCTGACCACCACCAGGGGAACGACCGTGAAGGCGGCGGCTCTGGATGGCACGGGAAGCATCGGCGGCGAGGGCACGCTGGAGCTGACGACGACGGTGGCGCCAGGTAAGGCGTTCACGAATGACATCTCGAGCGCGTTGCGTTACACCGGCGAGGTTGAGGTCGAGCTGAGCGGTTCGATCACGGGTCCGGTGACGGTGGATAGTGTTGGCGGCAAGCTGACGCTGAGCAACGAGCAGCTGACGGATCTGGATGTTACCATGACGCAGGGCACGCTGGCGCTGAGCGCGGGCAGCAGCATCGCGAGCTTGAATGCGACCGGCGGCAGCCTTGAGCTGAAGGCGGGCGGCAGCATTGTTGAGATGAGCGGCACCGGGTTGAAGAGCCTGAGCTTGGGCGGCGAGCTGAAGCTGGGCAGGGACACCTTCAGCTTCGGCGACATCACGCTGACGGGTCAAGACGCGGCGTTGAGCTTCAGCGATGGCTTGCGCGGTACGAGGATTGCGCTGAACAGCCTGGAGCGCGGTGACAGCAACGAGCTGACCCTGAACCTGACGCGGAGTGACCTCGATGACATCGGCAGCAACGGCTACCAGCTCTTCCAGTCGGCGAGCGACGTCAAAGATTGGAGCATCGATGTGAACAAGGTGGTGCTCAGTCATGAGGGCATTGTGCTGGATGACGGCTACGACCTGTACCTGACGGAGGATGGCTACCTGCACTACGAAGTGGCAGAGGGAGCGCTGACTTGGGCGGGTCAGGATAACACATGGAACCTGCAGGGTGAGGATGAGATTAGGGAAGATGATGATCAGGGTCACAATGACTGGACCACGAAGCACGGCGTGACCGGCTTCCGTGAGGGCAAGGACGTGGTCTTCAACCAAGATGGTCTGGGCAACAAGGCTGTGGAGCTTGAGGGCGCGATCGTGGCGGGCAACATGACGGTGAGCGCTGACGGCTACAGCTTCTGCAGTCACGCGGAAGGCGCGACCGATTCCTTGGAGGTGAAGGACCTGACGCTGACTGCGGGCGCGACCTTCAGCGTGGATACCACGGTGACCGGAACGTTGAGCGGCAAGGGTGCGCTGACCCTGGATAAGGGCAGTGAGATGACCCTGACGAAGGCGGTGACGGCCTACAGCGGTGCAATCACTGTGACTGACGGCAGCCTGACCTTGGAGAGGGGCGGCACGGTTGGCGAGCTGACGCTGAGCACGGGCACGGTGACAGCCGATTCGGCTCTGAATGTGACCACGAGTGCCACTGTGAACGGCGGCAACTTGACGCTGGGACGTGGCGGCGAGATTAAGTCGCTGACGGCGAATGGCACGGTGACGACGGACGGCGCGCTGACGGTGAACGACCTGAGCGGCGCCGGTACGATTAACGGAGGCGGCAAGGTGACGCTCACCGATGCGGACGGCACATTCAGCGGCACGATTGAGAACGACCTGACGTACACGGGCGGTGCTGGCAACGGCTACACGCTGAGCAATGGCTTCGCGGGTGAGAACCTGACCGTGACGGCAGGCAAGCTGACCATCACCATCGGAACGGAGCTGGAGAAGGGCACGCTGGATATGAGCGCCACGAGTCTGAAGGTGAGCGGCGGCGAACTCGTCCTCGGTAGCACGGGCACCGAGAATGTGACGGTTGGCGCGATCGGCACCAACCTGACGGCGGGTACGATCACCCTGGCCGGCACGGAGCGCAACATCGTGGACGGCGCGGTCAGCCTGAGCGCCGGCACGAAGCTGGAGTTTGCGACAAATGCTAACACTAACCAAATTGAGGGAAGTGTTGCAATGAGCGGCGGCGAGCTGGCGTGGAAGGGTGCCTTGACCGTGGACGGCATCAAGGGCGACGGCACGCTGAACGGCAAGGATCTGACGATTGACGGCAACGGCGGCACGTACAACGGTAAGCTTACGGGCGATGGGATCTCCATCACCTCCATCACGATGAAGGGCGACGGTACACAGACGTTCACGGCTACCGATGAGCTGACGAACACGAGCGTGGCGGTGAGTGCCGGAACGCTGAGCTTCACGCAGGCTACGAAGTTGGGAACCGTGACAATGGACGGCGGCACGCTGACGCTGGGAACAAGCGTTGAGCTGGCGAGCTTGGGCGGCACGAGCGGCGCGGTGAATGCTGCGGGTACGCTGACGCTGAATGAGGCGAGCAACTTCACCGGCACATTGACGGCGGCGGGCTTGACCACGAAGGAGGCGACCAAGCTGGGCAACGCGACCATCAGCGGCACCTTGGATCTGACCGGCACCTTGACCATCACGGATGGAACGACCGTGACAGCGGCGGCTCTGGCGGGTAACGGAGGCATCGGCGGCGGCACGTTGGAGTTGACGACCACGGAGGGTGGTAGCTTCGGCAACGCCATTTCGAGCGCGCTGCGTTACACCGGCTCGGCTGAGGTTGAGCTGAGCGGTTCGATCACGGGTCCGGTGACCGTGGAGAGCGCGGGCAAGCTCACGCTGAGCAAGACCGGATTGGAGAATCTGGATGTCACCTTGACGAAGGGCACCCTGGCGCTGAGCAACGGCGGCAACATCGCGAGCTTGAATGCGACCGGCGGCAGCCTCGAGCTGAGCGCGGGCGGCAGCATCACTAAGATGACCGGCAGCCTGAGCAGCCTGAGCCTGGGCGGTACGCTGGCGCTGGGTGCGAATGCCTTCAGCTTCGGTGACATCACGTTGACGGGTAAGGCGACGCTGAGCTTCAGCAAGGGCTTGAGCGGAACGAAGATCGCGCTGAACAGCATGGATCTCGGCGGGAATACGCTGACGCTGCAGTTGAAGGGTGACGACCTGACGGCTTTGGAAGGTCTCGCGGACGGCTACCAGCTCTTCAGCTCGGCGAATGGCTGGAACGACGGCGTGCAGTTCGACTACGGCAAGCTGACGCTGAAGGACGGCTACGACCTGTACTTGGATGACAAGGGCTTCGTGCACTACGGAGTGGCAGAGGGCGCGCTGACTTGGGCGGGAGACGATGGCGTTTGGAATATGAACGACCACAACGACTGGACCACGAAGCACGGCGTGACCGGGTTCATGGAGGGTAAGGACGTAGTCTTCAGTGATCTCGATGAGGCTCATGCTGCAAACAAGACCGTGGAGCTCGATGGCGCGATCGTGGCGGGCAACATGACGGTGAGCGCTGAGGGCTACAAGTTCAACGGCGACGCGGATGACAGCCTGACGGTGAGCGACCTCACCCTGAACAACAATGCGACCTTCAGCGTGGGCACCGAGGTGACCGGAGCGCTGAGCGGAGCAGGCACGCTGACCTTGGAGGGTACGATGAGCGTGACCGGCGCACTTGACAGCTACGAAGGCACCATCGCCCTGGACAACGGCACACTGAATGCGACCGGAACGGCGAAGGCAGTGAGCGGCACGGGTACGCTGAACGGCACGGGCAGTGGTCTGAGCGCCACCCTGAGCGATGCCGACGCCCTGAGGGCGGAAGGTAAGCTGATTCTGAGCGGTGCGGCGGGCGCGCTGAGCATGAACGGCGCTACCGTGACAGGTAACAGCCTGAGCGTGGCGGGCGTGAACGGCAGTACAGGCACGCTGGACGGCTCGGTGATCATCACCGGCACGAATGGCAGCTTCAGCGGCACGGTGAGTGGCTTGACCATCACAGTGAACGGCGGCGCGAACCAGAGCTTCACGGGCGAGAGCGTGAGCATTGCGAACGCGACAGTGGACCAGACTGGCACGCTGACGGTGAATGGCACGGTGAGCAACGCGGATGTGAGCGAGAACGGCACCCTGAGCATGGGTGGCGGCTCGGTGACTGGCTTGAGCGGTGCGGGTACGCTGTCGACGACGGGTGAGGTGAGCGCGAGCGGCGCCATTGGAACACTGAATGTTGGTCGGGATAGCACGGTGAGCGTGGCTGATAGCCTGACGGCGAGCAAGCTGAGCGGCACGGGTGAGGTGACCGGCGGCACGCTGACGCTGGCGAACAGCGACGTGCTGAGCAACGAGGACACGACCATCAGCAGCAACCTGACTTGGACGGGTACGCAGAATGCCACGTTGAACGGAGAGTTCAGCGGCAGCAAGCTGGATGTGAACGGTGCAGCGGATGCAACTCTGACGATGAGCAACCTGTCGGGCAGCAATACTGACGTCACGATGAGCTCCGGCACGCTGAGCTTGACCGGAGAATCCGTCACCCTGAAGAGCTTGAACGGAGGAAACGGCAAGGTGACGGCTAAGGAGCTGACACTGACGGGTGAGAGCAACTACACCGGCACGCTGACGGCAACCAAGCTGACCACCGGAGCGGCGACCACGCTGGGCAACGCGGAGATCACCGGCACCTTGAACGTGGGCGAGGGCAACCTGACCACCACGGGAGGAACGACCGTGAAGGCGGCGGCCCTGGACGGCACCGGAAGCATCGGCGGCACCGGCACCTTGGAGCTGACAACCTCGAAGGAGACGGCGACAAAGAGCTTCGGCAATAACATTGCAAGCGCCTTGCACTACACCGGCTCGGCGGCGACCACGCTGACCGGCGCGATCACAGGCGCGGTGACGGTGGAGAGCGCGGGCACGCTCACGCTGAGCAACACCGTCACGAACCTGGATGCCACGCTGACGAAGGGCACGCTGGAGCTGAGCAATGGCGGCAGCATCGCGAGCTTGACTGCGCAGGGCGGCAGCCTCGAACTGAGCGGGGAGACGAGCGTGCAGGCGATGAGCGGCAGCTTGACGAGCCTGAGCTTGACGGACGGAGCAACCCTCGACCTGCACACGGTGACAGCCGCGGGCTTGGGTGAGGTGGCGCTGGAGGGCGACGCGAGCATCAAGGTGGGCATCGTGAGCGGCAAGCTCACCGAGCTCACGCTGACGGGTCTGGCTGCGGAGAGCGGCACGCTGAAGATCGACCTGACGGGACTCCGCATGGAGGATCTGGACGGCAAGCAGCTGTTCTCCGGTGCCTTGGTTGATGAG